>JANLHZ010000320.1 GCA_024653775.1 Planctomycetota bacterium | reverse complement strand
CGGACTTACCTGTTTTTGCGCGATCCCGAACCTCCAATCTCTGTCTCTTCTTTCTGCAGAAATATTTGGTGAGACATTTACTAAGCGCGGAATTATATTTTTTTCCTCGGACGATGACGTGCTCATTTCCCAGGTTTGAAGTGTGCCCGTGAGGGCATATAAACGCCTGACGGCGTCACTACGAACTCGAAGTGTCCGGCACATAGAAGATTACTCGCGAGCGGCGGTGAAAGCGGACGAGGACATCTGCACTTCCAGAGCCTGCAATAGTTTCCATAAGCCCAAAGACCAAAGACAAACAAAAAAGCGTCTTTCGATGAAAGACGCTTCTTCGCCAGAGGTTGACCCGGAAGACCGAGTCCCCAATCCATATCTCAGCGCGGATTACTCCTTACTGGTGTTCGCGTGATCTTCGCGGTCAGCTCCGTCCAGCTTTCTCTCGATTCTGTTCAAAGCCTCTGCGTACGCCGAGCCTCCTGCGCCGGAGGCGAGCTGGTCCTCGCTCTGGCGGAAGTTCGCGAAGTACGTCACGGTGCCAAGCGTCAGAAGGAACAGCACCATCCCAGCGATGGACCACCTGAAGTTCCTCGTCTGGTTGACGGCCTGCTCGTGCTCGATCCGTGCGAAAGCTTCCTTCTGATGCCTTATGACCTGCTTGATCGCCTTCTGGTGGCCGCTCTTGATCGTTTTGAGCTGCTTGTCCTGGCTGTTCTTAAGCGTATCGAGGGTTTCCTTCTGAGACGCGCTGAAAGTCATCAGGTTCTTTTCCATAGAACCCTCGAAGCTCTGAATCTGCTCCTTCTGCTTCCGGTTGAACAGAGCGAAGGTCTTTACCTGCGTGTCGCGGAAATCCGAGTACGCCTCCATCTGACGGTTCTCGAAGGACGCGAGGGTTTCGTTCTGCCGGCTGAGCGCGGTCCCGATCCCGTTAAGCGCCGCGCCGAAGCCGCGGAACTGATCGAGTATCTGCTCCTCGGTGTTCACCTGTCGCTCGAGCTGTCTTTCCATCGCGCGGAGCAGCGTAATCTGATCGCGCAGGTTCTCTGGAAGAGTGTCCACGCGATCGAGCACCATCGGAAGGCTCTTCAGCGCGAGCGCGACCTCGTTCGCCGCGTAGTTCTGCTTCTGGATTTCCTTGCGGAGTCCGTCGAGCCGATTCGCGTTCACGTCGCTCGAATTCTCGATGGACTCTGGAAGCGTCGAAAGATGGCTGAGCATCTCCTCCGCCTTATCCTCCTGAGAACGAAGGCTGATCGCGATGTTCGAGATGTTCTCGGTGAGGTTCCGTAGTCCGGACTGTAGCGCCTGCACGGCCTGCTCGCGCTTGCTCGGGGTATCGAGGCTTCCTCCCGTCTGAGGCACCGCCGCAGCGGAAGGCGCGTCGTAAGCCTTCAGTCGTCCGCTCTGCGTCGGGACGATCTGTCCGCGGGCGTTCAGATCGTGCAGCGAATCTTCGATAGGCTCCGCCTCGATCACGTCCGACCGCTCGCTGTGGAAGCGCGCGCTCTGGAAGCTCAGCTTGTCGCTCTTCTGCTGCTGGTATTCGTTATAGCTGTGGAGGTCCGATCCGTTCGTCACCGGCTTCCCGAACTCCACGTGGAAATCCCTCGGAAGAGGCTCGTGTACCGCGGAATCGCCCGAGGACGGGTCGTCCGCGTCTTCGATCGCGACGAACTTCTTTAGCGCGGCTTCGTTTTTCGGCTCCGCGGCATCTTCGAGCTTCAGGGTTTTGTGGGCGTAGTTCAGCTCGTCGTCGAACCGTCTTGAAGCGGACGTCGTCTCCGCGATCGGCTCTTCGCTTTCGATTTCGATTTCCTCGCGAGCCTGGGAGGATTCTTTGCCGGCGTTTTCCTTCCAGCCGAGTAGTCTGCCAAGTAAGCTCTTCTTGCCGAAAATGGTTGACATAATGCACCTTCGTCTTAGTGGTGGGATTGATTGAAGTTTGCGGTGGGATGTTTCTGGCGGAATGCCCAGCGAAATTATCGGAAGCGCCCGAGCGGTTCTTGAGCCTGTATCCGCACCCGCGCGGCGCGCGATCACGATCGCCCCGCGGCAAGGGGACTTTGCGGCGAAAACTTTTTTCAGGCGCGGGAGGCCGAGGACTAAGAAACTATCGTAGGCAAGCGACATCGATAATTCGGAGCCGTCAAACGAGACGTTTGACGGCTTTTGCGGACATAGACGACCGCGGTCCCAGGTGCCCACGATAGTTTCTAATGATAACCTCCCGATTACTTGTTATTTTTCACGTCCTCAGCTAACGCCTTCGGATTTTTTTTCGTTTCCGGCCTCGCCCTCTTCTTCGTCGCTCGTGATAACCTTCAGCTTCACGCCGCTGTGATGCGGGTGGATGGCCGCGTCCTCCGCCCCAGCCGGTTTTGCGCGGCTCATGTTCGTGTGGCCAGGCTTACCGAGTCTCCCGTAACGCAGCGTCCCGATCCGGTGCGCGAAATTGATGTGCCTGCGATCGGACAGGGCGGCGTAGAGTACGGACAACCCGGTCTTCTCCTGAAGCCTGCGTATGACGTCGCAGACGAAATCCACCTGGTTTTCCGAGAGCGACTTGAAAGGTTCGTCGATCACGAGCATCGCGGGGTCCATCGAAAGCGCCCGCGCGATACAGGCCTTCGACCGAACGTCGATCGGAGTCTCGCCCGGCATAGAGAACAGATAGTTTTCGAGCCCGAACATGCAGACAAGCTCCATCACCTTCTCGTCGATGTGCTCCTCGCTCTCCCGCGAGTGATACCGAAGCGGCAGCGCGATGTTCATATAGATGTTCTGGTTCGTGATGAGCGTCGGCTCCTGCGGCACGAACCCGATCTGCGTCCGCATCGACTGACCGACGCTGTAGGGACAGTTGTAAAGGTCGCGGTCCTCGAAGGTGACCGTACCAGAACTCGGCTCGAGCAGCCCCGCGGCGATATTGATGAAGTCGCTCTTGCCGGAGCGCTCTTCCCCCGTGATCGCAAGGATTTCTCCCTTTCGAATCCCGACGCTGACGTCGTCGAGCGCGAGACGATCGCCGCGGAAGAGCTTGATGTTTTCGAGGCGCATGATCTCGATCGAACGCCTGTCGCTTTTCGCGGGTTCCACCGCATCTGCCATCACGCCCGCGTCGATCTGAGGCGGCCCCGCTGCGTTAGCAGCTAAAGGTGATCGGCTCTCGATCCCGTGTGCCTTTTCCGTGCCGCTCTGGTTCTTCTCGGTTTCCATTCTTTCGAGTCTAAATAATTTTCGGAATCCCGAACACAAGAATCTGAAGGCCGGTGATGCTAAGGTTCGCGAGCACGACCAGAAGCAGCGCGTTCACGACGCCTATAGTCGCCTGTATCGGGACGAATCGAAAGTCCGGCGGCGCGTTGATTCCGAAATAGCAGCACACGCCGCTGATAATGACTCCCGCGACCGCGCTTTTGAAGAAGCTCACCGTGATGTCCGCGACGCTGACGCTGGTAATGATATCGAAGACGCTGAACGCCTCGCCTACGCCGATGAATTTCGCGATCGCGAAACCGCCCGTCATCGCGATGAATTCGAAGTACGCGACGAGGCAGACCATGCTAATCATCATCCCGATAAGCCTCGGGAACACGACGAAGTAGTTCAGGTTGATCGCCATGGCTTCGAGGACGTTCGTTTCGCGGTTGGCGCGCATAGTTCCAAGCTCGGTTACAACCGCGGTTCCTGAGCGCGCGACGACGATCAGCGAGACCACCAGCGGCCCGAGCTCGCGCATCGTGACGTAGCGGATCAGAGTCGCGAGCTTGTCGAATGCGATGTACTGCTCGAGAACTTGCAGCGTCCCGACGACGATGATCGACCCGAACATCAGTCCCATGATCCCGATGAGCGAAAACGCGTGCACCGCTGTGAAAAGTACCTGGTGCTGGATGATCTTGAGCACGAGTTTCTTGCCCTTGGTGCGCTCCGATAGCGGACTCCGGAGAGATATGTAGACGAACTCCATCACGCGGACCGTCAGCATCAGGAAGCTTATGAGCTTCTTCCCAAGCCCTCCGACCCAGCCCCAGAAACGCGCAAGCTGCGCGAATATCGAAAGCCCCGGCTTCAGGGTCTCTGTTGTTGCTTCCGCCATGGGATGGAATATACAAACCGCTCACTCAGATTGGAAGCGTTTGTTCGGTTGTCCCTGAAGTGGCACGGGCATCCTGCCCGTGGGATTTCACGGACGAGACGGTAACCCAGCGGCGGACGATAATGGGACTGTAGGCGTCTCGCCTACAGTATGAAAATATGTGCGCAGGCGAGGACGCCTGCACTCCCACTTATCGCAGACGAGACGCCTACACTACCATCGATGATCGACGAACCAATGCGAACCTTCTCGCGGAATGTTCGTTTCTACCTTTAGCTCCGACTTTTCCCGTTGTATCTTCAGCCACATGGAAACCGCTCGCGAAAACCTAACCAGACAGACCGTCGCAGGATGCCGGATAATCCGGAAAGGCCGGGAGGAAGCCTACGGCACGGAGTTCAACGCCTACGACACCAAACGCAGCGCAAACGCGACGGTGTTCGTCCTTGGCCCTCCGGGAGGGGACACGCGCAACCTGAAGGACCGCATAAAGTCGATTAGGCCGCTACTTCGCGCTGAGCAGACGGGGCTTGTTCCTCTGCTCGACGTGCGCGAGCATCAGGGCAGGGTTATCCTCGTTCGAATCCGTTACGACGCGGAGAGCCTCCGGGAGCGGATCGAGCGCAAAACGAGGCTCAATTACTGCCAGGCGGTCGAACTCGGTGTCAGACTCGCCCGCGCGGTCGCAGGCCTTATGGAAGGCGGGCTTTCCGTCCGGCTCGTTCACGAGCATTTTCTGTCCGTCTCCACCGACGGAACGATCCGCATTCGCGACTGGGACGTTCCGTGGCAGAACCAGGCGTACGAACCTCTGCTCGCCGGGATTCCCTCGCTCGGTACGCCGGAGTCGCCCTGGACCAGCGAACTTCCGGAGGACGCGGACGAGGAAATCCGGGAGCTTCGCAAAATCGTCGGCGGGCTGCACGACGAACTCCGCGCGCGGCTCGAAACTCCCCGCGAAACTCCGGGACAAGACGATCGGCCCGGGCTTGAACGACTCGGCGTCCTCCTCGCGGTGAAGACGGTTTTCAAGGCCGCGTCGTTTACGTTCCCGAAGGATTTCGAAGGCAGCGAAAAGCAGCGCCTCGGGCTTTACCGCGGGATGCTCCAGACTATGGGCGAAGTTATTTCGTACGAGGGAATAGCTCTGTCCGCGGAGATGAAAAGGCGCTTCGAGGAACTTCGCAAGGGATACAAGGAATTCGTTAAGTCGACCGCGATAAACATCGGAACTCTCGCGATCAAGTTCGCGTCGGGCGGCGAAGGCAGCGGCGAAAACTTCGCGGGACTCCGCGAGAAAATGATCCGGGAACGGATCGCGATGCCCATCGGCAAGATCGCGGGACTTCTCGGCGCGCTTTTGCTCGTAATCGCGCTGCAACTCTATATCGCATTCGGACTACAGACGTCGGACCCGCTGCAAGAAACCGAAATCCGGATGCAGGTGATGGAGAAGAAATTCGACGAGGCGCTGATGTTCGTAAGCGAATGGCGCCCGCGGCACGAGGACGATCCGCTCTGGCGGAAGATGGAGGAGCACATCGAAATCGCGCGTCACAACCATTATTTATCGGAGCACGACATCGACGGGGCGCTGGCTTTCGCGGAGGCGTGGATAGAACGCACGCCCGACTCGCCGAAGGCGAAGGAAATCGTGGGGAATCTAAGGTCGAAGATCGACGAGATCGAAGGCATCGCGTCGCGGCTGTGGCTTCTTATAAGGTACAGACAAACTGACGAAGCCGAGAATCTGTACCGAAGCTGCGATCAGCTTTTCCAGTGGAACCCGAGGCTCGCGAACGCGAACGAGGCTATCGAATTCTTCGCGCGGACCGAGGGAATGATCTTCATCCCAGGGGGGTTCATCGACGCTCCGGAGGGAGAGAAAAGGTTCGTGCGCGGGTTCTTCATCGACCGCACCGAGGTCTCGCGGAAGGATTTCGCGCTGTTCATTCGCGGAAGGGACATGGTCGCGCCGCCTTCGCTTCAGACCTCCGGAGGCGAGTTGTTGAATCCGAATTTTCCGATGGAGGGCATTTCGTTCGATCAGGCGCAGCTTTACGCGTCGATTACCGCGGGCGCAGGCGCAAGATTGCCAACGATCGACGAGTGGACCCGCGCGACGTTTCTCGCGGACGCGGGCGAAAACGCTCCCGCGGACCTTGGCGTGACAGACCCGCACCGCAGCTATTTCGGCGCGGAGTATCTGACGTCCTCCCTCTTCGAATGGAGCGTAGACGTTCCGGAATCGACCTTGAACGCGCAAGAAATCAGCCCCGACCCGGAGAACTACCGGCTCATCCTGGGTGTGCCCGCGGAGTCCGAAAGACCGCGGATCCAGCGAAGGAGCGAAGGCGCAGAGGACATCGGGTTCCGGAGGGTTCTCGAAGCCGCTTCGCTACAGTTTCCGGAGTCGGAAAGCGTCGCGCTCGGCGGGGCGCTGCAAGATCGCGCGGGCAAATTGATCGAGGCGATACTCGCGAAGCCGCTCGCGGAAGCGCTCATCGGATTCGTTCCCGCGGACAAACTCCGGACGATCGAAGAGAAGGACTCCGTAAATCGATTCCTAGGCCTCGGTTCGGACGACAGGATCGCGTCGGTTTCGTCGCTGCGAATTATTTCGCGGCCGCTTCCGGAATCGTACTTCCTCGCGACGCGACTCGATCTTCGAATCGCGGCCAGCATCGAATCCGGCGGGGCAACGCGAACGGAGGAATACGAATTCTCGCAGGTCTGGTCCCGCGAGAAGGACGAGTTCCACCTCGTCGACGGCTACCGCCTCGAATAGCGCTGGTTTGGTGAATCCGGTTGGCTGGAAATGTTAAGAGAGTCTCGAATTTCGCGCAGTCATATTGACCATTGAAATCACGGACGAGACGTCCGCGGTCCCAGGTTCGGCTCGCCCCTCGATCCGAGTCCGCACCGCTTACGCGGCGCAATACAAAGCTGAACTTACGTTCAGCACTCCAAGGTTTCCTTGATCCTCGCCCCTCGATCCTTTTCTACAAACATTCCGCTCCTACGGAGCTGTGCGGACGAGGACGTCTGCGGTCCCAGGTCCGGCTCGACCCTCGATCCTCGCCCCTTTTCCGCGACTCAATACTTCGAAAGGACGGAAATCGCGTCCTTCATTTTCTGCGCGACGATTTTTAGCCCGAAGTCCTGAATGAGGCTTTTCTTGATAAGGGATTCGACCTGCTTCCAGGTGCCGAAGACGAGGACGTCCGTACGTTCGAGTTTCGAGGTGATGGTTTTCTGGTTGGTGACGACTTCTCCTCCGATGGAAAGCATGTCCTGCTTGATGCAAAGCGCCGCGGCGTTGCGGATGTTGTTCACGCGGATGACAAGGAACACACCCTTCTTCAGCATTATCTTGCCGCCGGTGGTGCTTGGGCCGATGCGGGCGATTTCGGGTTCGATCAGCGCGGGATCGGTGCAACTGACGAGTTCCACCGTGATGGTATTGTCCTGAGGTTCGGTTTTTTCGCCCATGGTCGATCGCACCCGCAATAAATTCAGACGTGGACTAATATAATATCGTCTGATAAGAATAAACAGTATGAAAGCCACGTATCTGACGGCGCTACTTACCCTCGTTTTTCCGTCCGCGATTCTCGCGCAGGCGGAATCTCCGTTCCGGCCCGCGCAGCTTGCGGACGTCACGGATTCTTTCGAGCAGGTCGTCAGAGCGGGCGGAACCGGAACCGCCTTCGACATCGCGGGCGAAAGCTTTCTCATAAGCGACCGCGAAGCGAAACCGTCCATCGAAATCCGCCTTCCGGACCTTGGCGACACATCGCGGTACGAAGTGACGAGAAGGTACATAGCGTGGATCAACTTCGCGTCGGACGCAACGTGGCTCCGGGACACGCTGAAGTTCACCGACGACGCGGGAACCGAATTCACCGCCCGCTGCGACAACATCCACATGAACCGCGACGAGGGAATCGTGTACAGCGCGATCTCGCAGCTTCCGAGCGACTTCAGCGGGACGAAGATGATCGTGATCGCGCCGGACTCGAGCAGGGACCAGAGCGGCAAATACGTCGTATGCGGCGCGAGCGTGATCACGATCTACAAGGACAGGCAGATTCGCGATGATTCCGCGGTCCGCATCCTGATGGGGATCGCGAAGGTGATGCCGGGGCAGCCGAGCGAGGTCAGAATCGACGAGACGCGGGAAAACGAAACGTCGCCCAGGCGTCTGACGCGGCTCGCGATAGTGGGCGGTCACGGTAGAGCCTGTAGCGGCAGCGCGAACCTTCTGTCCGGACAAACCCTCGGCGCAAGCGAAGCGTGGTCCGGAAACGCGGGCCATCTTTTCGACATAAACAACTACCGCATCTCCGGAGGAAACGTCGGACCGAAGTTCACGCTGACTTTCGACTCGCTGCAACAGATCGTGTTCCCCGCGATAATAATCACCGAAATGACCATTTAGTCCCTTATCAATGAAAACATCAGCAAAACGAGACGATTTTCGCTGCACCTTCAGCGCGGAGACGCAGAGGACGCGGAGGCTCGCGGAGAAATTAGATCGGCTTTACTCATTCATCCGTACTGTTTGCTACAAACATCCCACCCCTGACGGGGTTAATTTTATCGATGCCTCGATTGTGAAAAAATCTGATGAATCGTGGCACGGGCATCCTACCCGTGAAACATCGGCGAGACGCCGATGCCACATTAAAAATCTGTGTGAATCGGTGTTAATCTGTGGACAAAAAAATAAATCTGCGAAATCCGCGTAATCTGCGGATAGTTCGCTTTGGTTCCAGCTCGTCTGGGTTAGGAGCGATATGACGAATCCACCGGAAATTCCGAAAGACAATCCCAGCGGGTCGCCGCCGCCTCCAGGAACCAGGGGCGGGAAGCCGGACGAGAAGCCCGCAGTCGCGGCGCCCGCGGAAAGCGCGATCTCGAAGGTGCTGAAACTCGTGTCCGACGAGCCGCAGATCACTCAGCTCAAGATCGAACCTCTGATCGAGAAGGCGGAGCGTCTTCATCGCAGCGCGCTGAAAGAGCTTTCGGCCCATCCGGGAATTCTGAACACTCTCGCGGACCTCGTCTCCGTGACGAAGCGCGTGAAGATATTCAGCCAGAAGCAGCGCAGGTTTTTCTCTCTTCATCGAATGCCGCTGTATTTCGGAGTGCTTGCGCTGATTTTCGTCGCGTACTACGTGTACGCCACGTACGTCGAGATCGCCACGATAACGATAGCGCGGAGCGCGCGCGACACGGACGACGTCGAAAGGCTTTTCGCAAGCCAAAGCGACATTGGCCCGGACAACGTCCGCACCTTCGAGGTCGCAGGCACGAGTGAAGGAATCCGGATGCTCGTAGAGGGCAAAGCGGAACTCGCGTTCGCGCAGGGAGGAATCGACGTCCCGCCCTCGTGCGAGGTCATCGGACAGCTCGGAACCGAGTACGTCCTCTTCCTCGCCCGCGGCGATCCGGGTTCGGACTTTTCGAAGCTCCAGGGTTCGATCAGAATTCTCACCTCGTACGAAGATCAGGGCAGCCACGCGGTCGCGAAGAAGTTCTTCCAGCGCTACGAGTCGGTGAACGTGACTTTCGAGCACGACTGGCCGGATCGAATCAAGGCGAAGGACTTCAACATCGAGCCGTCGATCTACGGAATTTTCGTCGTGAAGGATCTTCGGGATCACGAGGTGCGGGAATTCCTGAAAGAGCTTCACAAACAGGGATTCCGGATGCGCCCAACCGACTTCGGCATCCTTAGGAACACCGAACCCTGGCTCGGCGTGGAGACTCTTACCGCGGGCGCGATAGTTCCCGGAATTCCGATTCCCGAGGCCGACCTCGAAATCTCGACGGTCGCTACGAACCTCATATCCGGGCCGAAGATCACTCCCGCGCAGCACGATCTCGTGGCGGGACTTTTCGACCATTCGTCGGTTTCGAGTCAGAATCCGCTGGCCAACAACACCTGGGAGTTCTTCCAGGGACTCGAGGCGCTGATGATGTTCATAATCGAACTCGGAATCGGCGTGGTCGCGCTCGTCGGCGTCGAGGTCCTGATTTTCAGGAAGCGGTTCCACCAGCTTTCGACCCTCGTCAGCATTATCGGCACCCACCAGGCGCGGAAAGACGTCGCGGTTGCAAGGGACAAAGGCGAGATTCACGAGAAGATCGCGTACCTCGAACACTGCTCCGATGCGCTTGGGATTATCGACTCCCTTGCGGGGTTCTACGTGCAATGCAACCCCGCGCTCGTGTTCGACGCCGGGTTCCAGATGCTTCACCAGCGCATCGGCTCGCTGAAGCTGAACATCCAGATCAAGATACTTCAGGGCGTGGTCAACGCGGGAAAAGGCGGCTGAGTTCGCGCCAGCGCCACCGGGCGCGCTCCCTACTCCCTGCTCCCTACTCCCTACTCCCTACTCCCTACTCCCTACTCCCTACTCCCTACTCCCTACTCCCTACTCCCTACTCCCTACTCCCTAC
>JANLHZ010000314.1 GCA_024653775.1 Planctomycetota bacterium | reverse complement strand
GGAGTACGGACGTCCTCGTCCGTACTCCCACCCCCGTGAACGGTTACGCCTCGAATCGTCTTCACCGGCTTTCTGAAGACGTTACAGGCCTTCTATATTGCCATGATAATCTTGTGAAATGCCTCTGCCAGAATATCAAACGTTCGGTGAACCAAATATTTTTGGGACATCCACTGCTTTTTAGTAACATTTTATATTAGGCGATATTTAGAAGATAACCACGGGCAAAATATTACTAAAAAGTAGTGGCTGTCCCCAGCATTAAACGGAGACACTTATGAAAATCATATCCAAACTCGATTTCCGGTCGCTAATCGCCGGAATGATCCTCGGCGTGGCGCTCGTCCAGTTCACGAGCGTTTCGCAGGCGTCCTCCGAACAGTCGGACAACGACGAAGTCCTGCGAAAACTCGCGGAACTGAAGACGCTCGCGCAGACCGCGATTATCAAGACCCAGGAGAACAAGACAGACCTGAACACGCTTCTCTACCAGCAGTACGAGCAGGGCAGGCGGATGGTCGAATGGACCGAGGCAAGCGATCTCGTCCCGGACCTCGAAGGCGTCGACGAACGACTGATGGTCCGAAGACGCGAACTTCTGAAAGAAGCCCACCGCGATCTCGAACTGACGCGGCTGATGTACGGACAGTCCGGCACGCCTTATATCGGAAGGCAACTTGTACCGTTCCTCGGACTCGACATTCGCTCCGCCGACGGAAAGCTGCTCGTCGATCGAATCCACGAGAATTCGCCCGCGAGCCGCGTCGATATAAAGCCTTTAGACGCGATCGTCAAAGTCGACGGCTACGAAATGCGGAGCGCCCAGGACGTTCGCGAACTGCTCGCGTTCCGTAACGCGGGAGAACTGCTGCCGCTGACCATCCTGCGCGACGGAGAGACCATCGAAGTCAGCGTCCGCCTGTCGCTTCCGCCCGAGGAGCTTGTCACCCACGGAAACGTGGTCGAAAACCGCTTTCCGCGCAGACCTGGGCAGAATCCAGCGCGTCCGTCCTCCTCCGCTTCGACCGAAGGCTCCGAGGATTATTAGGAGTCGGAACACAATAAAGTTTCGACTCCTTACTGAGCCACCGCATAATGCTTCAGATGGCGCTGTAGCATTTCCCTCGAACGATGAAGTCGGGACATCACGGTCCCGATCGGGATTCCAAGCTTCTGAGATATCTCTTTATACGACAAATCGTAAAACGTAATCAGAAGCATCACGCTGCGATACTCGTAAGGCAGCGAATCGAGCGCGCTTTTAAGTTCGTCGCTGATGTACTCCTCAAACCGCTGGAAATCGTCTAGATCGAACTCGTTCGCGAGAGGCGCATCAGAAGTAACGGGAGAAAGGAACTCGGCGTTATCCGAAATCGACGAAACCTGGCGATCCTTCTTCTTCCTGCAAGTATTGAAGAACGTGTTTGCCAGAATCCTCTGGAGCCACGCCTTGATGTTCGTTCCCTGCTCGAACTGGAAATACTTGCGAAACGCCTTGAGATACGTTTCCTGCGTCAGATCTTCCGCGTCCTTCTCGTTCCTTGTGAAGTACATCGCGGAATTGTAGATCGAACTCCAGTGGTCCAACGCTTGTTCCTCGAAGAGCGCTCTCGAGTAATCTTTGGATATGGCTATCATTTTATGTCCTCCAGCCGAAGCTGTTTACAGTCCTTAAGTGTCGGCTATTTACCATCGACAGCAACCGTCGTACCAATGGCGGCGGTTTTTTATACCGATGTTATCGGACGAAGGTCGAATCCCGTCGGATTTCAGCGCCGATGGAACCGAGAGTAGACAGGAAATCGCCCGCCTGGAGCCAATTTGACGATGCGCGGCGGCGGCACGTCGAAGCAGTAGAAACAAAATACTTCATATAAAATTAAAATTCGGGCGAATCAGGAATATCCGGGAAATCGTTAGTGTTGGTTAATATTGAGACGACTCTGCAATCCAGGTAAGTGTACCTGTGAGACACGGGAAGAGGTTACAGGTGTATCAAATTGTCCCTTTGAGACAAACAGACACAGTTCAACATTCCGTGAAATGATGGAGCAATTCAAGGCCACGGACCTGACTTTTTTCAGGGTGGAATTGGTAGCCTGTGACGCCGTCTGAGTAGATCGATGCGCACATCGGCACGCCGTATCGAACGTAAGCGCTTACGATCGTCGAATCCGCCGGATAGACGTAATACGAGTGTACGAAATAGAAATCCGGACTTTCGGGAAGATTCTTGAAAGCGCCCTCCCGTCTTACGATTTCGAGGTTGTTCCAGCCCATGTGCGGCACCTTGAACGAATCGTTTTCGACCACGGATGGAATTCTGAGCACCTGGCCGCGGAAAATCGCGAGGCCGCGGACTCCGGGGCTTTCCTCGCTCGATTCGAACAGAAGCTGGAAGCCAAGGCAAATTCCGAGAAACCGCTTCCCTGCGAGGATCGCCCGCTGGAGCGAAATGAACAGCTCCCGTTCCCGGAGTTCTTTCACCGCGTCGCCGAACGCGCCTACTCCGGGGAGCACAATGCGCGTCGCTTTCTCGATTGCTGCAGGATCGCTCGATATCTCCGCGGCAGCGCCGACCTTTTGAAACGCCTTTTGAACGCTTCGCAGGTTTCCCATACCGTAATCGACAATTGTCACCGTTTCAGGCATCGCGATAGAATAGTAGTCGGCATTCCGTTGTCAGTAGTCAGAAATTATTTTCATTTATAGGTCCTACTGACAACAGCTAAATTGAAACTTCAGTCTGACCATTACTCATACCGACCTTACTTGACATCCACGCTTTGCTTGCTACTGCACGCGTGCCATGCAAATCGCCGCTGCATCGCCATATTTTCCAATATTCCTGCTTCGCGGCGAGTCGCCTGACACGCGTTCGCTACGCCCTCAAAGCATGCCTGCCAAGTA
>JANLHZ010000277.1 GCA_024653775.1 Planctomycetota bacterium | reverse complement strand
CGTAGTGTGCTCGTGAGAGCATATTTTCGCGGTGTGGTGGATCAAAGAAACGCCTTACGGCGCCACTACGAACGCGAACTACCCCGTGAACGGTTACGATTTAGGAGTCGTGTCAAAATAAGTTTACGAATTTCGCGCAGAAATTTTTTGCGGGCGATTTAATCACGTCCGCGAGACTTCTATAGTTACGCGGTCAGGGCATGGTTTGAGAACTTCCATTTACAACCAGGAAATTTGCAGGTGCCGGGGTTTCACGGGGTTTAGCGCTCCTCCGCTTCGACACGAGAAAGACCGATCATCATAGCCGAAAGTGCCTGGCACCTTTTTCGACCTATGGACTTCACCACCCAAGATTTCTTCTTCCTCCTTTTCGCCGCGATAGCGTTCGGCTGTTCGCTGCTATGCGTAACGAGAAGGAATCCTGTGTACAGCGCGGCGTTCCTCGTGATGGCTTTCATCCCGATCGCGGCGATATACGTGATGTTGCAGGCAGCGTTCGTCGCGCTGATGCAGGTGATGGTCTATGCGGGCGCGATAATGGTGCTTTTCATCTTCGTAATCATGATGCTGAACCTGAAGCCGCTCGAACTCTTCTACAACAAACCTCCCGCGTACATTATCGGTTCGCTGCTGCTTATCGGAATGATCGGACTCGTCACTGTGAGCTACCTCTTCGGCGGGAACGGCATCAAGCCGCTGACCGAAAAGACCCCTACGATCGCGGATGCGATTCAGACGAGGGACGAAAACGGCGAGATCGCGCTCAAGGAAGTGAAGCACGAGCCGGGGAGTCCCGGAGCGGTGGGACTTTCGCTGTTCCAGAAGTATCCGCTGCAGTTCGAGCTGGCGAGCGTTCTGATCCTCGTCGCGATCGTCGGCGCGGTGGTTCTCGCGAAGAAGGGGATCAGCGACTCCGGGGAAGAAGGAGAGTTAAGAGTTAAGAATTAAGAATGGCTGACTACCGACTACCGACTACCGACTACCGACTACCGACTACCGACTACCGACTACTGTCCATGATTTCCATCGCCCACATGTTTTTCACGCCGCACGGGATGATGTTCCTTGCGATGCTCCTTTTTCTGACAGGAGTGTACGCGGTGACGGTACGGAGAAATCTGATCGTCGTCCTGATGGGTCTCGAGCTGATGCTGAACGCGGTGAACGTAGCGCTCGTGTCCTTCAATTATTTCAGCAGTTACGAAAGCGTGTTCGAAAGCGGGCAGATTATGGCGCTGATGGTAATCGCGGTCGCCGCGGCGGAGGCGGCGGTCGGACTTGCGATTCTGGTGGTGCTGATGCGGACCCGCGGAAGCATCGACGCTGAAAAAGCGCAGGAAATGCAGGGATAAAGGAGAACGGTGAATCACGACCTTATATTACTGATTCCTCTGATTCCGCTGCTCGGATTTGCGATCAACGGCCTTGGCGGCAAGCGCTTCAACGTGGTCGGCTCGGGACTCATCGCATCGGTCGCGGTCACGATAAGCTTCGTCGTCAGCGTCAAGGCGTTCCTCCACGTCCGCGAGACGGGCGAAGTTGTTTCGAGCGTGTTCGAGTGGTTCGAGGTCGGAGGGTTCGAGGCGCACTTCGGATTCCGGATTGATCAGCTAAGCGCGATAATGTGCCTCGTCGTCACGGGCGTCGGCGCTCTGATCCACGTCTATTCCATCGGCTATATGGATCGCGACAAGAATCCGGCGAAGTTCTTCGCGTTCCTGAATCTGTTCATCTTCGCGATGCTCTGCCTCGTGATGGGCGACAATCTGATCCTCATGTTCCTCGGCTGGGAAGGAGTCGGACTTTGCAGCTACCTTCTCATCGGGTTCTGGTACGAGGAGAACGCGAACGCCGACGCGGGGAAGAAGGCGTTCATCGTCAACCGCATTGGAGACTTTGGGTTCCTGCTCGCGATATTCCTGATCTTCTTCCATTTCGGCACCGTGAACTTCGATGAGATGAAGGGAGCCGTGGACGACGAGCTTGAGAATGACGGTTACGTCGCGGGCGCGGGAGAAATTGTAAACGAAGGCCGGGTGCGGAAGACCTTGTTCGTCGATGCGGAACACGAAGCCGGGCGCGAGACGGCCCTGAAGAGCATCGGAGCGCCTTCGTGGACGTGGCAGCGCCACGTCGGCCTCGGTGCGCTTACGATCGTCTGTCTGCTGCTCTTCGTTGGCGCGACGGGAAAGAGCGCGCAGATTCCGCTGTACGTGTGGCTTCCGGACGCGATGGCAGGCCCGACTCCGGTCAGCGCGCTGATCCACGCCGCGACGATGGTAACGGCGGGAGTATATATGATCGCGCGGCTGCACTTCCTTTACGACCTTGCGCCGATCGCGCAGAGCGTCGTGCTTCTCGTCGGCGCTGTCACGGCGGTTTGGGCGGGATTCATCGGACTGACGCAGTTCGACATCAAGAAAGTGCTCGCGTACTCGACGGTAAGCCAGCTCGGGTTCATGTTCATGGCGATGGGCGCGGGCGCGTACTCCGCGGGAATCTTCCACCTCGTGACGCACGCGTTTTTCAAGGCGCTACTCTTCCTCGGCTCGGGCGCGGTTATCTACGCCTGCCATCACGAGCAGGATATGCGCCGCTACGGCGGCCTCGGCAAGCGATTGCCAATGACGTATTTCACGTTCATTATCGGAGCGCTCGCGCTGACGGGAATCGCGCCTTTCAGCGGGTTTTTCAGCAAAGACGAAATTTTATGGGTCAGCGTGAACGCCCATCAGTTCCTCGGCGCGGAAAACCACATCTTCGGCTGGACCGTGTGGGCGCTCGGGGCGCTCGCGGCGGTCTTCACGGCGTGCTACTCCTGGCGGATGGTCTCGATGACCTTCCACGGCTCTTACCGCGGAGAAGAGCATCTTCCGCTGTCCCACGTCCACGAGGCGCCACGGACGATGCGCTACGTTCTTATGATACTCGCGTTCGGCGCGGCGACGGTTGGATTCATCGGCATCCCTCCGTTCATAGTCGGCGAGTCCGGAAATATGTTCAACGGTTTCCTCGATCCGATGATTCACACCGCGCACCACGAAAGCGCGCTCAGCCCGTGGTTCTTTATGATCGTCACTCTCGCGCTTGGAATCGTGTTCGCGTTCGTCGTCGGGCAGAACTTCGTCAAGCCTGACAACAGGATAACGAACCTTGCGACGACGAACGACGTCGTCCGTCGGCTTACTCTCTGGTCGCGGGCGAAGCTCTACGTGGACGAGTTCTACAACGTCGTCATCGTCCAGCCCGTGATGTGGGGCGCGTGGCTGCTTTTTGCGGTCGTCGACCAGGGATTGATCGACGGAATCCTGAACGGCGCCGCGAAGGGAACGGAACTGATCGCCCGCGCGATGCGACCTCTTCAGACGGGGGAACTCAACTACTACGCAATGACGATCGTCGCGGGTGTCCTGGTGATCCTCGCGTTCATCGGACTCGATGACATATCCGCAGCGCTCGGGCTTGCGAGCGCATCGTCGGAGATTCATTAATGGACAAAATTCTCAGCATAATCGTTTTTCTGCCGGCGCTTGGCGCGCTGCTTCTGACCTTCGTTCCGAAGGCGCGGAAGGACGATCTCAGGTCCATCGGATTCTTCTGGACGCTTTTGATTTTCCTCGTGAGCCTTTACCTTCCGCTCAAATTCGTTTCGAACGCGGAGTTTCAGTTCGAGGAGCAATATTCATGGGTCGATAGCATCGCGAGCGCGGACGATGCGGGCGCGCCGTCGTATCACCTCGGACTCGACGGAATCAGTCTTTTCCTCGTTCTGCTGACGACGTTCATCACGCCGATTGCGCTTCTCGGCGCGTGGAAGTACATAGGCGAACGAGTCAAGGAATTCCTGATCGCGATGCTCGTCCTCGAAACGGGGATGCTCGGAGCGCTCCTCGCTCTCGATTTCATCCTCTTCTACGTTTTCTGGGAAGTGATGCTGATACCGATGTATCTGATCATCGGAATGTGGGGCGGCCCGCGGAAGGTCTACGCGGCGCTGAAGTTCTTTCTGTTCACCCTCGCGGGGAGCGTGCTTATGTTCCTTGCGATAATCTATCTTTGCAGCACGGTAGGCACTTACGATTTCGCCTTGATGCGCGAGATGGTCGGCGCGGGCGAACCGTTCTTCCTGGGTCCGCATTTCCAGACGGCTCGGATGTTCATATTCTTCGCGTTCGTGCTGAGCTTTGCGATAAAGGTGCCGCTGTTCCCGCTGCACACCTGGCTTCCAGACGCCCACGTCGAAGCGCCTACGCCGGGGTCGGTGATCCTCGCGGCGGTGCTGCTGAAGCTCGGGACGTACGGACTTCTTCGGTTCGCGATTCCGCTGTTCCCGCTCGAAGTCAGAGAGTACGGAATAATCGTCGCGGCCCTTGCGGTCATCGGGATCATCTATGGCGCGCTTATGAGCCTCGCGCAGACGGACATGAAAAAACTCGTCGCGTACAGCAGCGTAAGCCACCTCGGATACGTGGTGCTCGGACTGTTCGCGCTTGGGATTTACACGGGCGCCTCGAACGACATCGAAGGCACAGTGAGCGCCATCGCCCTCTCGGGGTCGATGTACATAATGCTCGGGCACGGGCTTTCGACCGGCGCGCTCTTCCTCCTCGTCGGGATGCTCTACGAGCGAAAGCACACAAGGCTGATGTCTGACTACGGCGGCATCGCGAAGTTGATGCCGAGGTTCACCGCGATTTTCGTCATCGTGACGCTTTCCAGCATCGGACTTCCGGGGACGAACGGCTTCATAGGCGAATTCCTCGTGCTTCTTGGGACCTTCCAGGCGAATCGCTGGCTTGCCGCTTTCGCCTCGATAGGAGTTATCCTCGGCGCGGTATATATGCTCCGGCTCGTGCAGAAGGTGTTCTTCGGGCCCCTGAAGCAGGAAACGTCTCACGGCCTCACGGACGTCAGCCCGCGGGAACTCGCGACGCTCTTCCCGATCCTCGCGCTGATCGTGATTATGGGTGTCGCGCCGCAGCCGTTCCTTTCGAGGATGGAGCCGGCGCTCGAAAGGGTCGCGAACGATCTTAAACGCAGCGGAAACGCTAAGGTTAATGCCGAAGAAGCTGTAAAGCCCGGCGCAACCGGCGATCTGATATTGAACGCGCAGGCGCATATCGCGCCGAGTCCGGCGGAGGATTAGGGGTTAGTGGATAGAGGTTAGGGATTAGAAAAATGCAATCGAAATCTGTGGACTGAAGAAATGATATGCAACATCCGCACGATTCGCGGATAGACCCGAGAATAGAGAATCCGAGGACTTACAATGCTTCACATCGCGATAGAAACCGCCGCAAACGCGATGAACGACTTCAACTACGACGTTCTGATGCCGCTGATCGTGCTCGCGATCACCGGAAGCGCGGCGCTGCTTCTCGATCTGTTTCTCGCGCGGGGCGAAAGCAGAAGAAGCGTCTCGATGCTGTGCGTCACGGGACTTATCATCGCCGCGGGATTCTGCGCGAACGAACTTGGGACCAACGCCACGTTCTGGAACGGCGCGGTTAAAATCGACAGCCTCGGACTCGTTGGATCGATGATCTGCCTCGTCGCCACGGGACTCGTGATGCTGGGCAGCGAATCGTTTCTGAAGAAACACAAACGCCTCGGCGGCGAATACTACGCCCTTATGCTCTTCAGCTCCCTCGGCATGGTGACGATGTGCATCGCCGCGGATTTCATCACGATGTTCCTCGGAATCGAAATAATGAGCATCGCGGTCTACGTGCTCACCGGGTATTTCCGCGACGACACGAAATCCAGCGAAGCTTCGATGAAATACTTCGTCCTCGGCGCGTTCGCCACCGGGTTCTTCCTTCTTGGCGTCGCGTGTCTCTACGGCGAATACAAAACCTTCGAACTTTCGAAATTCGTGAACGGCTCGCTGACGGAATCCTCGACCCTCGCGCTTTTCGGATGCGCGCTCGTCCTGATCGGTTTCTTCTTCAAGCTGGGCGCCGCGCCTTTGCAGGTGTGGGTTCCGGACGTGTACGAGGGCGCGCCGACGACGGTGACCGCTTTCATGGCAACGGGAGTCAAAACCGCCGGGTTCGTCGCGCTGCTTCGCATCTGCACCAGCTTCACGATCTTCTGGGAAGAACGGCTCGTCGTACTCTTCGGCGCTATCGCGCTGCTTACGATGATCCTCGGAAACTTCCTCGCGATCGTTCAGCGCAGAGTCAAACGGATGCTGGCGTATTCGAGCATCGCGCACACCGGCTACCTTTTCCTCGGCCTTCTGATTGCGATGGTGAAGAAGGCGCCCGGCGCGGATCAGGGGCATTTGATACAGGATGCGAACGCCGCGATTCTGTTCTACCTCCTCGGCTATACGTTCGCGACGGTCGGAGCGTTCATCGTTCTCTCTGCGCTCTCCCGCGGCGGAAGGGACGTCGAAACCTTCGACGATCTCGAAGGCCTCGGCTGGAGGCATCCGGTGCTCGGAGTCGCGCTGACGATATTCCTCGTCTCGCTCGCTGGAATTCCCGTGACCGCTGGATTCTTCGGCAAGTTCTTCATTTTCCGCACCGCGCTGCTTTACGACGACGCGTACATTCCGATAGTCGTCGCCGCGGTGATGCTGAGCGTCATCAGCGTGGCGTATTACCTGAAAGCGAGCGTACACCTTTTCTTCCGCGGAAAGGCGTACGAAGGTCCGGAACTTGAAACCGGGTGGGACGCGAGCTTCGTAACGCTGCTCTGCTTCGCGGGAACGATCTTCCTCGGTGTGATGCCGGACTCGTTCTATGCGCTGTGCAAATCCGCCGCGAGCGAGATTCAAGTTATCCTTCAGGTCGCGGCGAACTGAGCGTTACATTTTATTCGTGCCGTCTACGAATTTTCCGTAACATTTTTTCGGGTCAAACAGAATCATACAAATAATTCGTAGACGGCACGAATAAAATGTAATCAAAGTTCGAATTCCTGCTTCTCCACGGCCATGTGGACGTCGACGCTTCCGCCCTTGTCCGCGACATAGTTCTTCGAGTATTCGAGCACGTAGTCGATCTGTTCGTCCGTGTGCAGCGGTTCGTGGTGGGTGAGCACCACTTTGCCGACGTTCGCGTTCATCGCGAGATCGAGGCTGTCGGTAACGCAGCTATGACCCCAGTTGAGCTTCGTCTCGTACGTCTGGTATCCATTCGGGAAATCCTTCTGCGGAACGTACTGACTGTCGATTATCAAAAGGTCCGCCCCGCGGCAGAATTCAGCCACCTGTTTATTTCGCTGATCGACGATGAAGTTGATCTCTTCGAACTGCTCTTTTTCCTCGTCGGAGAGCTTTTCAGGATCGAACCCGGGATCGAGTCGCATGTAGTTGAAGTACGGTTCGTGGTCTCCGGTGTAGACCATCGACTTCCCTCCGTGCTCGATGCGATACCCGAGGCACTGGACCGTGTGGTTCACGTAGAAGAACTTCACCACGACCTCGCCGAAGTTGAGTTTGTTGTCCTTCTCCTTGAGATCGTTGTACGTGATCGTTGACGCCAGGTCATCGGCGCGCACGGGGAAATAATCGTGGCTCATCTGAAGGTCCATGATTTCCTTGAAGCTCTTTTCAGCGCTTGCGAAGCTGAACGGACCATAGAGCTGAAGTTTGTTTCCTGGAATGTAGATCGGGACGAAGAACGGAAATCCGTTTATGTGGTCCCAGTGGGTGTGAGAAAACAGCAACACGAGGTCGAGCGGTTTTCCTTTGGCTTGCCCGAGCAATGAAAACCCGGCTTCGCGGATGCCGGTGCCGGAATCGAGGATGAAAGTCGGTAGTTGAGGGTCGTCCAACTGGACGATGTAGCAGGACGTATTACCACCATATTTCACGGTGGTCGGTCCCGGGACGGGAATAGAGCCTCGACACCCCCAGATTTTAACTTTCACAGCGACATTCCTTTCCCTGTGCGCAACTTCACTTTCCTGTGCCAAACATTAGTCTTTTATTATCATAAGTCAATTGTACACTCAAGTTTGTTCGAACTGCGAAGAGTATCTATTTGTCTCTGGACACTACCTGTATGGCGAATCCGGTCCGAATCCTTCTGATCCTGGTTTTCATTTCTTCCTGCTTCCGGGACGATCCGAATCCCGTAAAGCAGGATCCGGAACCGGCGCCGACGATTCTCGCGGTGGTGCCGAACAGGGGGTCAAGGCAGGGCGGGGAGTCTATAACGATTTCCGGCACGAGTTTCAAAGACGGCATTTCGATTTTCGTTGGCGCAGCCGCGGCGAGCGACGTGGTCGTCACGACGTCTAACAGTCTGAGGTTCACGCTACCCGCCTCGTCGTCCGAAGGTCCTGTCGATGTAAGGCTCGTCACCGTTGACGGCAGGGAAGTGGTTTCCGCAGGCGCGTTCACGTATCTCGGAGATATTTTCATTGGAGGCGCGACCGGCTCCGGCCCTGTGACGGGCGGCAAGGTGAACGTGTACGAACTTTCGGCTTCAGGCGACGCAGTCGTTCCAGCTATCGCGACCGCTACCACGGACTCGCTCGGGCAGTTCAGCGTGAACATCGGTTCGTCCACGAAGCCTTTCTTCATCGAGGTCGTCGAAGGCAGCTACATCGACGAAGCGACCGGCGCGCAGGTTGCGATAACGAAGACGAACGCGCTCAAGCTCGTTTTTCCGGGAACGATCGTCAGCACCGGAAACTTCAGCGTCACTCCGCTTACGACTATCGCGGCAACTATATTCCAGACGGATGCGGCTTCGGGATCGATTTCAGACCCGGAGGTCGCGGCGATGAACTCGAACGGCCTCGTGAACGAACTCTTCGGCGTGGAAGACGTAACGCGGACCGGGGTTTTCAGCTTCCGCTCGGACGCGCAGCAGATTGCGATCGCGCAGGAAGCCGCGGCGCAGTACCATTCGCTGATCCTGAGCGGACTCGCGCAGCTCGCGTCGCAGCTCGGAGTATCGAGAAACGCGCTCATCGTTGCGATCGCAGCCGACATCGGAAAAGACAGACTCGCGGACGGACTCAACGCGGGCGAGGCGATTCTCCTCGGAACGACGTCCACGCCGCTTCCCGCGGACGCGATAAGGCAGTCCCTTGCGAACGCGATGACGAATTTCGTTGGCGGCGCGCCCAACATGTCCGGATTCAGCATCGGGCAGATGCAGCCGCATATCGACGCGCTTCTAGCGCTCGGGACGCTTGCAGAGACACCGCCGTCGATAGCGAGCGTGTTTCCTTCGTCGGGGAATCAGAGCGGATCGATCGCGTGCAAGATCACAGGCTCCGGATTCGGGTCGGCTCCCGACGTTTACTTCGGCGAAGCGAAGGCGACGATCACGAGCGTCATCGAAAACATCCAGACGGGATTCATCGAAGCAAACGTGAAGACTCCCGCGGGAAAGCATGGCCCGGTTGACGTCACAGTCGTTAACACCAGTAATTCGCTCGCGGGGTTCCTCGCGAACGGCTACTCGTATTTCGACACGCTTCAACTAACCGATCCTCCCGTGGTGCAGGTTACATCGCCCGAAGGGGGGAAGTTTCCGGGGGGAGCGTCGATCACCCTGACGTGGAATACGATCAGTTCGAGAAGGGATCGCGTCAGGATTTACTTCCGCCAGGGACTTACGAGCCCAGAGACGTTCGTTTCCGAGGAGGTCGATACCGGAACGTTCGCGCTGACGGTGCCACTGCTCGACGGTTCGGATTTCTTCGTCCGGATTGAAGCGATAGACCTCGCGGGACTGACCGGAAGCGATTCGAACGACGCGCCGTTTACGCTCGACAGCACCGCGCCCGAAGCGCCGAGTATCGGACTCGCGGACGCGTCCGACACCGGAACCAAAGGCGACGGCATCACGAACAGCGCTTCGCCTACGTTTGTCGGCGCTGCGGTCGGAAGCGCGTCTGTGAACGTGCTCGACTCGAATTCCGAGGTTCTGTTCACCGCGACCACCACAAACGATGTATTCACGCTCGAAAACGTCGCCCTGAGCGAGGGCAGCTTCACGTGGTTCCTCCAGGGCGAGGACGAGGTCGGGAACGTAAGCGCGGTAAGCAGCGCATTCACGTTCACGGTCGATACCACCGCGCCCGCTGCGCCGACGCCGATCGTCCTCGCGGCATCGAGCGACTCCGGCTCTTCAAGCTCCGACGGAATCACGAACGTAACGCTACCAGTCGTCGATGTAACCGTCACGGAGGGGCACACGATCGAAATCCTGAAAGACCAGGCGCTGAAGGCGCAGGCGCTCATCGGAACTATCGAGGGCGCATCGAAGACGGTAAGCGTCACTCTTTCGAGCGATCTCGCGGAGGGTTCGAACGTCCTGACGGTCCGCGTTCGCGACGCGGCGTGGAACGTTTCCACAGAGAATCCGACTCTGACCGTGGTGCTCGATTCCACCGCCCCCGTCGCGCCATCCGGAATCGCGCTGCTCGCGGCCCACGATACGGGTTCGAGTTCCGCGGACTTAGTGACGAACCTTCTGACGTTCGACGTCGTCATCTCCGCGAGCGAAGGCGACACGGCGGAACTCTTCGAAGGCGAAACTTCATCGGGTACGGGCGCGATTTCATCGGGAACCGCGACTATCAACTTCACAGCGTCCACCGCGGGATCGTTCTCGTTCACGGCTTACGCTGAGGACGTGGCTGGAAATACTTCGGAGTCTTCCGCGGCATTCGACGTCACCGTGGACAATACCGCGCCTTCCGCGAGCGTCACTGTCACGATCGAGGCGGGGAACATTCCCGACGTTATTTCCATCGCGTGGAACGAAGCCGTCGACGGAGCGAGCGTCACGGGAATTTCTTCCTACGCCTTCGAGAATCCGACTGGAAGCTCGGTTTCGATTTCCGGCGCGACAGTCTCTCACAGCGCGACGACGAACATTACGAAGATCACGCTTCCGACGTCGATCACTTTGCAGAATAACGGCTTTTCCCTCGATCACACCGGCGCGACGGACATAGCGGGAAACGTGGCGGGACTTCAGACCTTCACCGGCAACGTCAGCGGCGATTTCACAAAGCCCGAGGTTTCGATCGCGCTTCCGACGGACAACGGAAACATGAACGCAAACCAGAGTTTCATCGTTCGGTTCTCGGAGTCGATGGACCCCTCGACCTTCACCTACGGAACGACGAGTTCGTCGCATATCCTTCTTCTCTCCGGCGGATCCGCCATCGCGGGGACGTTCTCGCTTCTCGAAAGCGACACGCTGCTCGTGGTCGATCCCGGGCAGACGCTCACAGTCGGAGTCACTTATACCCTCGCGCTGATGGCGGCTCTGACGGACGTCGCGGGTAACGCGCTCGTCGCGCCGGACACGGTCACTGGTGTCGGAAGCGCGAAATTCATCGTGGCGACCGTTACGGGAACGGACTCTTCGCAGCCCACGGTTACGGGGACGACCCCCGTGAATTCCGCCACCGACGTCCGCATCGATCAGACTCTCTCGGTCACGTTCAGCGAGGCGATCGATCCCGCGTCTATGTCGAGCGCTACGGTAAGTCTTAAGCGCGGTACCACCGACGTCCCGTACACGTCTGCGTGGGCGGACGATTTCAAATCCGTCTCGCTTACGACTGCTTCGAACATGCTTTCGGGAACGAGTTACACGCTCCAGGTAACGAGCGGCGTGAAGGACACGTCCGGGAATGCCGTCACGAATCCGCAGACGATAAACTTCCAGACTTCGAACACGGATATAACCGCGCCGACGATCGACGGGATCACGCTTAACGGAATATCGAGCAAGCTGAACGGCGCGGGTTCCGCGGGAGGGACGCTTCTCGTTCCCCGCGACGGCTTTTCGATCGACGTCAGCTTCGCGGACCTGGGCGGCTCCGGACTCGACACGTCCACGCTTCAGATAACGTCGAACGTCCCCACGGGTGAAGGCTCTGGCTCCGGAGGGTTCGACGCCGGTTCGAACCTCGTTAGTCTGTTCACCGTTTCTAGCGGCTCCGCGACTTTCACCGTGACGAACGCGCAAAAGTTCCCGGTGGGAATGGTGACGATCAGCGCGAGCGTGAGCGATCTCGCGGGGAACGCGAGCACAGAGGTGCAGTACACCTTCGAAGCGACGGAAGCGACGGATACGCTCACCGCCCTCGAAAACACGAATATCTGGTATCTCGATTTCGATCGCGACGTCGCCACGATTTCGATTTCCGAAGGTTCGGGCAGCAACGTCAATTTCAGTTCGACTGCCGCGCAGAACAGCAAGTTCGACTTCGACGAGGACCTTCAGATTCTAGGGCTGAACGTCGCGTCGGGCGCGCCCACCGTGACGGGATCGACCAAGAACACCAACGAGGTCATGCGGGATAAAGTCATCGACAGCGTCCTCGAAAACCTCTACGGCTTCTACGGCATCACCTATAACGGCGGAAACATTTCGACGAACTCAGACAGCATCGACATCAGCTTCGTAACCACGCTCCCAAGCGGGACCGCGTGGCAACAGAATCAGACGCAACTCTCGATGAGCGCCATCGGTTACTCGCGGATTTCCATCGGAGGATTCACCGCGCCCGGATCGATCGGGTTCGCCTGGTACGACGAGCAGAATCAGCTTCAGGATAACGACAGTATCGCGCCTTTGACGGACCCGGGAGTCAGCAGCATCGTCGGCGTGTTTCCGTCGACGCTTTTCGATTCCGATATAAACTCGTCCTCCACCGGGACTTTCAGATCGACCTTCGACGCGTTCATACCGCTTTCTAACCGGGGGAACGCTCCCGTTGGTTCGCAGCCGGAGGATGCGGACGTGCTGTCGGAGTCGTTCAACTACCATACCGCGACGTCCGCGCAGCAGGATCGCTACGCAGAAATCCAGACCGCGATCGACGTCCTCGGTCGGGCGGTTGCGTACGTCGTCGCCCACGAGGTCGGGCATTCGCTCGGACTCGTCGCGGACGGCGCCCCCCCCGTCGGTCTCCACGGCGGCGATTCCACCAACTTCTCAGGAAGCACGAGCCATCACATAACTTCGACCGGCGAGTTCCCTACGGGTGCGACGAACGTAATGGCGCCGTCGAGCTTCACGTCGGAAAGCACCAACTCAGCGTCGGGATTTAGTTCGCTCATCAAGGCGTATCTCCGGGGGAGACTCTTTTACAGACCGTGATCGATTTCGGATTCCAGAATGCAGATTTCAGATTTTAGTTTTCATTTCCGTCATCGGGTTCTGCCTGCGCTCACGCTGGCTTTCGGATTCGCCATGTCCGCCATTTTTTCCGCCGACGCGCACGCGCTTCCGCCCGAGCGACTCGCGGAACTCTGCGAGAACAGCGCGCTGATCGTCGCGGGCGTTCCGGACGCTCGGACGAAGATCGACGACCAGCGGGAAGCGGTGACGTTCAAGATCGCGACCGCGCTGAAAGGCGACGCGCAGGACGAGATTTTCGTTCTCACGCATCCCGGAGTCGTTCATCGCGCGCGCTTCAGAACCGGGTATAACACGATCGCGTTCCTTTCCGATTCCGGCGAGTCGTTCCAGGGCGATACGCTCTACAGCGTAACGTGGGAGGAGAAAGGCGTGTGGACTCCGCTCGAACCGGACGCGAGGGACATCCAGTTTTTATTCGCGGTGCTATCCGTCGGAACCGGGGATGAGCAGAACCAGCGGCAAAATCGCGCGGGCGTGTACCTTGGTTCGATTCTGGATTCGGACGACGACCGGATGACGAGCTTCCTCGCGCGGGAGTTTCTGCGCGACCGCGAAGCGTTCGACGCTCGAGACGAAAATCAGGTGAACGAAGTTGCGGAGGCGTTTCTTGCCCGGGAAGACGCCGGCGAAACCACCTGCGAGCTTGCGTCCATGCTCGTCGACGCGGTCGCGGAGGAATCTCAGATGGTGACGGCGCTGAAGCCGCGGCTGGCGTCCCTCGCGGCGAGCGCTGACAACGCGGGGCTGAGGAGCGCGTTCGTTCGCTGCCTCAAAAAGCTCGATCCGGATGCAGACGTTGCAGAAGCGCTCGAAGCGCAGCTCGCTGGCACGGACACGGAAGCCGCGCGGGCGATACTCGTTATCGGTCTTTCCAGAGACGCGGACGCCGCGCAGATCGTTGCGAGTCGTCTTTCGAGCGAATCGGCGCAGGTTCGGGAAGCCGCGTGCATCGCGCTTGCGCTGCTTCGCGGGTCAGACTATCGCGGCGCGCTGCTCTCTGTCGCCGTCGATCAGGACGCGAACGTGCGCGCCGCGTCTCTCCTGGCGCTGACGTTCGCGGGGGACGACGCCGACCGTTCGTACGCGAGAGATCAGCTTGTAGCGCTCCCCGCCGGGCGGGTGAAGGATCAGCTCATTGACGTTCTCGATCATCCGTGGCGCGCGTCGAATTACATACCCTCGTGGGAGCTTCCGGAGGACTAGTCTACACGTGCCGGGCACCTTACGAAAACGCCTCGCGGAGTCGCTACGAACGCCTGGCATCCCATAGGATCGCCTCGAACTCCTTCGCGGCATCGCGCAGCGATTTCGACTTCAGCGCGACTTCACCTGCGAGGGTTTCCAGTTTTTCGAAGGTTCCGGAAATCGACAGCGCGCGCCGGACGAGGTCGGTTGACGCCTTCTTGAGAATTCTCGCCTGGAGGCGGGTTTTCGCGATCTCACGGGCGCCCTCGTTCGTCGTCACGAACTCGCGATGCCGCGCGATCTGTTCCACGATCTGCGCGGTGCCGTCGTCCTTGGTCGCGACGGACTTCAGCACCGGAACCTGCCACTTCCCCGGACGGCTTCGAAGATGCAGGCTCTCTTCGAGCAGTCCCGCGATCGCGTCCGCACCCGAAAGGTCCGCCTTGTTGACGACGATGATGTCCGCGATTTCGAGCACTCCGCCTTTCAGTGTCTGCACGCCGTCCCCCGCCGCGGGATTCAGCACGAGCACGACGGTGTCCGCCACGTCGCGAATTTCGACCTCGTCCTGACCGACGCCTATGGTCTCGACGATGGTATAATCGAACCCGAAGGCCTCGTAAAGCGCGCACACGTCGTCGCAGCCGGAAGCGATTCCGCCGAGGGCGCCGCGGCCCGCCATGCTGCGGATGTAGACGTTTTTCGCGAGGGTCAGCTTCGTCATCCGCACGCGGTCCCCGAGAAGCGCGCCGCCGCTGCGGACGCTCGACGGATCGATCGCGAGTATGCCGACGCCTTTGTCTTTCGAAAGAACGTCCGCGATGTTCGACGTGAGCGTGCTCTTCCCCGTTCCTGGCGGACCGGTGATTCCGATGCGATACGAATTCGTCTTCGAAGAGAGTTTCGACATCAGCTCCGCGGCGAGTTCATTTTCGTTCTCGACCGCGGAAATCGCCTTCGAAAGCGACCTGCGGTCTCCCGAGGCTATTCCAGCAATAAGTTTTTCGATGGATTCGTTCATCTGCTCTAAAACAAGTGGCACGGGCATCTTGCCCGTGATCCATCGACGGGACGCGGATGCCACCGTGCTTCGCCAAACGTTTACAAAGACGACTGACGTCAAAACAGCCGCGACGGAAAGTATAATCCGCAGCCGACCCGGATTTCGCCGATTATTTTTCTGGATCGTATCACGCGGACCTGCCACGCTTAGAAACTATCGTAGGCACCTGGGACCGCGGACGTCCTCGTCCGCACAAGCCGTCTAACGTCTCGTTTGACGGCTCCGAGATGGCGAAAATTTCTGCTTGAGATAGTTTCTTATTACTTTGAGGCTCCTAACCGATGGCGAAACCGACCTCGATCATCATTCCCGTCTTCAACGAGGCAGACTACACGCGGCTGTGTCTCGAAAGCCTCGCGCGGACCACCGACGTCGCGCAAGTAGACGTAATCGTCATCGACAACGGTTCGTCCGATCATTCCGCGGACGTCCTCGCGTCGTTTCCGTTCGTGCGCGTCATCGCAAACGAGGAGAACAAAGGTTTCGCGATCGCGGTGAACCAGGGCATCCGCGCGGCGAATCCGGAAAGCGACGTCGTCGTGCTGAACAACGACACCGTGCTGACGGACGGCTGGCTGACTTCGCTACGCGACGTAGCGAAGCGCGAGAACGCGGGGGCGGTCGGACCCGTGACGAACTCCTGCGGCGGGAGCCAGAAAATCGAATGCCCGCGGATCACGCTCGCAACCATAGATGAATTCGCCCGGGAACGTAGGCGGGAGTTCGCGGGGCGCTGCTACGAGACGGACCTCCTGATAGCGTTCTGCGTGCTCTTCACGAACCGCGCCATCAGAATCGCAGGCGGCTTCGACGAACGGTTCGAACTCGGGAACTTCGAGGACAACGACATCTGCCGGAGACTCCGCGGCGCCGGCGAAAAACTCGTCGTCGCGGAAGACGTTTTCATCTTCCACTTCGGCAGCAGATCGTTCATCGGAAACCGCATCGACGGACTCGCGCTGTTCGAAATGAACCGCGCCCGTTTCGAGGAAAAATGGAACGAGAAGATCCCCGCCCCAGGCGAGGCGGAGGTCGCGCTCCAGAAGGTCAGGCAGCTCCTCGCGTGGGCGGACGACGCAGAGTCGAAGAAGGACTTCTCAGGGGCGGAAAAGTACAGACTGGGCGCGATCGAACTTTCCGGAGGTAGCGCGGAACTGATCCTCGCGCTCGCGAAAGGTTACGCCCGCGCGGCATGGTGGCGGAAGGCGCGGGACGTCCTCGAGCAGCTTACCGAATTCGATCCGGGGAATTCCGAAGTATCAAACCTTCTTGCGCTCGCGAGGCGAAACCTCGAACTATGACGCCTCGGCGCATACCTTCGATTTCGATTCCGCAAGACAGCGACCCGCATGGTAGATGCTGTCGAAAATCTGTTTGTAGCCCGTGCACCGGCAGAGGTTCCCGATGAAGTGAAGCGCGACCTCGTCGCTCGTCGGCGCGGGATTTTCGTCGAGCAGCGCCTTCGCGCTAAGGATCATTCCGGGCGAGCAGAACCCGCACTGGATTCCGCCCTTTTCGACAAAGGCGTTCTGGATGATTTTGAGGGAGTCGTCTTGATCGAGGAATTCGATCGTGGTGACGCTTCTGCCTTCCGCCTCCATCACGGGATAGAGGCACGAGTTCACGGCCTTTCCGTCCACTAGAACCGTGCACGCGCCGCATTCGCCTTCGCCGCAGCCTTCCTTGGTGCCGTGGTATTCGAGAGTGTCGCGGAGGACGTCGAGCAATCTCGCCGACGGCTCGCAGTACGCCACGACTTCGTCTTCGTTCAGGATGAAAGCGATTTCGGTCTTCATTTCCGGAGATTACAAAATCCCGCGTCCGGGATCAACAATCGGACTTTATTGCCCGCCTCGCGCTGATAATACAAATATTTCGTACCGTCTACGAATTATGTCCATAATATATTACATTAAATTCGTACACGGCACCAATTATCAATCGAAGTCCGATGGATCGATGACCTTCGATACTCCGCCCGTGGCGATAGCGTAGTTGCGCATGAAACGCTGGTCGGCGTCGCTGCCTCCGGTGATCAGCGTGTTGACCTTGATCCTGCGGAACCGGGATTCTCTCTGGAACGCGCGGAGCAGTTCGTTGTCGCGGACGTGCTCGCCGCGGGAGGGGCCGCCGTCGGAGAAGAAGAACATCGTGTCCACTCCCTCGACCTTGGCGACTTCCATATACGCGCCGAAGAAGTCGCCCCAGCCTCTCGGCTCGTTCGACGCGATGAACGACCCGATCTGGCTGATGCTGCTTGGATTCACCGTCATCATCTGGGTCAGCGCCCACTGCGCCGTCCTCCTGGGCGGAAACTCCGACCAGTAGCGGAACAGCAGGAGGTTGAACCGCGCGTCCGAGGGCATCGCCTGCAGCGATCTTTCGAGCTGCTTCGCCGCGAATTCGATTTTGCTCGTTTCCGGGTGGTCGTCGGAGATGGGGGTTTTCATCGAGCCGGAGGGATCGAAGCAGAAGATCACGTTTTTCGAGTAGATCGGGATGTTCAGGAATGTCGCGACTGTCCCGCCTCCGGAGGCGACGTCGATGCCTGCATAGTCGACGCCGTAGTCTTCGCGCTCCGGAGGCTGCGAAGTCTGCCAGGTGCTCGCGTTCGAGTTCCACCATGCGCGCCAGAGCTGCGGATCGGATCCGATGTCGCGCTTCGTGATGATCTTCAGCGCCTGGATCGCGTCGAGCGCGAGACGGCCCTGCTCCTTTTCAAGTGCGTCGATAAGATACGGAACGGCGCGCTTGTCGTAAATGTCCACGAACGTCTGGATCACCGCGGCGCGGGTGCGCCAGTCCTTGTCCGCGATGGCCTTGCCGAGGAAATCGAAGGCCGCGTCCGGTTCAGATTCGAACAGCTTCGCGCACGCCTCTGCCGCCGCGATTTTAGGGATGAAGCCGTCTTCGCTTTCGATAATGTTCTTGATGACGTCGGTCAGTCGGAAATTCTGTATCGCGCAGCCGTCCGCGAGTCCGGCGCGGAACCAGTCGCTCCTCCTCCGTAGCGCGCGGTCGAAGTCTCCGAGTTCGCTAAGCTTGCCGAGCCTTCCGAGGGCGCGGGGAATTTCGAAGTGGCAGGCATCGAAACCGATCGCGCCCGCGATTTCCTTCGCGACGTCATCGTTTCCAGCGCCGAGGTAGCCTAGCGCCTCGCAGAGTTTGGATTTGACCTCGCCCACGCGCTCGCGTTTGAAAATCTGTAGCAGATTGCCCAGTTCATCTTTTACGGTCTGATCTTCGCGGAGTCGCAGGATGATTTCGGCTACGTTCACGCGAACTGCCGGATTCGGATGCGCGAATCCGCGGGAGATGAGCGTCTTTATCGCGTCTGGATTCGTAAGCGTCGTCGCGCGGGACTCGGATCCCGTGAGGTTGATGACCGCGATCTCCCGGACGTGCTCGAATTCGTCTCCGAGCACCGGAAGCAGAGCCATCACCGCATCGGGCGAGTCCTTTCTGCATAGCGCCCGGATCGCGGTCTCCCTGCGGCTTTGTTCCATCGCGTCGGTCCTGTACCGTTCGAGGGTTTCCGAAGCCTCGACGATCTCGCGATCGAGCGCGAACGCAATTGACGTCGCCGAGCAGAAAACGATTCCAAGCGCAAAAAAAACAATAGATTTCGGCATACACGAAGCTCCGATCAAGGTCTTAGAAACTATCGTAGGCATCTGGGACCGCGGACGTCCTCGTCCGCAAAAGCCGTCAAACGTCTCCTTTGACGGTTCCGAATTATCGATGTCGCTTGCCTACGATAGTTTCTTAATCGTCTAAGTCATTCCAGCATCTTGAATATCCGCGATGGTAGAAGCCTTCGATAAAGGATCAATAAAGATGACGCAAACATAAGTCCCTTAACACAAAACATATATTCAGATCATAAACGCTTAATACTGCGTTAACCTGCCTCGATTACAAACTCTCGCCTGTATTCAGACTCCTTAATTCCAAAAAGGACACCACGATGAGACATCTGATAACGTTGCTTTCCACGGCTGCATCGTTGTTAATTTCCGCGCTTGCCTGCACAGGCGGAGGGGGAGCGGACAGCCTCGTTCCTCTCACTACCGGAGGAGGAAGCGTCACCACGGATACGACCGCTCCCGGTGCGATAACGAATCTCGCCGCGGTGCTCGGTATGGCAACGGGAGAAGTGAACGTAACCTTCACCGCTCCCGGCGACGACGAAGCCTCGGGCACCGCAAGCGGCTACGTGGTCAAACTGTCTCAGGCGCAGATCACGAGCGGCACTTTCACGTCCGCGACGACTTTCGCTCAGAGTTGGGTTCCCATAGCGTCCGGAAGCGCCGAGAGCCGCACGATCACGGGGCTAAGCTCCGGACTCGTGTTCATCGCGATCAAGAGTTTCGACGAAGTCTCGAATACAAGCACGGTTTCGAACGTCGTTTCGATCACCGTTCCTGGAACGAGCGCGACGGATACCCAGGCCCCATCGGCAATAACGGACCTCATAGCCGCGGCGGGCGCGAATCCGGGCGAAGCGAACCTCACCTGGACCGCTCCCGGCGACGACGGCACCACGGGCGCGGCGACGACCTACGAAGTCCGCCACAGCGCCAGCGCGATAACTCCCGCGAATTTCAGCTCCGCGACTCTGTACACTCAGACCTGGACTCCGTCCGCTGCGGGAGCGACGGAAATGCGGACGCTCACCGGACTCCCGGCGGGCACGCTCTTCTTCGCGATAATCGCAAGCGACGAGGTCCCGAATGCAGCGGCCGCGGCGTCGAACAGCCCGAGTTGCACCGTCAATCCAGACAGCACTCCGCCCGCCGCGATAACAGACCTCGTAGCGCAGAAGGGCACCGTCACCGATGGCGACATCATCCTCACGTTCACGGCGCCAGGCGACGACGGCAGCACCGGCACCGCGACGAGTTACGAAATCCGTTACGCCACCGGGCCGATCACCGCGGGCAACTGGTCCTCCGCGACGCTCTATTCGCAGACCTGGACCCCATCCGCCGGCGGCGTCGCGGAGAACTTCACCATCGCAGCTATGACCATCGGCGTGAACTATTACTTCGCGATCAAGGCGTCGGACGAAGTCCCGAACCAGGGCGCGATCTCGAACAGCGCCGGGCCGGTGACGGCGAAAGGACGCGCGTGGTACTACGAGCCGGCGGAGCCGATATACGGGATCTACGGTTTCAGCGCGACCGACGTCTACTTCGTCGGAACGCAGGGAACCGTCTGGCATTACGACGGATTTTCTTATACGCAGGTCCGGCACTATTCGCAGACACAGGCCGCGTGGGACCTCTACGGCGTTTGGGGCTCGAGCGCGAGCGACATCTGGGTCTGTGGAGACAGCGCCACTCTCTGGCACTACAACAGCGTCTCCGGCACCTGGACAGTTGACAACACCGTCAACACGATCAACTCTAACATTCAGTTCCGCGCGATCTGGGGATCGTCTGCGAGCGACGTTTACGCGGTTGGGCAGCAGATGAGCGGAAGCACGCCTCAACAGGCTGAGATTTACCACTACAATGGCACGACCTGGTCCCGCGTTGCGACCACCGGCGCGAACGCTCTTACTTTCCTCGATACGACGAGCACGAACAAAGTGTGGGTCGATAGCGTTTGGGGCACGGGCGCGAACGACGTCTTCATTTCCGGACGCGACTGGAATGACGTAGCCACCTCCGAAGAGGCGTTCATCGTGCACTTCGACGGAACGACCTGGAGCGGAAATCAGCTCGCGGGACACAACCCGCCGGGGAGCGGAAGCCATCGCGTCTACGCCGGAATTTCGTTCAGTGCGACGCAAGGCTACGCAGTCGGCGAAAAGGACTGCTTCTATGAATACGACGGAACAACCTGGACGTCGCAGGCAACCGGGCAGTTCCGTTCCGGCGAATCCACCACCAGCATCTGGCGTTCGATCTGGGGATTCTCTGCGGAGAACAAGGTTTTCTTCGGAAGTCAGGACGGATGGATCGGCATCGCGGATACTTCCGTGCAGCCGGTGACGACGTTTACGAGCGCCGACGTCGCGGATATGAGCGCGCTAGGGACAGGACCGTACACGCAGCTCGACGGCGCGGAGAATCCCGGTGACACCGACGCGAAAAGCGAAATCTGGGCCTTATGGGGAACCGGGTACGCTTCCGGAACCTGCTTTGCAGGCGGGACCTGGTGGGATGACGGGTATACCGACCAGGACTCTGGATTCATCGCTTCCTTCGACGGCACGTCGTGGACCCCGCAGCAGGGACTCCGCGGAAACCTCGAACTCTACGACGTGTATGGACCATCTAACACCGACATATGGGCCGTGGGCGGAGATCGCTACCCGTCTGCGACCAACACCGAGACCTGGGTCAGCCACTACGACGGGACAAGCTGGACGAACTTCGATCTATATCCGCTGACCTCTAACTCCGCGAACTTCGATCCGAAAGGCGTGTGGTCCACCGCCGCGGGGAACGTGTATGTAGTCGGCAAAGATCGCTCTGGCGCAGGCGGGGGAGTTGTCGCGGTGCACGCGACCGGCACCGTTTTCACGACTGGATGGAGCGTTTCGCACACCTCCACCACGGAAATATTCAACGCAGTATGGGGAAGCAGCGCCAACGACGTTTACGTCGCCGCGGATAGCGGGGTTATCTGGCATTATAACGGCACCGCATGGAGTCAGGTGATTTTCACGGGAGGCGCAGCGACGACAATCGGAACGAACAACTTCAACAACATCTGGGGAATCGGCGCGAATGACGTCGTCGCGGTGGCAGACAACGGCGTTATCGCAAGGTGGAACGGAACAGCGTGGACCGCGACCACAGTCAGCGTCGATGACGGCACCGGCACACCGCTCGCAGCCACCGGACTCCACCTCTACGGCGTCTACTACGACACAAGCACCCGCATCCACATCTGCGGCATCCGCACCTGGATCATCTGGGACGGAGGCACGGGCTGGACCGAGCCGATGGGCGCCGGCACGCTCGGAGCTGCCTCGACAGCGACGACGCTCAGCGACATCTGGGAGGAAGCGTCCAGCGTCACGCCGCAGACGATGTACGTCGTCGGTCCCGGCGGCGCGATGTACTCTTGGGACGGCGTATCGACCTTCCAGACCTTGCAGGTCACGACCCGCGACGTCCGCGCGGTCCATGGTTTCACGAACGGCTCGACCGCCGAAGCTATCCTCGTCGGCACCAAGGGAATCATAATTTGGTATAAGTAACTATCGTGGGATCTGGGGGTGTGGACGTGGCACGGACGTCTCGTCCGTGGAAAAAACGGGCAAGATGCCCGTGCCACGTCTCGCGCGAAAAAAAATCCGTCAACTTATTTTGACGCGCGTCCTAAGACTGAGAACGAAAGGACCGGATGACAAAATAGGGGGTAGACGAAGTCAGAAGTAGGATATTCAATCTGAAAACACAGCCCCTCACCCGCCTTCGGCACCCGTCACACAAGGTGTGCTCCCAGAGGGAGAGGGAAACCCCGTGAACGGTTACGAACGATAACTCGCCTTTCTTGTATCCGGCACCGCTGTCCGCGCAAGGGCGTCATAAACGCTGGCGGGGATGCGTAGTATGATGAGCAATCCCGGCTGCTTGCAAGCGAGACGCTGCGTTACTGTTTTCGCGGCACGGTTACGTCATGCAACGCAGGCGAAGGATTGCGCGCCGCTTGTTGAGGCGAACCGTCCCCAAAACAGAAAAAGGCAGCCTTTGCGGCTGCCCAGTTCTGATAGCCCACAAATGAGAGGAAAGAGCATGGGCTAAAATTTGGGGTGCCCGGAGGCACCGCGCACTCAACGTTAATGTTTATCGACATGGATACCGTTTTTCTTGAACGCCCATGTTGCATTTTTACATGATTTTTTCGACCCCAGGCGGGCAATCTCGATGCCATAAGTCATAACGTCGCGTTAACGATCAATATTATCGCTATCTTTCTCTGAGTCGACTTTTTATGGGTTTGCATCGCGGGATTTCCTTCGAACCGCGATCAGAAGCCTCCTGAAGGTCCACGGGATCACTCTGCGAAAATAGACGATTGCGCCCAGCAGGGCTGAGAGCAGCACTTGCAGCAGAATCGTGCCGCTTCCGGGGTCTATGTAATCAACGGCTGGCATATGATGTGCAATCGATGGAACGTGAGCGCGAAACCAGTACGTGCAGGCCAGTGATACAGATTGGGACGAAGCTGAGTGAAAAAACGAATCTCGTCAGCACGACTGCATTTCCAATTCTTAATTCTTAACTCTTAACTCTATTCGACGTGATCCAGAAACAGCGGAACCGTGCCGTGCTCGATCATCGCGTCTGCGCAGCTTCCGAAGAAGAACTTCGAGATGGCGTTCTTGCCGTAGGCGCCGAGTACGACGAGATCCTTGTCCTTCGAGGCCATCCTGAGTTCCCGCATAGGTCTGCCCGAAGCGATTCGCTGGACGTTAGCGATTCCGCGGGCGCCTAACATTTTCGCGGCTTTGCTGACGATCGCGGGGCCGGCGTCCAAGTCTCCAATGTAAAGGACTTCCGCGCTGATTCCGTCGAAAAGCGCGAGCCGGACGAACCAGCTCAGCGCCGCGTCGGCTCCCGAGCTTCCGTCATAGGCGACGAGCACGTTCTTTACGGGCCTGAATCTCTCCGGCACGCAAATCACCGGCTTTTCGGTTCGTTCGAGGATTTCGCTGAGCGTGTCCCCCGGATGATCGTTCGTGGCTGTGCTTTCGAAAAACGTCCGGATGCCGATAACAAGGACGTCGAAGCTTTTCATCGTCTCGACGAAGCTTTTGAAAGGCACCGTCTCCTGGACTTCGTCGGTTGCAGTGACGCTTTTTGCCTGGCATTTCTGACGGAACCTGTTGATTATCCCGACCGCGGAAACGCGCTTGAGATCGATGTCGGTCTCCGCGGCTTCCTTCGACGCGTAGGACGCGAGAAGCTGCACGGGAGTTTCCCGCCTCCGGATTCCGGGCGCGTCGATCACGCAGAGTCCGTGAAGGTCGCATTCCCGCCGCGAAGCTATTTCTAGCGCGAAATCCGTCGCGGCATCCGAAAATACGCTGCCGTCGAGAGCGAGCAGAATCCTGATTTTGCCGGGCATCTTTTCTCCGTTGATTCAATGTTTGAATTCGGCTGTCTTTTGTGCAAACTATTAGAACGCATTTCGTGAAGTTCTTCAACGATGAGGTTCGGATGAAAGCTCTCTTCGTCACAACCATAACGGTCCTGCTTCTTTTTGCGCTTACCGTGGCGTGTGGTGGAGGCTCGGGCGAAACCGCTATTGCTCAGACTCCGGCGGGATCGAATAATCAAGGCGTCGGCGGTGGCGTCCAGACGATTACCACCGACTACGGCGTAGCGCTTTCGCCGAAGGGGTATCCGGGTTCCGCGACGAACCAGGACTGGATCGACTTCTACACGAACCACTCTGACGTCGGCAAGCTGATCGCGTTCCACACGAACTGGCGCGACAGCGCACAGACCGCGGGGCAGACTCCGCAGATTCTCGCATCCGCAGAGATCGCTTCGGCGCAGTACGGGTTCACTCCCGCGATCGGCATCGGCTGGGATATAAACGGAACTCCCGACCTGACGAGCGCGAACGATCCACAGGATAACACCTGGGGTAACGCGCAGACCCGCCAGCAATACAAGGACATGGTCGCCACTTTCGCTACCCAGCATCAGCCGAAGTATCTGTTCCTCGGGAACGAGGTCAATTCCTTCTGGCTAAGCCACCCGCAGGCGGAGTGGGACGTCTGGGTCACGGAATATCGGGAGTGCTACGACGCGGTGAAAGCCGCGAGTCCGGACACGATCGTTTTCACGGTTTTCCAGCTCGAGCGGATGAAAGGCGTCGGCGTAAACACGGGGTGGTCGAACGCGGCGCACTGGCAGCTTCTGGACGACGTCAAGGACAAATGCGACGCCATCGGCTTTACGACCTACCCGTACTTTGAATACACCGACCCTGCGAACGTCCCCGCGAACTACTACACTGAAATCGCGGATCACTACGATGGCCCGGTGATTTTCACCGAGGTCGGCTGGGTCGCGGACCCCGCGATTCCGTTCCTCGGGAGCGAGCAGAAGCAGGCTGACTTCATCGACGTCTTTTTCAGCCGGATTCAGGCGTTCGACGTGCGCTACGTCTGCTGGCTGTTCCTGCACGACGTCCCCGGATTCCAGGCCTTCAGCCAGATCGGACTCCGCGACCAGAACGGCGTCTCCAGGTTGTCGGAGGCGCGCTGGAAAGCGCACATCTCTGGATAAAATTACCCGCCCGCCGCCTCGCTTGCGACGTCCTCGTCTTCGTCCTGATACATCGAGACGTCGCGTACGAAAGTGAACTCTACCCTTGCCTTCGCTGGCTTACCGCCTATTTCGAGAATCGGATATGCCAGGAAGTTGATTGGGCCGGAGGACGGCAGCGGATCGACCACAAGGTCTCGTCCGCGACTGAACTCGAAGCGATTTGCGGGGTTGCGCCCGAAGTAGTACGTAGCGAGACGCGAATACTTGTCGCCCTCGCTGATGTCTACAGGCCACCACTTCCCGTCGGCGTAGAATTCCGCCCAGCAGTGATAGCCGTCGATCCCGCCTTCGTTTCGCTCGGACGGGATCGCCGCGCCGATGGCAAACCGCGCAGGCATACCGTCCGATCTTGAAAGGGACATGAAATACGAATGATACTCGGTGCAGTTGCCGGTGCCGGTGTCGCAGGCGTACTCCGAATCGCCGTTACCCCAGGCCTGCCCGAATTTCATGTAGCGCATGTTGTCGATGACGTAGTCGTAAAGAGCTCTCGCGTGTACGAGTTCGCCGTCCGATTCCTTTCCAGAAAGCGCCGACCTCGACAATTCCTCGAACCGTCCTCCGACCGGAACGCGCAGGTCAGCCGACAAAAAGCGCTCGGCGTCTTCAACCTGTTCTGGCGACGGGGACTTCTCGCGTCTTTCCACGGAGTAGACGATATTTACTTCGCGCCCGGAATCGTCCGGCCCCAGTTCGAGCAGAAGTATGCGGTTCCCGTAATCGCGGTCCCGGAGGATGCGTCTTTCTACCGGCGCTTCGATAGACTTCACGTCAACCGTCTGGTAGACATCGGATTCGGGAAACGGCATCCACATAAGCGCGGCTTCGCCTAATTCCGGAAGCGTGACGCGATAGCGAAACTCGAATTTGTCGATCCCGGTGACGATTCCGAGTTCGCGTGGCGACGCGGCTTCAACCGAAATCCGAGTCCAGGTTTTGTCGGATTGCTGCTTCCATGCATAGAAGGGCTGGCCGTTCAGTTTGTGAACCGTCGTGTTCGTAACCCGCATATCGTTTTCACTCCCTGCGAGGAAGAAATCTACGTCGTATACGTCTCCGTTTACGTCCGCCAGGTCTACGCACGCGAACTGGACGCCGTTTCCGAGATCGGAAAGGTACTCCATGTGGACGCGAACGAGTTTCAGGTGCAGATCTCGATCCTCGTAAGGAAGAACAAAAACACCACCGTCCTCCTCGGTTTTTCGAGCAACGTGCTTTTTTATGGCATCCGCGATCGCATCGATGGATATCCAGCGGGCGTCGTTGGCACTTTCGGATTCCGCGATCGCGCCATGATTCTGGCGAGCCGCGCTGGAAGCAGAATCCTCCACGTTCGCGCGATCGGAAACAGTCCCCGGAACCGCGATGCAGGCCAGAAAGAAAGCCGTCTGCGCACAAATACAAATGGCGAATAACGGGATCGAGGATGACTTCATTACTTGACGCTCCCTATATGCCTCGGGTGCTCCGGGCGTTCAGAATCCAATGAATCTGACGAATTCGACGGGGTGCTACGGATGTTAGGAACCCGAAGAGTTCTCTGGATGCTCCGGATGCTCTGGATGTTCGGAATCCGACGAGTTCTCCGGGTGCTCCGGGTGCTCGGAATCCGATGAATCCGACGAGTTCTCCGGATGCTCTGGATGTTCGGAGTCCGAGGAGTTCTCCGGATGCTCCGCGTCCTCGGAATCTGAGGAATCGGCTGGCTCCTCCGCTTCATAACCGGCTTCCTCGAGCGCGCCAACCACCTTGTCCACGGAACCGGAGGAATCTAGCAAAAATGAAACCTGCGTTGCCGCGAGATCCACCGACACGGAACTGACACCGCTTTGACTATCCAGGATTTCCCTGACGGCGCTTTCGGAGTTCTCGGAATCGAGCCCCTGGACTTTCAGCGTTACCTGGCGCTGTTCATTGTTGCCGCTGCCTTCGTTGTCCCTGTCAACTTCCCCATCGTTCTTGCATCCAGTCGCAATCAGGCAACCGGCGATGAGCGCTACAAAAAGCAAATTCAGTCTAAAAACGTTCATACAGTCTCCCTTTGGTCAGTGACATTCTGATTTTGACAGCGTCTACGTACGAAATTAATGGTCTCCAACACTACAAGATAGATACCCTACAATCAAGCTAAACGTATTTTCTAACGATTCGATTCCCGTTGCGTGTCATGTGGTTCACCTAACTGGCACGCGCGACATAGCAATATATAATATTATTTATAATTTACTAACGTGTTACGACTCGTGACACTATTATTATTTTTTATAAATACTATATTTCAATATTTTAATTTATGTATTGCTTTATTTCTAATCCTGATTCGGTGAACCCTCTATCAAGGCCGAAACGACCTTGATAGAG
>JANLHZ010000271.1 GCA_024653775.1 Planctomycetota bacterium | reverse complement strand
CTTTGCTCCTTTGCGTCTTTGCGAGAAACATTCCGATCCCCGGCTTTCTGCAAGATGGCGGCAGTTCTTCTTTACGTCCGCAATGCCGAGAACTTCGCCCCACATTTCGAAGTAGTGTCTGGGATGGCAACAAGAGTCGCTTCTTCGAAAGATCTGGAAGCAAAGCATTCTTTTGCGCAAAGGCGCGGAGAAGCCAAGACGCAAAGACATTCGGCGTTTTCGGTTTTAAATAAGTGGTATTACCCGGAGGGAGAAGGAAAATTCTCTGCGTTCTCCGCGTCTCCGCGCGAAAGAACTGCGAGGATGCCGGTTTTGTTATTCGGGGAACGTGGTTCACCGAACGTTCACGGAAAATAATACTCACGGGCAAGATGCCCGTGCCACGTCCGGGAGCGCAGGCGTCCTCGTCTGCGTGTCCACACGCTCAGGATGTCCGTGCCACAACCTGAAATACTCTCTTATTTCCCGACTTCGAGGCGAGCGCCGAGTTCGCGGTGCAGGCTCTTGTTCGAGAAGATGCGGTCCATGGTCTTGCGATAATTGTACTCGACCCTCCGCCAGTAGACCTTCGTGCCGTCGACGATCGCGTAGCAGGCGCGGTTGTCACCGTCGCGGGGCTGGCCCACGGAGCCGACATTGACGATCGCCTTCGGGAATTCAGCAAGATCGAGCTGCGGGCTGCGTCCGGGATGGAAATACCGGAAATCGCTGTCGTCCGAGGAGTTTGGATCCCGCCCCTGGGCGATTATCGCGCCTGGAATGTGAGTGTGTCCGACGAAGCAGAAGCGATCGACGTACTCGAAAATGTCGTAGAGTTTCTCCGTGGCGTCGACGATGTCGCGCGGGTTGATATATTCCGTCGCGCAGTCCCTTGGCGAGCCATGGACGAGGAGTTTGTTTTCGATCTGATGGAAATACGGAAGCCCCTCCATCCACTTCCAGATTCCGGGCGCTTTGATCGTCTGTGAATCGATACAGTCACGCGTCCAGAAAATCGCAAGCTCGGCGATCTTGTTGAACAGATACGGTCCCATCACCAGCGCTTCTTCATGGTTTCCGACGAGAGTAACCTTGAACCTCTCCATGGCGATTTCGATACATTCGACCGGGCATGGACCGTAGCCGATCACGTCGCCCAGGCAGTAGATGTCGGAAACGCCGTGGGATTCGATATCGCGAAGGACGGCTTCCATCGCCTCGATGTTTGCATGTATGTCGGAAACGATTGCGAACATAATTCCTCATTTAATCCGCCGTCGGCGCACGGGCCCTGTAAGCGCTGCAAGGCGTTCTCTTATTCTATCCGCTTTCAGGATAATGTCAAAAAACAAGGCATTTGCGATGGAATAATAAAGATCGTCATTTTTTCATCGGACGATCCTTTCGCTTACAAATAACCGGGCAATTCGCGGAAGTCAAATTCAAACTTTTTGATTCCGCCCGTGACAATAGTCATTTTTTTCACTTTGCATGGGCGCTCGAAAGTAAACTGTGGTTTCCGGCGTTTCTCGGTGGTTAAATGCTTAGGTGTCGTGTCAAAATGAGTTGACGTTTTCACATCACATCTTCACGCCATCTTCGCTTCGCGCTCGGTCGCCCCATAACATCGAGATAATGGCTCAGCGGAACCATAGCTACGCCTCCGGTTTGGCTTCCTCGCGCAAAACGAACCTGACGTAAATCTGAGCGCGAAATCCGTAAACTTATTTTGACACGACACCTTATAGCCCTTCCGCCCGGAGAATGGAGGATTCAATATGAGATCGAGAATTCTGACGGCACTTGCGTTTACGATTCCACTGCTTTCCGGCTGTAGTTCCTGGGAGTATGAAAAGTTCGAGCCAGACAAGAAATTCGTCCCCGCTAAGGACTTCGGCCTCTACGCCGGTGCGGCGCGGACCGTCATCACGCCGAAAGTCACGGACACCTGGATCGACGTGGACGGAAACCACCGATATAATCCAGATGTCGATACATACGAGGACGTTAACGGAAACGGGAAGTTCGACGCTGTCTGGATGGCGGGCTACCAAAGTTCGAAACCCGCGCGGGGAGTTCTTGATGACCTCTATTCCTCGGCGATTGCGCTCTCTGATGGCTCGAAGACCATCGTGTTCGTTTCACTCGATCTCATCGGGTTTTTCTATTCCGACTATCTGAAGGTCGTAAAGCCGCTAGAAGGGATCGTCAAGGCGGACGAGATCGTCATCTGCTCTACTCACAGCCACGCATCGAGCGACACCCACGGAATTTGGGGCCCAAATGGCGAAACCGGTGTCGATACGGACTACATGGAATTCCTTCGCGAGCAGATTCGAGAGAGCATCGTCAAAGCCGTGCAGAACCTTCAGCCCGCGTACGGCGAGATCGCGTCCAACGTTTACAGCGAGTTCGTCGAAGATTACCGCAGGCCGATGCGGATGGACGAAAGGCTCACCGCGTGCGTCATCCGCTCGCTGAAATCGAAGGAAACCATAGGCTCGATAATCCACTGGGCGAACCATCCCGACATGCTCGACCACCCGAACCTCATGATTTCGAGCGACTGGGTCGGCGCGCTTCGAAGAGCGTGGGAAAACGGCGTTCCCGGCGTCGAAGCAAAAGGCGGAGTGACGGTTTTCCTTAACGGCGCCATCGGAGGGCAGATCGAACCTCCGGACCAGGGAATCTGGAGTCTGGACGGTACGAAACTGATTACAGACAACACGAAGGAAAAGGTCGAGGCGATGGGCGGTCGAATCGCGCTTGCCGCGGAAAGGTTCTGGAAGAACCGTGAACCGCTGTTTCTCGGAAGGCCGCGGATAGACTTCATCACGCGGGAAGTCGACGTCCCGCTCGAAAATCCGAGGTTTATCGCCGCGCTCGAAGCAGGGCTGTTCCCGACTATGGACTACGAGAAGGCGGACAACTACGTTTTCAAAACCAAGCTCGGAGTAATCAGCGTCGGCGCACTGATGTTCGTCACCACGCCAGGCGAGCTATATCCGGAGCTTTTCATCGGCGGAATCGAAACCCCTCCCGGTAGCGACTTCCCGGAGGACGACTCCCCGACATGGCCCGCGGTGCTGCCTATGATGCGCGCGCGCGTTCCGCTGGTTGTCGGGCTTGCGTTCGACACGCTCGGATACATCATCCCGAAAAGCGAGTGGGACGACGACGATTCGCCGCCGTATCTTTACGGAGCGAACGAAAGTCCGTACGGCGAGATGAACAGCGTCGGACCGTCGGTCGCGGGAATCTGGTATAAAAACGCGGTGGAACTGATCGACGAACTCCAGAAAAAGTACACTCTCCTGCCGTACAAACCTTCGCACAGGGACGAATCGGCCTCGTACTCCGGGTTCGGACTTTACGAGGACTACACGGACTACGAACCTCGGTACGTGACGCGCGGAAGTACCACCATCGACTACTACTATTACCACGGCTATTACTTTCCATACGCGCACGGAAGGCGGATTCCGTACTCGTACTACGAACTCGACCTCTACAAACTCTACGGCATTCCGTGGTACGCCCCGCAGGACAATCCGGGCTATTTCCAGAATCCGTACATCGACTGGCACTACAATAATTACATAGCGCCCCGCGGCGGCTCCGGTAGCCAGGGCCAGCAGAGCGCGGGGAATACGTGGTCGTCCGGAGTGCTCGAACCCGCAGTTCCGGGCAGAAATCGCAATCTGAACCGAAGATAGCAATAGATCATTTTATTCGTGCCGTCTACGAATTTATTGTAATATTATCAGTATTAGTTTACAAAACCCGCGTCCTCGCAGTTCTTCACCGCGGAGGCGCGGAGAACGCAGAGACTCGCAGAGAATTTCTTGTATCTTTCATTTTCTCCGCGAAGCT
>JANLHZ010000253.1 GCA_024653775.1 Planctomycetota bacterium | reverse complement strand
CAGCCACTCGGTTCCGTTGTTGAAGAACAAAGTTCCGAGTCCGGCATCGACGTACATTTCGCCAATGGTTCCACCGCCCGGCGCGGACCCAAGAGGAGTAAGCACCATCGAACCGCTCTCACGAAGCGTGAACGTGTTGGCCGGAGTGCTCGATCCAAGCGGGGTCGTCCAGAACTGGAGACTTGTCCCAAGCGTTGCGATGGAGAATCCCTCTTCCGCCTTGCCGACAATCTTCGCGCCTTCGCCGAAGACCGACCCTTCCCACCCTGCGAACTTTATGACGCCAAGCTCCTCGCCGATAAGAACGACCGTCTCGCCTCCGGGTGTGCCGTTGGCTCTTCGGAGGCTGTAATCCGCGACAACGCCGTACTTGGTCCGGTTGGATGTATCTACAGGTGCCCATGAAAGAACTCCCGCGCCGTCAGTAGAAAGGAAATCGCCGCCGGCTCCGTCGATTTGAGGGAGGGTGTAGATCGTACCGTCTGGCGAGACGCCGGGCTGGAATCCGACTAAGCCCGAAGTGCTTCCTTCGAGCACAACGTTGCCGTTCACTACGAGTCTGTCCGCGGGCGCGCCGATCGTTCCGATTCCAACGTTTCCGTTATGGTCGATCACCATCGCGCGCTGCGGCGAGACGGTGCCGTTCTGCGTTGTCCAGAATTCGAGCGCGCTTCCGTGAGCGGCTCCGCTGAAGTTCTCCGTCGCGAGACCTTTCATTTCCGCGCTGGGCGACGCGAAGTCCGAAACGTCCCATCCCGAGAATCCGACGATGCCGAGGTAGTTTCCGTTCGTGACCGGAGTCTCGCCGCCGGGAGTGCCGTTCGCTCTTCGAAGGAACGACTCAGCCGCAATGTTGTAGGCGTTCACCGGCTGGCCGAGGTCCTCGATAAGCGCCATCGTTCCCGTCAGATTCGGAATCGTAATTTGGGTATTCGACGCCATCGACGACGGCTGGAGGCTGATTGTGTTGATTCCGTCGGTAAAGTTGGCGCTGGTTCCGAGGTAGATGGTGCGGAACGATGTGCCCACATTACCGATGTCGAGTGTGTTGTCCGCACTCGCCTGCAAGGCGCCCGAAAGCGGTACCGAACCGTCCGCGAGGAAATCTCCGCCACCGCCGCCGCTGGCGCCGAGGTCCACCCAGCTCGATCCGTTATGAACGAACAGCGTCGAGCCATCGGTGTAGATATCGCCGCCAAGCCCTGAGGACGGAGTCGTCATCGGCTGCAACGAAAGCACCCCTCCGACCTTCACGACGCCCGCGTTGCCTGAGCCGTCGCCAAGGCCGGGCATAAGCTCGATGTCGCCTCCGTTCATTCCCGAGGACGTGAACGCGTTCTGCGCGTATAGTTTGATAGGAAGACCTTCGCCGGAGGAATTCTCGCCACCCTGGACGTCGAGTATTCCAAGGGGAGAAGCGACTCCGATCGCGACGTTACCCGTGTCGAAGTAGACGTCTGAGCCAGACGTCTGCCACGGTCCGCCGGTGATGTCGGAAAGGAGCGCGACTGTACCAGAAGCGTCGGGAAGCATCAGTGTGTTCACGCCGAGAATGCTCGCGGGACTCACGGTCAGGGAGTTGCCGCCGTCACTGAACACGACACTCGTCCCCAGATTTGCGCTTCTAAATGGCGTTCCCGGCGTTCCGAGATCCCAGAAATTCGGCGAGTCCGCCTGTATGTGGTTCGCCATCGGGACCGAGCCGTCCGCCATGAAGTCGCCGCTTCCGCCCGGAGCGGGGATGTCGGAGAGCAGCGCAAGAGTTCCGGTGGCATCGGGAACTGTGATCGTGTTGACGCCACTGAGCCCGCCCGGGATGATCGACAGCATGCCAGAACCGTCCGTGAAGTCGACGCTCGTTCCGAGAACGACGCTGCGGAACGGACTACCGTTGAAACCCAAGTCCACCAAGTTAGAGGACGCGGCTTGCAGGTTTCCGGAAAGAGGGACGGAACCGTCCGCCATGAAGTCGCCGCTTCCGCCCGGAGCAGGGATGTCGGAGAGCAGCGCAAGAGTTCCGGACGCGTCGGGAAGCGAAATCGTCTGGTTTGACGTAATCGAGGGAGCGTTCAGGGTCAGACTGTTTAGTCCGTCTTCGTATACCAATCCGGCGGATAGATGTGCGCTCCCAAAGTAATTCGAGGGAGTACCGAGATTCTGAACACCAGCAGACGCCGCCTGCAAATCACCCGAAAGCGGCACGGAGCCGTTGGCGAAGAAGTCGCCGCCGCCGCCGCCCGATCCTGCGCTGTTCCACGATGTGCCGTCGAACCACTTGAGCATGTTCGAGTTTGCGCTGTCGATTATAATGTCGCCCGCCTGCGGTCCCGATGGGAACGCGCTCGGATCGAGACGCATGCCCTCGACTCCGCCGACGTGCAGCGCGCGCGCGGGAGACGCGGTGCCCGCGCCAACCTTGCCCGCATCGTAGCCGATGTCGCTTCCAGATAGCTGCCAAGGCTCGACAGGAATGTCGGAAAGCAGCGCGAGCGTGCCCGCCGCGTCGGGGATGAGGATGGTGTTGTCTCCGGAAAGTCCCGTCGGAGTGAGGCTGAGGAAGCTCGACCCGTCGGTGAACTTGTAACCTCCGCCGACGTAAACGTTGTCGAAAGTCGCGCCCGGATTTCCGAGGTTGATTGTTCCCGATGCTGCGGGAGATAGACTTCCGGTAAGCGCGACGCTTCCGTCCGCCATCAGATCTCCGCCTGGCGCGGGAATGTCGGAGAGCAGCGCTACGGTTCCGGAAGCGTCTGGAAATACGATCGACTGATTAGATGTAAGGCTTCCGTTCGAAATCGTGAGCGTGTTGATGCCGTTGACGAAGTCGACGCTTGAACCGACGACGAGCTTGCGGAATGGCGCGCTCGGATCGCCTATGTCGAAGGCTGTACCCGTCGAAGCGGTAAGGTGTCCGCTCAATGGGACGCTTCCGTCCGACATGAAGTCGCCCCCGCTGATTCCGGTTAGTCCAGAGCCGTCGCCGATGAACGCGACCGCGGTGACAGTGCCGGCGACATCCAGAGCCGTGGCAGGCGAGGCGATGCCGATACCGACGTTGCCGGAGGTGTAACTGATGTCGCCCAGGTTCTCGGTCCAAAGGGAGCCGCCCATGGAGACCGGCGTACCGTTCTGGAGGAGCTGTCCGGTGAAGTTGATGTCGCCTAGAACGTCGAGCGAAAATCCCGGGGCGCTGGTGCCAACACCGACGTTACCTGTGGTGTAACTTATGTCT
>JANLHZ010000235.1 GCA_024653775.1 Planctomycetota bacterium | reverse complement strand
TTTTGAAAGTTTACGCTCCATGGAGGCTTTGTTGCATAAATCGATGGGTATCGAAATTGGCTACAATATCGGGAGAACTTGTGGGTAACCAAAAGTCGGCAATCCCGGAAAATAGTGAACGTTCGGTGATCCACGCCTTATTGAAGCGTCTACCTGGATTTAGTAGGTGTGGCACGGGCATCTTGCCCGTGGAAACACGGACGAGACGTCCGTGCCACATGTTTCACCGAACCAACATGGGTCCGTCCCTAATTAATTCGAAAGTGCTGCGGCTTTACAGTTTCCGGAATCTCGATTACAAAGAGTGTGTTGCAAATCTTGTTAACCGATGCCTGACCAGATTCAAAAGCGCGCGGACGTCGAACCAACGTTCATCATCAATCCGACAAGCGCGGCAGGACGCACGAAAAAACGCTGGGACCAAATCCGGAGTCTGCTCCACGATCATTTCGAGTCTTGGAAAGAACTATTCACCACCGGGCCTAAGCACGCCGAGGAGCTTGCGCGCGCCGCGCTCCGGGCGGGGGACGAATTCATCGTCGCAGTAGGCGGCGACGGCACCATCCACGAGGTCGTCAACGGATTCTTCGACCCTGGCGAACCAGGAAAACTCGTCCGCGAAAATGCCACCCTCGGTGTGCTCACCACCGGCACCGGCAGCGATTTCATAAGAACCATAGGCCGGCCCGCGGGAGACCTAGGCGCGGTTCAGCGGCTCGCGGCGTTCGAGCGCCGGAGGATCGACGTCGGGTACGCGACCCTGACTCCCTACGAAAACGAATGCACGGGGCACGTTTTTATCAACATCGCCGACTTCGGCCTCGGCGGCGAGGTTGTGAAGCGAGTCAACGCATCGTCGAAGGTCCTGGGCGGAAAGCTCAGCTTCGCCTTGTCGACCCTGGGTGCGATTTTCAGTTACAAACCGCGTAGCATCTCGTACAAGGTCGACGACGGCGAGAAGGTCGAAGGAAAATACGTCAGCGTGGTTATAGCGAACGGTCGCTATTTCGGCGGTGGAATGTGCCCCGCGCCCGATGCGGAACTCGATGACGGACTGCTGGACTTCATGTTCATCGGCGAGATGAGCGCGTTCGAGACGATCCGTTCATCCCGCAGCATCTACCGCCGAGGGTTTCGCGAGCACGATAAGGTCACCCGCGCGCGCGGTCGCAAGCTTGAGGTCTGGTCGGACGAGGAAGTCCTTATCGACCTCGACGGCGAACAGCCTGGCGTGCTTCCGGCGACCTTCGAGGTACTGCGCGGAAAGATATATCTGGTTGGCTGACCGGATAATATTATATTTTATTCGTACCGTCTACGAATTTATAGTATTATTCCAATTGCTGGACAAAATAGTACGAAAAATTCGTAGACGGCACGAATAAAATGTCTGTTCATCAGGCGGCTATCGGGAGGGAGATTATGAACGAGCTGCCCGCGCCAAGTTCGCTGACAAGACGGATCGAGCCGCCTAGGGAGATCGCGATGTGCTTCACGATCGAAAGACCGAGGCCGGTGCCGCCTAGTTCGCGGGAGCGCGCCTTGTCCACGCGGTAGAACCTCTCGAAGACTCTCGCCTGCTGGTCCTTCGCGATACCTATGCCCGAGTCGGAAACGGTCATCACAGCGCTGCCTCCCGACTGCTGGAGCGTGATCGTAACCTTCCCGCTTGCGGGAGTATACTTGATCGCGTTCGAGATCAGGTTATCGAGCGCCTCGCGGATGAGTTCATAATCCGCGCGCACCTTCACCTCGACGTCCGGCAGATCGAAGCGCATATCGATGCCCTTGTCCCTCGCGCGATCGACCCAGTACGCGATGGATTCCTTCATGCCGCGCCGAAGGTCGATTATTTCCCGATCTACAGGTTCCTGGGAATCGCCTTCGATCTTCGACAGCGTGAGAACGTCCGTGACGAGCGCGGAAAGCCTGTCCGTCTGCGTGATGACCTTTCGCATGAACTTCGCTCGAAGATCGCCCGGCATCTCCGGGTCGTCGACGACTGTCTCGACGATCCCACGAATCACCGTCAGCGGCGTCTTCAATTCGTGGGAAACGTTCGCGACGAATTCCCTCCGGACCTCCTCCGCGAGCCGGAGCGCGCTGACTTCGTGGAGCACCACCACCGCGCCGATGACTTCGCCAATGCGTCCGCGGAGAACCGAGGCCTGCATTTCGATGCTTCTGTTTCGCGGCGACCACGGAAGGGTGAATTCGCCTTCGATCGCTTCTCCCGTTCCGAGCGCGCTTTCGAGGATTTCGACGATTTCGCGAACCCTTGTGATTTCGCCCAGTTTCTTCGATCTATCCCAGCGACTTCGCACGCCGAGGATTTCGCACGCCGGATCGTTCATCAGCATCACCCGGCCCTTTTTGTCGATCGCGACTACACCTTCGACCATGCTCTTGATGATCGCGATGACCTGCGCATGATCGGCTACAAGCTGTTCTAGTCTGTCCGTCAGAACCTTTCGCGCGTCGTCGATGGCTTCGCGGAGGTCCATAAGTTCATCGTCCTCAATGGTCGAAACGTGCGTCTGCTGGGCGCCGTCGCGGATCGCCTCGATGGAACTCTTGAGCTTCCGCAGCGACCTCTTTCGTCTTCTCGAATTGACGATGCCGCAGATCACGACCGCCGCGAACGACGCGATCATTCCGAAGGCAACCACCACCGAGACCGTCCGCGATGCGCTCGCGCCAGAATTCGTCACGATCGCGAAAACGAGCGCGGCCGCGAGGACGACGAACAGAATCGACGCAAAAGTCGCTATGATCCTACTGAGCTGGCGATGTTTCATCATTTTCGTTTTAGGACGTGCGTCAAAATAAGTTACCGTTTTCGCATCCCATATTCACGCCATTTTCGCTCCGCGCTCAGTCGCCAAATCCTCATTGTAACTACTGCTACGATTCCGGTTTGGCTTCCTCGCGCAAAACGAACTTGGCGCAACTCTGAGCGCGCAATCCCGCAACTTACTTTGACGCACATCCTTACCATAAGTCTGGATGAATTTATCAAATGACGCGCCACGATGATTTTCGATTCTTAAAATTTGATTCCGGTCGCGACCAGTCGAAGACCCGTCGAAACTCGTTTAGAATCGTCCAGAAACTGATACAACCTTAGCAATGAAGAACGTCTCAAGCCTGCTTTCAACCTTTGCATTCGAGAGCCCGGATTACCTTTTCCTGCTGCTCGCGATAATCGTGCTGGCGATCTTCGCGCTTATACGGGGAAGGCCGCGGGAGAGAACCGTCGGCTCGCTTTTCCTTCTGAAGCGCGTTCTCGCGGCGGCGTCGCGTTCAAGAAACCGACGAATTCCGAGAATCGATCCACCGCTTCTCTTCTCGATTCTGTTCGTTTTGTTCGCGTCTCTCTCAGCCTCCGGTCCGGAGATAATCTCGGATAGCGTCAGGACCGCAAATTTCACCGTCTTCGTCGATTCGTCGATTTCTATGCCACTCGAAGGCGATGACGTTTTCGGTTCGATAGCGGAAACCTTTCGCAGAGCGGATATCCGCCAGGAGGATTACAGTTTCATTCTCGTCTCCGAGCGCTGGAATTCCGGGAAACTAACGCTTCCCGCTGCGAAAGAAGCGTTCGGAGCACAAAGGGCGCAGTTTCGAAACCCTGACCCGAAGGCGCTGCGGGAGCTAATGCTGCGCGAACTCGAGTCCGGAAGCGCCTGCGTGTTCGTCACAGACCACGGGTTTGGCGGACTTCCGCGGGAGATCGAGGTCGGCTACCACGGAACGGGACGAATCAATCGCGGGATCACCGCGTCAGGCGTCGAAGCAGTGGAAGATGGATGGTCGCTGTTTTTCAGGGTCGAGTCGAATGCTCCGTCCGGTGGGGATTACAGGTGGAAGGTCAGCTATTTCCAGCGGGACGAAGATTCCGGCTCTACTGGCAGCGTGAAACAGAACGTCGATACGCTCAGCGACGCTGGAATGTCGGAGCAGGTTCTTGATTTCTTGGGACAGTTTCCCGAACGGGTAGAACTGACTATCGAATTCGAAGACGCGGATTTCGACAACTCCGACTACCTTGCGAAAGGGAGAACGATCCGCGCGATGAAATTCGGAGGGTTCGAGGAAACTGGCTGCCTTTTCCGCGCGATCAGATCCTACGGCGCGCGCGGAACCATCGTTCGCGAGCCTTCATCCGCCAACCTGATCGTCGATCCGACGAAGGATGCGGATACGCGGAGCGCCCGCGCGATAGTCTATACCGACCCGTCCCTCGTTTTCGAATCGCCGGGCGCGCTTTCGGTTCCTCCGGCGGGCGGATACTACGTCTGGACCGACTCTTCGACCGGAATTTCGAAGTACGTCGATCCGGGTCTGATTCCTCCGCCTGGGCTCGCGCTGCCGAAAAAACTGCCGGAGGGTTATCAGGAGCTTCTCGCGTATCGCGCAGGCACCGAAGAATTCACCGCCGTCGCGGTCAAAGTGGACGCCAACGTCGTCCGGACCTACCTCGTCTTCGTTCCACTAGACGAACCCGCGTTCCGCGAAAGCCCCGGAGCAGCGATATTCGCCGCGAATATCTTCGAGGATGCCATAGGCGTCGAGCCGGAACGAGGCCTTCCGGACCTTCGCGGGACGTCCGATCCCGCGGATGTCGCAGGGCTCGAAAAACTCGATTCGCCAGTGGGAATCTGCGGATTTTACCGCGACGACCTAGGCGATACCGTCGCGTTATCGCGCATAGACCGCGCGGAAACCACCGACAAAAGCCTACGCAGGCCTCTTACGGAGTCGCAGGTGCAGAGGCTGCTATCCAAGAAAACCACGGAAATCCGCACACGCCTCGGCCTCATTTTCGGCGTGCTCGCGCTACTCTCCGTCGCTGCGCTGATTCTGATCTCTTCAAGGCGCTGAGGATCCACCATTTTCCGCTACTTTTTTCCGTTCGCCGCCGATTTTAATCGCCCGGCGGATGACGCTTAAAAAATCACTCATTTTTACAGGTTTCGAAAGAGTCTGTACGACCTTGGCCTGATCCAGTTCTTTCTGGGTTGTTGTGTCGAGGAAGCCGCTGATCACGACGATCGGAATCTGTGGCGCTACCGCAGCGATAAGCTTGGCGATTTTCGCGCCGGAGCCGTCCGGGAGGTTCAGGTCGAGGATAACCGCGTCAATTTCATCAGCGCCTTCATTCACCGCGTAAACGGCCTCGGCGCCATTCATGGCGACGACAGCGTCATACCCCATTTTTGCAAGGAACTCGGCCCATTGTTCGCAGATTGTCTGGTCATCGTCAACTATAAGAACGTTTGGCATATTCTATCGTTAGTGAGGGACTATATTTTGAATTTACTTTAGAATGATAATGATAATCTTTCTAACTATCCAGTTAATTTCAGGAAATTCGTGGGTTTCCAATGTCGATTCTTCAAACTCGTCGCGTCTTAAGTGGTAGGGAGCAGGGAGTAGGGAGCAGGGGATGGAAATCTAAAATCTGAAATCTAAAATCTGAAATCTAATCAAGAGCTGATATTATTCTTCCGAAGTTAATACCAGGCATCTCCGCCAGGCGACGCCCTGCAATATTTGACTTCGGAAATCCCACCGAATATTTCCTTCAACAAATTCACTCTATTCCACCCACCGTTCTTTGGAGGCACCGATCCCTATGAAGACCACCGTCCGCATCGAATCCTCGCGATTCAATCATCCAGTAAAAAGATATTTCGAAAAACCAGACCTCGTCGACCGCGCGAAAAGCGTGATCGACACGCTGGTTCTCATCATTCGCAACACGGCGTTCAGACCGACCGCCGCCGCGATAATGGCGTTCGCGCTCGTGAACTCCGGCTGTCTCAACGTTACGCCGAGCGAGTTCGACCGCGCCAATCACCAGCTCGAAGCTGAATCCACCCCGGTCGTCTACTCCGAGACCGTGGTCGAGACCGAAGCCCCCGCGCCCGCTGAAGAACCCGCGCAGCCGGAATACAGCGACGCGCTTCTTTCCGCGAAGTCGGCCCACCAGCAGGGCAATCTCGAACTCGCCCGCTCGCATTACGCAGCAGTCCTGACGAACCTTGAAAGCCCAAGGGAAGAGGTCGAACTCGCGAGGCTCGGTCTACGCGCTTGCAACAAGGAGCTTGTGTTCTCACGCGCCGCGTCAACCGGCACGACTTTACATAGCGTCGAGTGGGGCCAGACCCTGGGCGGAATCGCGAACAGCTACGGCACCACCAGCGAGTTCATCCGCAAGATCAACGGCGTCACCGGCGATAACATCCGCGCCGGGCAGAAGCTGAAGGTCGTAGAAGGCGTCACCCGCGTTGAAGTGTTCAAGGCCGCGCACGTCCTTAACCTGTGGAAAGGCGAGACCCTCCTCGACCAGTTCGACGTCGGATGCGGACGTAGCAACTCGACGCCGGTAGGAACTTTCGTCATCGAGACGAAGCGTCCTCAGCCCGCGTGGTGGCACGACGGAAGGAACATTCCATACGGTGACCCGCGCAACCCCCTCGGCGAGCGCTGGCTCGGCTTCGTCGACACGCCCGAACACCAGGGCTACGGCATACACGGAACGAGCGATCCCGCTAGCATCGGCAAGGACGAGTCGAACGGCTGCGTCCGGCTGAAGAACGAAGACGTGATCGCGCTCTACGACCTCGTGCCGCACCGCTGTCAGGTCACGATTTCCGAGTAAACGGCAGAAGGCATCCAAAGAACAAACGCCCGGCACATCGTCGGGCGTTTTTCTTTCATTTTATTCGTACCGTCTACGAATTTTTCGTAATATTTATTCGGCTGAAGCGAACAGCGCAACGATCACTGCGCCTGGGACAGACCGAGCGATGAGATCACCTCGCGAAGCTCCGACGCGGTTCGACGGAGGAACGGGAAGTCGGTGCGACGCCACTTGATGATCCCGTCGCGGCCGATGACGACCAGCGCGCGCTTCGCCATTCCGAGAAGCCCGAGCGCGCCGTAACTCCGACAGACGGATTTATCCGTGTCGGCGAGCAATGGAAACGAAAGGCCGTATTTATCCGCGAACTTGCGGTGGCTATCGAGTCCCTGCGGATTCACTGCAAGTACGTCTATGCCGAGGCCCGCGAAAACGCTGAGGTTCCCCTGGTAGTCGCAAAGCTGCTTCGTGCAGACGCTCGTTTCGTCGCCGGGGTAGAAAACGAGCAGTACCGCGCTCGCTTCGAGTCGCTTCGAAAGCGTTATTTCACCCGCGGTGGACGGAAGCGTGAAATCCGGCGCGCGGTCTTCGACGTCTGGAAATTTAGCCATGCTCGCTCCACCTTCACCCCGGCCCTTTCCCGGATGGAGAGGGAGGAATTATTTCGTAATTCGTAATTCGTCATTCGTCATTCGTAAGTGAATCAGATGTCATCGAGCAGGTCGGCCATCTTCGCCGCTCCGTCGGACTCCGTCTTCTTGCCGAACTTCTCGACGTCGCCTTCGAGTGTGACGTCGCTCTTGCGGGTTCCGAGCGCGGCGAGGCGCGCCTTGATCTGAACTTCGTCCATCGACGCGCCGAAGTCGTCTTCGCCCTTCGCGGCCCGCGCGACAGCATCGAGTCCCTTGCGCATTTCCGACAGCAGCGAGCTCATATCGACTCCCGGCCCAGCGCTCTGGGCTACGCCAGACGTCGCGGGCTGCGCCTTGGGCGCGGTTATGAGCATTTTCTTCAGTTCCTCGATCTGTCCCATCAGCGCGTCGTTCGCTCCGCCTGCGTGGGTCGCCTCCTTGTATTCGAACCGAAACCTCTTCGGCTGCGGAGTTTCCTGCGTTTTTTGATCGCACTTGACGACGAAAAGATATCCCTCGTCGAGCGCCATCTGCAGAGACTTGCTCAGATTGACCTTCATTCGCGTCGCGGCCTTGTCGAGATCCATATACTCCCGCGGCCCGATCTGAAGTTTGAGGTCCTTCAGCATGAGCGTGCTCTTCAAAAGGTTCTTGACAATAAACATCGGTCTCTCTGCGAATGATTTTTTAGATACTCGCAGACCGCGCGGATTTTGTCAAGTGCGTTACCGCGCCGCGCAGATCAGCCAGCCAATTCCGACCTAGAAGTTGCCGACACTTACCACTTACTGCATAGTAACTATTGCATTCGAATAGTTTTATTTATTTTTGTGCGCGGCCCGCGACGGCACTCGAAAGACCGTGTTCGCCCTGAACGTCTTTGAATCGTTCGCATCAGCCATTTATAGGACGTCTGCTGCGTTTTACCGTGAATGGAAGAATATTCGACTGTAAATCATCACGAGTTACACCGACGCTATCTATTGACGCAATTATCTGAAGATACCAGGACGCATGACGCGCCGCGGCGGAGAATTCTATGCAGACGCTTCTGATGGGGCACTGGAAATTCTGGACCAAATCCCGGAACAGTGCCCACCATAACTCTTAGTTGCCCATTCGATTACTTCGCGCCCGCGGTAGGATTCGAACCCACAACCCTCTGATCCGAAGTCAGATGCTCTTCCAGTTGAGCTACGCGAGCATTAAGGAGTCGTGACGCGATTATACAAATTTAGCGCACACAGGGCACTCACAATATTTTTTGTGACCGTACGCGACTTCGTTCAGGCGGATTAGATCCCCCCCGCAGCGCGGTAGTAGTGTAGACTTTGTTCGAGAAGAGTCAGCGCGCGCGCGAAACGGTCCTTGCAGCCTTCGACCTTGTCGAAGGCGTACCTGAAAATCGTCGAGAAGTCTTCGAGTTCGTCGCGGGTCCACGCGGGAACCTGCGCCACCGGATACGCGAGCTTCGATCTTATCAGCGCCAGCTCGGACGTGAGTTGCTCCTCCGATAGTTTCCCCGCGAGAAGAGAAACTTCGATTTTCTTCAGAGCGCCGAGTGCGCCGCGGAGGAGATTCAGGTTCAGTCCACGTCCCGCCTGCCATTTCGCACCGAGTTCCGCGGCGAGTTTGTCCGTGGCTCTCGCGTCCGCTTCATCGAGACATTTGTCGATATCTTCCTTGCGATCCGGATTCCGGAGGAAGAATGGCTTCCTCGATCCGCGATCGGGCCGACCGCCTCGACGGCCGCCGCCGCCTTTCTGGCGATCTGGTCGGTCTGGTCGGTCTGGTCGGTCTGGTCGGTCTGGTCGGTCGTTCCGGTCGGATTTTTGTCGCCCGCCGTGCTCTCCGGAGCCGTGCGCCACTGCTGCTTCTTCATTCGACATATTACTTCTCCGCGAAAGATTCCCCCCTAAACCCGCCAGGATTTAGACGTCCACAAACCCGCCAGGATTTAGACGTCCACAAACCCGCTAGGGTTTAGACGTCCACAAACCCGCTAGGGTTTAGACGTTGCTTTCGTCCAGATCTGAAAGCCTGGGTATGGTGAATAAGCGCCTCCACCTGAGAGGCAACTTCATATAAAAAATATCCCGCCGGTTTCGAGAACCGGATGATCCTGCCCTCCTGGCTGCGGATTCGGTTTGTTCTGAGCAAGCGCGCGAGCTTTTCGACGTATCTTCTTCTGTGGGGTTCGAAAATAAGCTGTTCGAGCGCGCTGTGCATTCTCGGAACGAATTTCACGATCCCTTCGCGGAACTTGAAGTTCAGCGCGAACCGTTTGACGATGCTCACCGCCTCCGCGAGAGGAGCGCCGCGGGACGCGATTCCGGCGTGTTCCGGCTCGAGCGAAACGAACCCCGCGATTCGAAGCAGCAGGTTTCGCACGAGGACGAGACCTTCCGCGTCGTCTTCGGTCATACGCTGCGAATCGATGCTTCCGAAGCTGGCGCCTCCGCCGGACTTCGATTCGAACAGCGCGTCGCGATAGGCGAGTTTCAGACGCGCGAGGGTCTGATCGACCCGTTCCCCGCGGAAGTTCGTCACGACGGCCGCGATCTTCCGCGCGCCTTCCGCAGCCGCGAAAGTCTCTCGCAGGAAGGTCAGCGACGAGTCGTGCGAAAGCAGGTAAAGCGGGATTCCATCTACGCTCCCAAGTTGGACCGCTTTGTCGCGGAGGACGCTCTTCCGTAAATCGAGATTGAATTTCACGGACGATGCTTCGTACCCTTCGAAAATACTTTCGATCGCGCCTTGAAGAGATACGAAGGTCTCATCGCGTACTTTCGTGAAGTCGCCCCCGGCGTCAGAACCCGATGAAACGAGCGCGAGCGCGTAGCCGATTTCGGCGCGGTTTCTGGCGTTTTGCGAAACGAGCATTCCGAGCGGTCCTGATTTTTTTTCGCGAAGGAAGCACAGCGGGAAGAAAATCTGATCGTATCGCACCGCGGGTCCGTGGTGGCTCGGTAGCAGAAAACTCCCCGGCGCGACTCTGCGAACCACCAGCGTGTTCTGAGACTTCTGCGAGGAGAGTCTGTCGAGCAATTCCTGAGGAATATCCTCGAGAAGAGTCGCGTAGTAGTTCAGTTCTTCGCCGAACGGGGCCTGCCAGCCGCTGAAGAGCGACGCCACGCTGTCTTTGCAGAGCTGATCTTTGTTTCCCTGGTAAGTCAGGTAGAATTTTCCGAAGGCTTTGCTCCCGAGGTTCGTGAGGATCTGTCCCTGCTCGGATTCGTTCACCTGCCTTTCGCCGGTGCGCGAATCCCTCCGGTACTGCAATCCGCCGACTTCGCTTTCGCTGCGGTTCGTGCCCGCGCAGAAACTCTCCTCGCCACCCTTTCCGAGCGGGACGAAGGTGTCTTCGTACGATCGAAGGGCAAGCTCGTTGCGAACGAGCGCCTGCGCCGCGGCCTTCAATTTGACGAACGCCGCTCCGACGTTTTCGGGAGAACTGAAAATCTCTTCGAAGAACTCGATTCGCAGCGCGGGATCGTATTTCGCCCGGTGGTCCGCGCGAATCGTTTCGAGCATCGTTCGCGTCTCGTTCGATATTTTGCCCGGAAGCGCGAGCACGACGAACCTCGAACCCCGCAGCAGCGGCGTAAGGTGCTGCGACGATTCCCGCGAGAGCACTAGTTCCGCGATGCCCTCGATATAAACGTCCGGCACTAGCATCCTTCCAAGGAAGTGGTTAACCGACTCGTCGTCGTTTCTAGTTGCGAGGAACGGACCGTCGCTCGTGATGGTTGCAAGCAGCAGCGACAGTTCGCCCGCTCCGTTACTTGAATTCGCCCGTCTTCCCGCGAGTCCTGAGAATAGAAATCTCACCCGAAGCGCGGTGCGGGCGGAGTGAGACGCATCGTGAATGGACGGGACGTCCGCCGCGTGGTGGCTAAGCAGCGAAAACAGACTCTGCGAAAATTCGAGCGCGCTCGGAAACGATCTCGAGAACAGAATCTCGACGTCGTGCCGGAGTCTGTCGATTTTCGCGGCGTAAGACGCGCCAAGAGTTTGATCCGGAACTTCCTTCGCCGGCACCCCGGCTTCTGCCGGAGCGTCTCGCTCGATCAGTTTCTTCGTTCTGCCGAGAAGGAGCGCGGACGTTTCGCCGAGCCACGTTCCAGAGGCTTCGCAGATGAACGTCGCGGCCTTGCTTTCCTCGGTTTCCTTTTCGAGCGACCCGGTAAAAATCTTCAGCGCTTCGCCGAATTCCTTCGGCGGGACGCTCAGGTGCTTCGCCGAGATCTCTTCCCAGAAGTCGCAGACCGCAGTTCGCGAATCCACCCTCTGGTGTCTGAAAAACGCTTCGCTCTCGACGAGCAGCGATAGAAGTTGGGGGATGTAGGAAATCACTTTTTGCCCGGAAAGTTATGAGATCGAGCGCAAATCGTAATTCCTTGGCGTAGCCGCGCTCAAGGCTTTTCGTTATTGTTTTCCATTCCGCAAACAAAACCGGGGCGTCGTTGCGACGCGGGAACCGCTCTGTTATAGAGTTTCGCGAAAGAGTTGTTTACCTTCGATGAAACCATCTACGAACATTATCGTCTTCGCGTCCCTCGTCTTCGCGCAGGTCTTTCCGGCGGGGTGCGCGGAGCAAAAAGAGCAAACGGAGTACGTCGCCCCGAAGTACAAGGCGTTCCGCGTCGAGCCGGAGACGAGAATTGTGTTTTTCGAGGACACCGCGCATCTGGACCCGTGGCAGACCTCGACGCTGTCGATAGAGGTGGGCGGGAAACTTCAGAGCTGGCTCTATGCGGAAGGCGACGTCGTCTCTGGCGAGCGCAGGCTGATCGAACTCGACGAGCGCGAGCTTGTCTGGAATCTCGAAAGCGCCAGCGCGGCGTACGAATCGAGCGTCAAGGAAAGAGAATATGCGGAACGAACTCTCGAACGTCTAAACGAACGAATCGCCGCGGGGGATTCGTCCGTCAGCGAGGACCATCTCGACGCGGCGAATACGCAGGTTGCGCGGGCGAAGTCGATGGAGGCTTCCGCGAAAGTCTTGATGGAGCGCGCGACGAAAGCGCTCGAAGACGCGAAACTGATCGCGCCGGAGGGATGGAGGCTGGTCGCAAGACTGCGGGAGGAGAACGAGTGGCTGACTCCGGGGACTCCGGTGGCGACTGTTATCGACGACCTGACTTTGAAGGCGATCGTCACGGTTCCTTCGCGGATCGTCGCTGAGATCGAACTCGAGCTCGAGGTCGAAGTTACGTTCATCGGCGGAGGTCGCGAAAACGTATCTGGAGAGATTACGCGCATCGTCCGGAATTCCGCGGACCTGACGGATCGATATCCCGTGGAAATCTCGGTGAAGAACGCGGATCGCGGAATACTCGCGGGAAGCGCGGTGAAGGTGCGGATTCCAGCCGGCGAGGAGATCGTTACCTCGGTTCCAAGGCTCGCGATCCGCGAACAGTTCGGCGAGACTTACGTGCTCGCGCTCGTTGGCGGAGCCGCGAAGAGGGTGATCGTAGAGCCAAGCGCGGACGAGGAGAACAGCGCGAGACTTCTCGTCAGAGGACTCGAACCTTGCGTAGTGTTCACCGATCGTCTTCATTATCCGGGAGACAACGAAAAGGTCGCTCTGTCGGCGCTTCTGGTCGAGTCGGCAGACGGAGAGCAGCGGCGGTGATTTCGAACGAGTAATCCGCAGCGATCGGGCGTGGATCAACCTTCGTTTTCCAGCCGATCTTTCAGTTCGCGCGCGTTTTCGGTCTCCGCGTCCGTAAGTTTCTGAGTACGTTCCGCCTGCTCCTCAAGAGCCCGGCGGACGCTCGCCACGAGTTCGTGCTTCTTCTTGAGTTCCTCCGCGTGGGCCTGGATCATCTCCTCGTAGCTGAGGGAACGCATCCCGGACTTCTTCGAAATTTCGTTCACTCGCGCTTCGATCGCAATGAGCTTGGATTCCCACGCCTGCCTTGCCGCGGCGATCGCAACGAGCGCGTTCTGAACCTCCTGCGCAACGCCGGAAACGCTTCCGCCGTCACCAGAAATTTCGATCGAAAGGATTCGCGACTCCAGTTCCACAAGACGCGGCGGGAGGATCGAAAGCTCCGCCTCATCGTCGTCGCGCTTCTTCAGCGCGGCTTCGAGTCGCGCGATGCGTTCTTCCGCGTCATCCGGAATCTTCGCGCCGCTGCCGTTTTCTCCCTGGTGGGCCGCTATGAGCTTTTCAAGCTCCGAAATCCTTAGCGTCATCGTGGCGAACTGTTCGCTGTGGTCCTTCAGCTTCTTTTCGAGGAACTGGATCTCATACTTCGCGTGCTCGATATCCTCCTCCATGCTCCGTGGCTCGTCGTCCTCATCGCGATCTTCCTTCGCGTCCCCCGAGTCATCCTCGTCCGTCTCCGGCTCGCTTTCACCGTCCTGCATCTTCGATTCGTTCAGACTCGATTCGAGGTTCGAAGCCCCCACGGTCTCCATTCGAGGCCCGGCGGCGGCTTCCGCGGACCACCGCGACGACAATGCCGCGGAGGGTTCGCTCTCCGATTTTCGCAGCAGATCGTTCGCGGTCACGGAACTCGACGCGGTGGTGAACGAACTTCCGGAAGTCGCGGTCGATTCCGGCGGCAAGGATTCTTCCTCCCCCACTACCTCTTCGGTGGATTCGAGCGCGGATTCACCCAAAACAGTTGCGTCAGAGGTCGATGCTTCCGCTTCCGAATTCTGAGGCGCTACCTGCTCCCGCGCAGGCTCCTCCTGAATTTGACCCGCGTCCGCGCTTATCGTTTCAGTCGGTTCGCCGAAGCCGTCGTCGTCGAATCCGAATCCGCCGGACGACTTCGCGGCAGCCAGCGGCAGGGCGGCTTCAGACTCGGTCTCCTCGTCTTTAGAAGTTTCCTCCGTCCCAATATCCTCCGGACCTCCGGAAGCCGTGTTCGCTTCGATCTCCCTGCTTTTCTTCTTTTTCTTCTTCTTTTTTCCCTTTATCGAGTCGTCTTCCTCGGTATCGCGTGACTTCTTCTTTTTCTTCTTCTTCTTCGGGTGGTGGGACTCGTCTTCCTTTGGAGAATCCGACTTCACCTCCACGGGAGATTCCGGCGCGTTCGTGGTGGTTTCGTTTTCCGCAGCCGAAGCGGTGGATGGCTCCGAAATCTTTTCCGTGGCAGGAATCTTGCTTTCGTCCGCCTCGCTCGGAGGAGATTCCTTCTCGCGCTGGCTTCCCGGCTCTTCGGCTTGCGCTTCCCCGGCCTGAACTTGTTCGCCCGAATCCTCCGATGCAGGCATTTCGAGTCCAAGCTGCTTCATTTTCGTTTCCACGTTCGAACGAACGATGAGAACCTTGTCGCGAGTGGCACCCTTGCAGTCTTCCCTTTCGAGCACTTTGTCGAGCAACCTGATACTCGCCACGTATTCGCCTTTCTGGAACTTCTCGAGGCTAATCTTTAGCTCTTGCTGAATGTTTGACATTGATATTTTTCCTCGCGGTCCTTGTTTACCGGCCTGAGAATTCCAGGGCGAACAGTCAATTTTCTAACAATCGGCCCGAAAAGTGTGAAGTGAAAAGCCAAATTAAGGGAACGCGTGACATTTTGCACTTGTTACCATGATCACAGATGATTGTATTGAAAACGACTGCTTCCGGGCTTCATCATAGTAGGGCATTCGGAAGATTCCTTCTCATAAACATAAAGGAGAGAAAAGTATGCTGTCTAGAAACTTGTTTTTGCTGTTCGCAGCGCTGTTTATGCTCGCGTCTTGCTCTGACGCAAGCAACACGACCCTCGGTTCAAGCTCGCGGGACGTCGATGTGTCGGGCACGATTACGTCGAACCTCGCAACCGCGTCCTCTGGACTCGTTCAGGCGAGTAAATTAACCCAGTCTAGCAACCTGACCTACGGCGAACCCGTAGCGGGGATCTCAGTAACGCTGACGCTCAGCGACGGCACTACGTATACGACGACGACGCAGGCCGACGGAACGTACAGGTTTACGATCCGTGCCGCGTCGGGAGCGGACGCCGTCCTTCGCGCGGTGTCTCCCAATAACGGCCAGATATTCGAGAACATCTTCACCGACATCTCGGACACCGCGTCCGGCGGCACCTACGTGGCGCCCGAGACGAACCCCGGCACGACGGCGTTCGTCGAGATCGCGCGCCAGATGCTCGACGCCCGCCGTAACGCAGGCTCGACGTTCAACGTCGGAAGCGATGCGGACTTCGTCGCGAACCTGAATGCCGCGACGATCCAGATCGACTACATCACCCTTCGCGAGCAGGTCATCGAGGGCACCGGCTCGACGGAACTCCAGACCGCGGTCACGAGCTATCGCGCGGTTCTCGAGCAGGGCGTCACACCCGCCACCTCCGGCGAATCCGTCCTCGATCTCTGGGAAGCCGGCGGCTCCGGACTCGACACGCAGGTCGCGGGATTCGAAACCCACGAGAACGTCACTACGACGGTTGTCAGCACGACTCCTCCCCGCGTCGCGGTCGGAATCTCTTCGACGTCCGCGCGCCAGGACGTGCGCACGTTCCTCACGGCGGAGCTTTTCAACGCCTGGGCGAGCGTCACCACCGAAAACGGCAATTCGCTGCTTCCGTACCTGAGCAGCGAATATCTCGCGGAGGGAAGGAACCGCACCCAGGAAGTCGCGCGCGAGATGGAGCATCACGCGGAAGACGATTTCACGATGGAAACCGTCGACTGGGGCAGCTCGACGATCGTTTTCGCAAGCACGAACACGGGAGTAACCGAAGAGAACGCGGACAGCGTTCCCGCGGTGACGCCGCTTGCAGGCGATCGCGCAAGCGTCCTCGGACTCGTTCTTACCACTGGAATCGACGCGCAGGGACGTCATCGCGAAGATTTCTGGTATATGGACGAAAGCGACAGCGATTCGCTCTTCCTCATCTACGAAGGCGGCAACTGGCGCGAATACGGCAGCCAGCGCGGCTTCGGCGCGAGGTCTGAATTCCAGTACACCCGCGAGTTCGACTCGGAGGGCAACGCGAACGACTACAACAACGTCAACTTCTCGGTCCGCATGGGCGATCAGGCGAACTACCACGGCGGATTCGCCTCCGCGACGATCACCGGACCGTTCCTCGCGAACGCCACCGAGAACACGATGAGCGGCGATTACAACCTGCTCTCAGGAGACGCCACCGCAGGAACTCTAAGCGTTACAAGCCTGAACGAAGAAGGCGAGTACTATACGAGACTCCGCATCAACGGCGACGCGGTTCCGGACCAGGGAGATACCTACACCTTCGTCGTGACCTATAACGACCAGTCCACTGAAACCATCGTCAACACGATTCGCTACGGCGCGAACTTCAACACGACGCCCGAGTTTCCATCCGCCGTCGGAATCACGAACGGCCAGACGGTGACAGGCGATTCACTCGCGGTCGAAGTTTCGCTCCCCGCGGGGCTGACCAACACTTCCTACGAGCTGAGGCTGTGGCAGTCGATCGATATGAACCAGCACACCGACACCGGCGTCGGCGGCATCCCGGTCGACAGCACCGACGTGTACACCCTCGACCTTAGCCAGTTCAGCGCTGGAGATATCTACCTCCGCGTCAGCTACGGCGACGAGTACGGTAACGACGTTTCGACGGAGTATCGCCTCGTGAAGTAATCTTCGACGGAAGAGAGCAATAAATAAGAGGGCGCGGGTTTTCTCGCGCCCTTTTTTTCGCCTCAGGCATTGAAACCGTTAAACACCGAACGGAAAGACGAAGGTGAGAAATCGGCTTGAGACTGCAATCAACCGCCGGAGATTAGATTCGAATAGAGTCGAAGAAGATTAGCCTCCGCGGCTTGCCAGTTGTACTTCTCCGTGAACGCGCGAAATCCGCTCTCCGAGCATTCCTGCGCAACGTTTTTATCGAGCAGCTTCTCGAGCGCCTTCGCGAGCGTATCCGGACGATCCGAGTTCCCGACAAAGCCGCAGCGGGTTTCGTTCACTATCCGCTCGATCGGAATTGCGTTCCCCGCAAGCACCGGCTTCTTCATCAGCATCGCCTGGAACAGCTTCCACGGGATCGTCGTGTCGGTGTGCGGGTTCTTCCTGTGCGGAACCGCCATCACGGTGGCCGCCGCGGTGACGAGCGGCACCTCATGATGCTTCACAAGACCGATGAACGATTTTTCTTCGATTTCGAGGCTCTTGCGAAGATCGCGAAGTTCGTTTTCGTTCACTCCCCGGCCGAGGATCGCGAGGAACATGTCGTCCCGTCCCGCGCTCGCGAGTTTGAACGCGCGCATCAGTCCTTCAAGTCCGCGGTGGATTCCGAAGCCGCCTGTGAAAACGATCGTATGCGCCTTCCGCGGGAACGGCAGCTCGAACCCACCAGAAGGCTCCGCGTCCTCGCTGAAGAGTTCCGGGTCCGGAAAGTTGCCGACGACCATAACGCGAGCGGGATCGATTTCGTATCTCGAAAGCAGATCGTCGCGGCTTTCGTCGATGACCGCGAGAATTCCGTCGCAGCGTGGGACGCATTTCGCTTCGAGCTTCAGCCATCTCGAATACTCGTTGTACATTCTCTCGAATGTCGAACCCGCTCTGCCCTTGACGTCCAGTGCGCGGATCGCTTCCGGATAATTCTCCCACCTATCATAGATGACCTTCACGCCGAGCGATTTCTTGAGCGCGAGCGCAACAGGAAGCCGCGGCAGATCGACGACGCTCACGACGTCGGCTTTCGTCTCGCGGACCACCTTCGCCGAGAAGTCGTATATCCCGGAATGAAACCCGGACCACAGAAGTCTGAGCGATCCGATCCTGCTGAGGCGTAACAGTTCGAACCTTCGAACCTTGCAGTTTTCGATCTCTTCGAAGTCCTTCTCAGCGGAAGTTCTTTTCTGCGCGATGACCGTGATATCGTATCCCGCTTTCCGCAGACTTTCGATCTGATGATCGATTCTGATGTCCGGCGGATAGAAGCCGTCGCGAAGGATTATTACGTGGGTCATGCTTGATTTTCGATACAAGTTAAGCGCGTGCGGAAATGACTGTAATTTTATCTCGCCATGACAAATTCATGATAAAAGAAAACTACCATTTCGAGCGTCTTGATAAGAGAAATTCATAGGAGACGGAAAAGAAAAATGAAACACAACCGGGTCACCTTTTTGTGACCAACCAAAAGGGGGGGTTGGTCGCGTGGGTCGAAGGTTGGTATTTTGAGAGGGTTCTTCAGTTTTCGGGGCTGAAGAACCCTTTCTTCTTTTGGGGCTTTTCGGGGCTTCTTTTTGGGCTTTTCGGGGCTTCTTTTGGGGCTTTTCGGGGCTTCTTTTGGGGGGACTATGGCGCTATAGGCGCGCGTTTTCTATAAACAGCTCCGCGGCTCGTCCGTATGAAACTTAGCTGACCACGAATCTTTCTCAAAACCGGGGATTAAAATGAAAATAAGGGCACTGGCGTTCGTTTTCGCGATTCTGGGCGTAACCTCATTCGTAATCGCGCAGCAGCCTGAGTCGGAGTCGGTTCCGCGGCGAGATAAAGATGCAAATGGCGAGGGCTGGAAATTCGAATCGGGCGAGGTCTTCGATTACGAAATCGCCACCGAGGAGGTCCGCACCGGCTTCACCAGCGGCGAAGGAGACAAGGAACTCGAGAAGAAAATCCAGCTTTGGGGCTTCGAAGTAACCTATGTGAACCCGGACGGCACGGCCTACGTCGAAGGAACGTTGAAACGCGTTCGCACCGAGGAGGTCGACGTCGACGGTTCGAAAACGACGTTCGATTCGAGCGATCTTCCGGAAGACTGGCACGACGACATTGAAGCCGCGTTCGAGCGGGCGTCGCACAGGTACGCCTCGGACGGAAGCGAGATTCTGCCCGGCGCGTCCCCGGAGGAGGTTCCGGCGGAGAGTCCCCGTGGTCGCGGACCCGGCGGCGGAATGGGGATGATGCCTGGAATGGGCGGAGGCGAAGGAATGGGATCCCGCGCAGTCGGTTTCGACCTCGTCTACCTCGGGAATACGTACTTTCTTCAGATCAACCCCCGCGGCGAAGTTCTGTACGTAAACGGCGTGGACGAACTCGCGAACAGAGTCCAGCAGCTTGCAAACAGCGAACGCGGCCAGGGGCAACGTCAGGGTCAGGGACGGCGCAGTCCTCGGAACCGCCCGCAGACGGAAAACGCTGCGCCGACGGAAGGTGACGCGGAGGCGGTTCCGGAGTCCGCGCAACCGAACGCAACTCCGGCGGAACCCGCGCAGGAGGCGACCTCGGAGGCGGGAACCGAGGAGAGCGCGCAGTCCGAAGCGCCTCGTCAGCGCGGTCCCCGCGGTCAGAACTCCGGAGGTCAGAGCCAGCAGGGGAATCCGATGATGGGGATGATGGCCGACCAGTTCATGAGTTTCGGCATCCGCGCGAATCTCTCCGACGCCGCGAAGCTGCAGAACGATCGCAGGGTCTTCGATATCTTCCCGGCTGAGCTTGCGGAGGGCGAGGAAACCTGGCAAAAGAGTTTTGCGGAGCGCGTGATGGTGTTCAGCGCCTGCTATCACTACGACACGTACAAGGTCGCGGGCGAGGCGGACGGAATCCGCACCATCGAGTTCACCCGCGAGACAAGCAGCCAGCGCCGTGAAGGCGCGCCTCAGATGGCTTCGAACCTGCTGATCGGGATGATGCTCCCGACGGCGGAATTCACCGATTCGTCGGGCGCGGGCACTATCCGATTCGACACCCGCCGCGGACTGATGATCGAAACCGTCCGCGACTACGTGATGAGCTTCAACTACAAGATCCCGAGTCTCCCGGACTGGCCCATCAAGATCGTCAAACACGAAACTATCCGCCTTGTGAGCGCGCTCGCAGAAGATGCCGACAATTCTGCCGCGCCCGAGGAAAACTCTGGCGACGACTTTTGAAGTCGCTCAGACGTCCCGCGGGGTTGCGGCCGCGACGACTGCGCCACGATTACAGTATTCGCTTCCCGAGGGCGCTCAGGATCAGCTTCACCGCGGTTTCGGCGGTTTGGTTCGCGACGTCGAACACCGGGTTCACCTCGACGAAGTCGAGCGAGCCGACCTTGCCCGTGCTCGCCGCGAGTTCCAGCGCAAGATGCGCCTCGCGGTAGCTGATCCCGCCGCGGACAGGGGTCCCAACTCCGGGCGCGTCGCGGGGATCGATGCCGTCCATATCGAAGCTGATGTGAAGGTGCTGGCAGTCTTTCAAATGCTCGAAGGTGCGCGCCATTACGGTGTGCATCCCGAAGCGATCGATCTCGTGCATCGTGTAGCAGACTATCCCGAGTTCGTGAATGATTTTGACTTCGCCCGGATCGAGCGCGCGAAGGCCGATCATTACGATCTTCGACTTGTCGAGCTTGATTCCCTTGCGTCCAGGTCCGAAAAGCGTGTCGCCGCCGAGGCCGAGCAAGCCCGCCACCGGCATTCCATGCACGTTTCCGGATGGCGAGGTCTCGAAGGTGTTTATGTCCGCGTGGGCGTCGAACCAGATGACTCCCGCGTTCTCGCAATGCCTTAGCACGCCGTCGATCGATCCCATCGCGACGCTGTGGTCGCCACCGAGCACAAGCGGAATGTATCCTTCACGGAGTTTCGCGTAAGTAAGGTCCGAAAGGTCCGAGCAGATTTTCACTATCTCGTCGTGATAGTCCTTGTGCCTCGTCTCCTCGGGCCGCGTCTCGGGAGTGAAAACGCTGAGGTTGCCCTCGTCGCGGACTTCGTAGCCGAGCTTCGCGATCTCTGGCCCAAGCCCAGCGTAACGAATGACGCTCGGACCCATGTCGGTCCCGCGGCGGTTGGTTCCGAGATCGATCGGGATACCGATGATGCTTACGCGTTTCATTGAGATAGTTTCGAGTTTCGAGTTCCTAGTTTCAAGTTATTTCATTCAGGAAGCGTTTAGCGGAGAAATTGCACCGTCCCTACGCTCTCGAAACCTTGAACGTCTCACTATCGACTGAAGCACAATTAGCAACATACGTTTTTTATAAAATCGTATGTTGCTAATTGTGCTTCAGTACATTAAATTCGTACCGTCTACAAATTTAATGTACTATTTATCGTGAACGTTCGGTAAACCTTTTGGTTACCCACAAGTTCTCCCGATATTGTAGCCAATTTCGATACCCATCGATTTATGCAACAAAGCCTCCATGGAGCGTAAACTTTCAAAAAATGAATTTTCGTATTCAGGTCGATTTAATCGAAATTCACACCGAATTTCGATAATAATAGTTTATTTACTCTACTATTAATCAATATTCTATTAATTGAGTAAAGAAATCTGAGCTTTGCTGTGGCTTTGTTGCATAAACCGAGGGGCTTCAATTCTCCTTTCACCGAGGGAGAAGGATTTCACCATCACGCACTTGTGCAACAACGCCCAT
>JANLHZ010000182.1 GCA_024653775.1 Planctomycetota bacterium | reverse complement strand
GTTGCCGTCGAGTTTCTCCGGCGACGCGATGACTTCGGGTCCACCGAGGGCGCCCTCGATCCTTTCTCGGTTGATCCGGGATTGGATTATTCGGGATAGATTTGTATAGACGTGGCACGCTCAGACGTGGCGCGGGCATCCTGCCCGTGGTTTTCATCACGGACGGGACGTCCGTGCCACGTGGTCCATGGTTCACCGAACGCACGCAAAAAATATTACAGTAAATTCGTAGACGGCACGAATAAAATGTAATGCTATCCGCGCGAGGCGCCTAAAAGTAACGCGGGCATAAACATCGACAGACAACCGCAGATGCAGCAAACCATCAGCGGAGTCGCGAGTGTCAGTAATGCCCTTCCGGGTGTGCTGTCGTGGGCGGACGAAAGCGTCACAACGAGCAGATAGATGGAATACGCCAGTATACCGATGCCAATCAGCATTGAGAACCCGATTGAAACTATCGGCACCGTGGAGATCGTGGCTACAGTTATGATCACGTTTATGGCGGAGAGTATGGCCTGAATCAGCGCGATAACTCCGGCGCTGTAGAACATCACCATTATTGTTGCTTCCAATCTGCCGGCGGCACACCCCCACATCAGGCCGCAGACGTGCACTATCATCGAGGAAAGGAATAGCGACAATACTTGCGCGATCAATCCGAATACAACCAGCCCGACGAGGAAACCTGCGCTTGGATCAATCATCTGCTCCATCAATTGATAAAACGGATGATTCTCACCGAGAGTTCTCGACAGCTCGCCAAGCATCTGATCGAGTTGTTCCTGCCGCTGATCCTGCATCGGGGTCAGCGAAAATGCCAGTTGCGTTATAGGAATCAGCACCACGCCAACCAGGCTGCACAGGAACCAGAACTTCACCGAGGATCCGATAGTCGAGCGTTCGCCGACGAGAAAATAAGTTTCCCCTGGGTCAGAGATCGTGCGTTTCAGCGTGGTCTTGAACCGCTCTGCCAGACTCAGCTTCGGGTCGTTGAACGGAAATGGAACCGAAGGATCCTTTTCGTAACCGTCTTCGCGGTAGATTTCTCTTTCCACTTCCGTGGCGCGGCGCGGTTCGGCGCTTTCGCCGTCTCCCGCGATTTCATCGAGGTGCGAATTCCTGCGCCGGTCCTCTTCCTTCGAAGCTTTCCCTCCAGAAGTCGGAAGTCTGAGTTCTGCGTCGCAGTGCGGGCACTTGACCCTTTTGCCGCGCCAACTCGATGGAGCTTCGATTTCCTCGAAACACTCGCTGCATTGAAACACTTCTTCGTTTGAGTCGAATTCTTCGGGCATGGTAATATCCGTGGGAAAGTCAGCGGGCAAAGATTAGGAGTCTGAAAATAATAAATAATACATCTCGCATCTCATCTTCACGCCATCTTTGTTTTGCAGTCGGTTGCGAAATCCTCACCGGAACTATGGCTACGCCTCCGGTTTCGCTCTCTCCCGCAAAACGAACCTGGCGCAAATCTGAGCGCGATTTTGTACAACTTATTAATTTCAGACTCCTTAGTGGATAGTGATAGTTGCGCGCCGCGGATAAATCAATGAATAAATCTCTTCTGAAACGAACGCATAAACCATTCGAGCTTACGACGGACCTCGTTCCGAAAGGCGATCAGCCAAACGCGATCAGGGAGATCGTGGAGCGATTCCGCAGCGGGATTAATCAGCAAGTCCTTATGGGAGTAACGGGTTCGGGCAAGACCTTCACGATGGCGAATATCATCAAGGAGCTCGAAGTGCCCGCGCTGATCCTCTCGCACAACAAGACCCTCGCGGCGCAGCTCTACTCCGAGTTCCGCGATTTTTTCCAGAATAACGCGGTCGAGTATTTCGTCAGCTACTACGACTATTACCAGCCCGAGGCGTACATCCCGCAGCGCGACATTTACATCGAGAAGGATTCGTCGATCAACGACGACATCGACCGCCTTCGCCTTGCCGCGACGAGTTCGCTGCACTCGCGGGACGACGTCGTCATCGTATCGAGCGTCTCGTGCATCTACGGCCTGGGCGATCCCGAGGAATACTCGCACATGATCTGCGATCTGGACGTCGGGAATATCTACCCGCGCGACGGGATCGTCGTAAGGCTGATCGATATGCAGTACGAGCGCGGCGACTTCGATTTCAAGCGCGGCAGGTTCCGCGTCCGCGGCGACATCATAGAGATCTACCCCGCGTACGATGAAATCGCGTACCGCATAGAACTCTTCGGCGACGAGATCGAGCGCATTTTCGAAATCCAGCCGCTGACGGGCGCGACGCTTGCGGAGCTTCAGCGGATCGTGATCTACCCCGCGAAACATTTCGTGATGCCGGAGGGAACGATCGCGCGCGCGGTGGTAACGATCCGCGATGAACTCGAAGATCGCTACGCTGCGCTCATGGCGAAAAAGAAACTTCTAGAGGCGGAGCGGCTGCGTTCGCGAGTGCTCTACGATCTCGAAATGCTCGAGCAGACGGGAATCTGTTCCGGAATCGAGAACTATTCGCGGCACTTCACGGGACTTCCTCCCGGCAGTCGTCCGCACTGTCTGCTCGACTATTTCCCGGAGGATTACCTCGTGATCGTCGATGAGTCGCATGTGTCTATCCCGCAACTCCGCGCGATGTACGCGGGCGATTTCTCTCGCAAGACGACCCTCGTCGAGCACGGCTTTCGCCTGCCGAGCGCGCTCGACAACCGCCCGATGAAGTTCCACGAGTGGGACGAGAACGTGAAGAAGGTGCTCTACGTCAGCGCGACGCCTGCGCCGTTCGAGCTAGAGCGCTGCGGCGGACTCGTGACGGAGCAGGTCATCCGCCCGACTGGACTTGTGGACCCGGAGGTCGAAATCAGGCCGACGAAGGGGCAGATTCCGGACCTTCTTAACGAAGTCCGGATTCGCGCGGAACGCGGCGAGCGCGTCCTTGTGACCACGCTCACGAAGCGCCTCGCGGAGGAGATCAGCGACTACTTCCAGAATGAGAAGGTCAAGTGCGCGTACCTTCATTCCGAGGTCCACACCATCGACCGCGTCGAGATTCTGAAGGACCTTAGACAGGGAGTCACGGACGTCCTCGTGGGCATCAACCTTCTGCGCGAAGGACTCGATCTGCCGGAGGTCTCCCTCGTCGCGATCCTAGATGCGGATAAGGAGGGGTTCCTTAGGAGCGCGACGAGTCTGATCCAGACGATCGGCAGAAGCGCGCGGCATAATGCTGGCAAGGTGATTATGTACGCCGACAAGGTCACGAACGCGATGGAAATCGCGGTGGGCGAGACGCGCAGACGTCGCAAGCTGCAAGAGGACTTCAACAAGAAGCACGGCATCACTCCGGAGTCGATCGTGAAAGCGATCAAGGGCGGTATTAGCGACGAAATCGCGGCGACCAAGATCGTCCGCGGCGTGATCGGCAAAAGCGATAAGGAGTTCGCGAGCGTCGAGACGATAAACGAACTCGAGATTGAAATGATGAAAGCCGCGGAAGACCTCGACTTCGAAAAAGCCGCGGCGCTGCGGGATCGCATCTTCGACCTCACGGGGCACGAAGCGTTCCCAAAGCCTCAGCAGACCGCGAAACAGAAATACAGGAAGGGTAAACAGCGCAAACGAGGGAAGTAGGGGCGCACTGCGCGCGCCCTTTGCGGACGAGACGTCCGCGGTCCCAGGATCATCCTCGCAGCAGCTCTTTCCCCGCGGCGAAGATCGCGCTGTCGTCCACGTCACCCGCGAAGCCGCCCTGGATAAAATCGGGTCTGCCGCCGCCCTTGCCTGAGAAGCGTTTCATCAGTTCGTCGAACGCGGCTTTGATGTCTTTGCTGGCGGTTTTCGATTTCGCGATGACAATCTGCGTTCGTCCTTCCGCGCGGTTCTGCAGGAACACGATTCCTTCGATTTTCTGAAGCGTCTTCTCCGCCGCGGCGTTCAGGAGCTTGTTCGAACTGAACTCGCAGAGCGCGCTCACGAGTTTCAGGCCGCCCACGTCCTCGGCAGACGCGATCCAGGTATCGACACTCGAATCGAGCAGCTTCATCTCCGCGTCTGCGAGCTTCTTGCTCAGCGCCTTCTCGCTTTGAACCTTCGATTCCACGATCTTTGGAACCTCCGCGATCGATGTCCCGAGCGCATTCGCAGCGCTCACAAGAATGTCATTCCTGCGAAAGACTTCATCTAGCGCCCACGCGCCGCACGCGAAGCTGATCCGCGACGTTCCGCGAACTTTCTCCTCGCCGAGAAAAACGATCGGCGCGGCTTCCGACGACTTTTGCAGGTGCGTGCCGCAGCACGGGCAATTGTCGAAATCCTCGACGGACACCAGCCGGATTTTGCCGCTGTGCCCCTCCGGAAGTTTGTCAAGGCCGACAAGCAGCCGCGACCCCGCGAATTTCGCTTCGAGTTCCGCGCACTCGAAAAGTTCCACAGTTACAGGCCGCGCCTCTCGGACGACGTCGTTTGCGAGTTCGAACGCTTCGCGGATCGCCTGTGCGCTCGCCTTTCCGCTGAGGTCGATTGTGCAATAGCCTTCGCCCATATGGAAGCCGACGGTGCCGAGTCCCGCACGGTCGAACGCTGCGCTGAGAATGTGCTGCCCCGAGTGCTGTTGGCTGTGATTCCTGCGCACGCGCTCGTTCACTCTGCCCTCGACCTGCGCGCCGATCTCGATTCCGGATGCACCCGCGAGTTCGTGAACGATCTTTTCGCCGTCCTCGCGCACATGGGTCACTTCAAAACCGGCGAGCGCTCCCTTGTCCGCGCGCTGTCCTCCGCTTGCCGGGAAAAACGCCGTTCGATCCAGTACGACACCGACTATTTCGTCGCCGTCGATTTCAATCAGTTCTGTCACGGTGGCGGTGAATGCGAATGTTCGGGGATCGGTTTCGAATAGCCTCTTAGTCACTGAATACCTTTCAAAAATCGGACAGGATTAACATGATTTACAGGATGAAATCCCGCGGACAACTTTAATCCTGTTAATCCTGTAAATCATCTCTATTATCTGGTTCCTCTTTCGAGATTGAAGTGCCCGTCGCGGTCGTTTAGTATTGTCTCCGGGGCAAAAATGCAGTACGACCACGAAGATCTCGAAGAACAGCTTACGGACAGAACGAAGCACGCGGAAGATTTGCAGCACTAAGGAGGTGTGACAAAATAAGTTGCCGTTTTCACATCACATCTTCACGCCACTTTCACATCGCGCTCAATCGTCAAATCCTCACCGGAACTATAGCTACGATTCCGGTTTGACTCAATCGCGCAATGCGAACCTGACGCAAATCTGAGCGCGAAATTCATCAACTTATTTTGTCACAC
>JANLHZ010000167.1 GCA_024653775.1 Planctomycetota bacterium | reverse complement strand
AACTATGGCTACGACTCCGTTTTGACTTCCTCGATCGAAGCGAACCTGACATAAACCTGAGCGCGATTTTGAATACTTTATTTATTTTAGCCTCCTTACCGCCGGGCGACTTTGTCGGAGACGAGCGTGAAAGTACTCGATCAAGGCTTCTACCGTAGGTCCGCGGAAGTCGTGGCGAAAGACCTCCTCGGAAAATCGATCGTCCGGAAGATTGGCCGCAAGATTCTGATCGCGAAAATCGTCGAGACCGAGGCGTATCCGGGCGCCCACGACGCGGCTTGCCACGCGTTCGAAGGCAGGAGGACCAGGCGCAACGAATCGATGTTCCTCGATGGCGGGCACGCGTACGTCTTTATGATCTACGGTTTCTACTTCTGCCTGAACGCGGTGACTGGCGCGCGGGACGACGGACAGGCGGTCCTGATACGCGCTGCGGAGCCTCTCGAAGGCGAGACGATTATGCGAGTCAATCGCGGCCTCGCGCCGAAGGTCAGGCCGGGCGACGTCGCGGGCGGACCAGGAAAGCTCTGCAAGGCGCTCGCGATCGACAAAACCCTCGACGGCGTCTCGCTCCGCCAGGGATCCCTCGTCATCGCGGATGGCGAGAAAGTCGCATCGAAGGACATCGCGATCGCGCCAAGGGTCGGCGTCGATTACGCGGGAGACGCCGCGTACTTGCCGCTCAGATTCTGCGTGCGAGGAAATCCGCACGTCTCGAAGCCGCGGCCTGCGTGAGCCTCGCAGGGAAACGCCGCTCGCGCGTGATGTCCATGTGCCGGGCATTTCGAAAGCGACCGCTACGACTCGTCGAAAGCCCGGCGTCGCGGCTCTGCGCGGAAGTCTGCGAAAACCTCTGGCGCACGAGCGCGGCAAACAGATACAGGATCGCTGCGGAGTAAGTTTGCGGCGATTTCTTTCAAAACAGTTGCAGTTGCCTGACCTCGTCAGGAAGCGAATACATCGCAAAGAGCAGGCGAGGTATGACGCCGGCGTGCGCAACAATTCCTTCGGTTCTAATTTGTGAAGTCCTCCGCCGTAAACTCTGCCTTCGCCAAGCAAACATTCCGCGGGAATCGCCTTCAGAACTTCCCAAACTTTTTGAGCCAAATGAGCATCCGAATCGATCCATTTCCTTATCGCGGCTTTCGGATAGAGCATCAGATAGACATTTGGAGCGATCGCATTCGATCGATTCCAAATGAAACGGCGCCGATTCTCCGTTTCCTTTACTCCTACCCATGTAAGTGCAAAGGAAAGGAGCGATTTCCCTCTTCTCCTGGGAATACCATGGTTCACGGTGTCGACAGATATACCTTTCAGGTATTCCTCGCAGGCGACCTTCTTCAAGAAAGTCCCGTACTTCGGGATGTTTATTTACAATTACTTCCTCAGGCAGTTCGCTTGTGAAAAGAAAGTTGGCCTTTTCTATTCGTGGATTGCCATTTTCTTCGCTCTCGATCGAATCTCCTTCTATGAATCTATGGCTCGGAAGGATCGGAATAAGAAACTCGGGTGGAATCCCGCGTCTTTCGACTTCGGAGGAAGATAGTATGAAGAATTCATTCGCTCCGGTTGCGATGCCTCTTTTCACATCGAAGAAATCGCCTATGACTGGCGGGGATTTCCCATTGCCGTTTCCATTCAGATTGCTGACTCTCGGGAGACTCGTCCATTTTCTTTCTTGCCGAAGATCTTTAGAGGCGTAGCTCTTCTCGATTGCAGGCATTAAGAGGCTGCCGCCAAGAGAGAATTTTATGTTTTGCCCTTCTGATGGCCTTTCGTTCTTGAACCATACGACGGCGGAAGAAACCAAGGCATCGCCGAATTGAACGTCACTTGGCAAGAAGCGGTGGATATGAAGTAACGACACATTGTTCAGGAGGAAATCCTTGACTGCTCTGCCGTAATTCACATCCATGAATTCGCTTGGAATCAGCCATGCCGCCAACCCGCCTTGGGCCATCCAATCCTTCGACAAACAAAGGAAATAGCAGTACAAACCGCTCAGACCGGAAAGCGAAATGCCACGACGTATCGAAACGCATCCATTCAGCCTTTGCTTTTCCTCGCTGGGAATATGGTGATGCCGAACATAAGGTGGATTACAGATGACAAGTGTAGCCTTCTCGCCTTCGTCATCCGGGAATTTGACTTTTGTGAAATCGTCGCGGATAACGTTAAGGCCATGCTCCTTCCACAGCAATCGCGCGGCATCCCCATAATGTGCATCAATTTCAAAGCCCGTGGCGTCGGAAGAGGCGTTCTCACCGAAAATGCTAAGGAATGCGGAGTAGAAGGAACCTGTTCCTAACGCCGGATCGAGGAATCGAACGGACGTTTTCTCGCGGAGCTGCTTCTTTGCATATGCGAGTATGTCGCGAGCAAGGGCCGTTGGCGTGGCGAACTGGCCTAAGCGGTTGCGTTCGGCTTGAGACTTTGCACCATCCAGGCGCGCTTGTATTACGAGCCGTTCTTGCTCAATTGACTCGATATTCAGCATGGTCATAGTCCGAACTTCGCTAAATCGTCGATTCGATGCTCCCAAACCCAGTCTAATCCTTCGGCAGCCTCATAGCCAAGATAACCGCTATCGAAATAGCCGCACAAAAACAGGATGAAGCAAACATCCTTGCCATAGTTCGCTCGCAATTGGGCAATTTTGACCGCTTCTTCCTTTCGCCGCTTATTGGTATTCGTGAAGTCGCCCGCCGATTTGCATTCAACGAGAATCGGTAGCCCGTTCTTGGCTTTCTTCCGTGGCATAATGGCCACATCGATCGGAATATTGATTCGGGCGCGACCCCCTTCCAACGAAACCGGGACATTCAGATGATAGGCGAACGTCCCGGACTTCATCTCTCGAAATTCCTTGATAGAGATCGGCTTGACGTGGGTATATTCCCGTTGCTCAAGCCACTTACGAATGGTCTCCAACTGTCGATGTTCCTGGGCGTTTCTCACAATCGGGTCCGCCATCGCGCCACATAGCCGATCAGCCACAACAGTCGCGGCACGGTGAACTTCCACTTCCTGAGGCTGATGCTCATTATCGAGCCAAGGGAAGATATCCACGTCCGCCAGTTTGCGGATCAACGTCCCGATCTTCTCCAACTCTTCAAGGACCGCCGCTTCCCCCATGTTGGGCGAGATGCGTTGTTTCAACTCCATATTCCGAACGAGATTCGGCGAGATGGATGCCAATCCAATTCAGCCTGTCGCGGGCAATTGGCGGAGCCGTCGCCATGCGCAAGATAGGCAGTATCTCCGGGTGCTCCGCAAGCGTACCTATCGATATGTCCATCAGGTTGTTTGTCAGTTTCAGCGCCTTTTCAACCTGCTTCGTGGTTTTTTGCCGTGTCTCTCTGTACGCCTTTGGGGCAAACCGCATGAACCAGTCATTGTAGAAATCAACGGACCGAGCCACATCGGCCTTCCAAAGGCGCGGTTTGTCCATGTTTACGGGCATATCGGATACGTCCAATCCTTCGTCATTATCTCACAGCGCCGCCATTCGCCAGCGCTGCAAGCGTCGACATCGGTTCGTGGGTGATACTGGACTCGAACCAGTGACCTCCTGCTTGTAAGGCAGGCGCTCTAACCATCTGAGCTAATCACCCCACGGATACGCGGAGCCGCAGAAATTAGCGACGCCGCTAAGTTTATACAAGTTGCCGGGGAAAAAATCGACTCTCAGGTTTGCTTTCGTCGCTCAGGTGTACAAAAATAGTTCGTACAAGAAATAATTCAGGATCACGCGAGAACAGGGTTAACGATGAAGCACAATCTGTTTGCGACCAGTTTGTTTTTGATTTTGGCCGTGATGGCGCCAGTAACGCGGGCATCATCGACGAGCGTCGTCGTTCACTCGTCGAGAACCGACTTCGAAGGAGGCGAGGCGGAAAACGTCGTCATAACGAGCGAGGGCAACGTCGTCGTGGGCCGCGCGTTCGAACGAACAAGGTCCGCCGATGACAACCTCTGGAGCGTCGAGCTTGTAGGCGAAGATACCTTCTTCGGTACCGGTCCGGTCGGCAAACTCCTGAAAAAGACCACCGCGGGTTTCGACGTCGAGTTCGACTCGCCCGAGATACTTCTGCCGGACCTCGTCGCGGGAAATGACGGGACGCTTTACATCGCGAGCATCCCGAACGGACGGGTTTTCGTCCGCAGCCCGCAGGGTATGGTCAGCGATCTCGTTACCCTCGACGATAAATACGTCTGGAGCCTTGCGTTCAGCGCGGACAAGACGAAGCTGTACGCGGGCACTGGCCCCGCTGGAAGCGTCTACGAGATCGACGTCGCGCGGAAAACTTCACAGCGCATTTTCCGCAGCGAGGAACCGACGCATGTGCTCGACGTGGTCGTGAGCGAGTCCGGGACCATTTACGCGGGCAGTGCAAGCGACGGGCGTATCTACCGTATCAAAAAAGGCGAGGAAGGATTCGCGTCGGAGCTGATCTCGGTTCTGCCTAAGCAGGAAGTTCGCGCGCTCGCGCTTGCAGGCGACGTGCTCTACGCCGCGGCGAACAAGGCGGAGCAGGGCGCGCCGCGGAACTTCACGGTGCGGACTCTTCCGGGCGGTCAGATCGTTCCTCCCGGACAGGCTGGCGCGGAACCTCTTCCAGCGACGGGATTCAGCACCGCCGTCTATGCGATCGAAAAGACGGGAGTCACGCGGGAGATTTTCGCGTTGAAAGAGAACTACGTTACCACGCTCGCTTCGACCGCGTCGAAAACTCTCCTCATCGCCACGGGCAAAAGCGGGCAGGTCTATGAGTACATCGATGCGAGCAAGGTTCAGGTGCTTTTCGATTTCGAGGAGGAGCAGGTTCTCGATCTTCTCGTCAGCCGCGGGGAGCTTGAAGGACTCACCACGGGAAAGACCGGCGCGTACATTTCTCTCGGCGGAATCGCCAGCGAAGGAAAGTACACCTCGGCTGTGATCGACGCGGGTTCGCCCGCGACATTCGGACGGCTCGACGTGGTCGCGTTCCATCCGGAGCGCGCGGACAGCCAGCTTATTACCGTGGAGACCCGCACCGGAAACTCCGAGAAACCCGACGCGACCTGGTCGGCGTGGAAAAAGATAGGCGGCTTCCCGTCGAAAGACGACGACGCGTTCGTCTCCGGGCAGCACGGGCGCTACTTCCAGTACCGCGTCAATCTGACCGGAGGGAAGGAAGCGTTCGTGATCAGGGTTTCGGCGTTCTACCTCGCGGATAACCGCGCCCCGGAGATTTCTTCGCTCCAGGTCGAGGGCGCGGTCTTCGCAAGCGGCCCGGTCCGCAGGACCGAGCGGACGGAGGAAGTCGCGGTAAAGTGGCAGGCGAGCGACCCAGACGGAGACGAACTCGCGGCGTATCTGCACTACAGAATCCGCGGCGATACGGACTGGATCGAAATCGAAAACGGGGATCCCGTTACAAGCCCGTACAAATTCGCGACGGAAGGACTTCCGAGCGAGGTGTACGAGGTTCGCCTCACCGTCGTCGACGAGAAGTCCAACAGTCCAGCCCGCGCGCTGAAATCGCAGCGCCTTACGCCCGCGTTCATAGTGGACCACGACGCGCCGGAGGTCGAATCGCTGCGGATTTCCGAGGAAGGCGTGATCCGCTTCTCCGCGACGGACGCGGGAAGTTTCGTCGCGTACGTCGAGTATAGCATCGACCGCGAGGAGTACCGCGGCCTCGATCCCGCGGACCTTATTTACGACGAAGCCACAGAGGAGTTTTCGTTCAAGCCGACCGCGCAGTCCGGCTCCCACGTTGTCGCGATCCGGATATACGACGCGGCGTCGAATCAGACGATCGTTCGCAGACAGTATGACGTCAAATGATGGCAGGTGGTGAGTCGGTAGCCCGCGCTGAAGTTCTGACTACCGACATCGATAACTATTTTTCAGGAGGACGCAAAATGAACATAGTCGTATGCGTGAAAGTCACGCCCAGCACCGCGGCGAAAATCAAGGTCGGCGCTAGCGGCGTATCAATCGACAAGCAGGGCGTAGAGTACGAAATCAATCCGTACGACGCGTTCGCGATCGAAGCAGCGCTGCAGCACGTCGAAGCGAACGGCGGCGAAGTCACGCTGCTTTCCCTCGGAGCGGAAGGTTCGACCAAGGACATCCGCAACGGACTTGCGATGGGCGCGGTGAAGGCGGTCCATCTGACCGACGACAATTACGAGCTTCGCGACAGCTTCAGCGTGGCGAAAGCGCTCGCGGACGAGCTTAAGAGCCTTCAGTGGGACGCGATCTTTTTCGGTAAGCAGGCAGTCGATAGCGACAACTACCAGGTGCCGTCGATGGTCTCGGCGCTGCTCGAACTTCCCGTGGCGAACGTCTGCTCCACCGCGGAATTCCGCGACGGCAAGTTCCGCGCAATACGTGCGGTCGAAGGCGGGACCGAGATAGTCGAACTCTCTGCGAAGTGCTGCATCAGCTTTACCAAAGGTCCGAAGGAGCCGCGGTTCCCGACTATCCCGAACATTATGAAGGCGAAGAAAAAGCCGCTCGATCAGAAAGCCGCGCCTGCGGTCGAAAACCGTGTGAAGGTAACGAAGCTCGAGCTTCCACCTCCAAGGCCCGCGGGACGAATCGTAGGCGAAGGTCCGGAGGCCGCGAAGGAACTCGCGCGACTGCTTCGCGAGGAAGCGAAGGTAATCTGATGAGGATCTAGGATCGAGGATTTAGGGAGGGTGCATTCGAGCGGTAGCGCAAATTCTGACTACCGACTACTGACTTCTGACTACCAGGAATTTTGGAGAAAGATATGTCAACAATACTTGCAATAGCGGAAGCTCGCGACGGCGCGCTGAAGAGCGTTTCTTTTCAGGTCGTCAGCGAGGCGAAAAGACAGGCAGCGAAGGGCGGACACACGGTCGAAGCGCTCGTGATCGGCGCGGGAGTCGCGGGCAAAGCCGCGGAGCTTGCCGCGTATGGCGCGACGAAGGTTCACGTCGCGGAGGTCGCTTCGTATTCGACCGACGCGTACGCCAGGATCGCGGCGAACGTGGCTAAGAGCATCGGCGCCGTCGCGGTGTTCATTCCGGCGACTGCGGCGGGGAAAGACTTCGCGGGCCAGGTCGCGGTCGCGCTCGACACCGGACTTTGCGCAGACGTGGTATCGATCGCGCACGATGGAGGAAAGTTCAGCGCCCGCCGTCCGGTGTACGCGGGGAAAGCCGTCGCGACCGTCGAACTCGCGACGTCGCCTTTCGTCGTGACTCTGCGCCCGAACGTCTTCCCCGCGGAGAACGCCACAGGCAGCGCCGAGGAAGTCGTCGTGGACGTTTCCGGCTTGACGCCCCGCGTCAGCGTCAAAGAGTTCCAGAAGAGCGCCCTCACCCGCCCGGACCTCGCGGAGGCCTCGATCATCGTCTCAGGTGGCCGCGGCATCAAGGGAAAGGCCGAGGGGAGCGAGGACCAGGTCAAGCAGACCGTGGCGGAAAATTACAAACTCATCGAAGCGCTTGCCGACAAGCTCGGCGCCGCGGTGGGCGCGAGCCGCGCGGTAGTCGATTCCGGCTGGCGTCCTCACCGCGATCAGGTCGGCCAGACGGGCAAGACCGTCAGTCCGAACCTCTACGTTGCGTGCGGAATTTCCGGAGCGATCCAGCATCTTGCGGGAATGAGCAGTTCGAAGGTCATCGTCGCGATCAACAAGGATCCGGAGGCGCCGATTTTCCAGGTCGCAACCTACGGAATCGTCGGCGATCTCTTCGAGGTCGTCCCGGAGTTTGCGAAAGAAGTCGAGAAGGTGATCAACTCGTAGCGAGAAACAATCTTAAGCACTGGGAGCGCTTCCGCCATCCCGTGAACGGTTACGAATCAGGACGTGCCAGGCACTTTCAAAGCGCCCGGCACGTGGAGATAACGCGCGGATCGATTCCGCATGAGTCCCGGCGGGACGGTATATTTGTAGCCCCGCAGCCCTACTACAAACATATCGCTCCTCCGGAGCTTTTGTGGAGTTTTGGTTCTCGTCTACAAACATATCGCTCCTCCGGAGCTTTTGTGGAGCTTTGGTTCTCGTCTACAAACATATCGCCCTGCTGGGGCTCGCACGGACGTTTCATTCGCGATTTCACGTGTAAGATGACTGTGAAATCGCGCAGGAATCGCGCGGACGCTTCTGTCATCGTGTTTCGCTGAACTGATGCTCCAATCATTTCAACTTATCATAAGTTATAATTTATTAGCATAATAAAAGATTACTGATCGTCGTATTATGCTCGCAGTAACTGTTCCCACACTGTGAACTGTTACGGTTAGTTCAATCAAAATCAAAAATCCCGAATTCCAGAATCAGAAGTGTCCCTGCCAGCGTAGCTTCGACTGAAGCCGCTCGAAGAAGTCCTCCGCGCCGAAGGTGACGAGTTTGAATCTCAGCGGCGCCTTGCGGATGATGAGCGTGTCGCTTTTGCAGATCGGGTGGATGACCTGGCCGTCGACCGCCATTATCACTTCGCGTTCGCTTTCCTGATGCGTGAGAGTAAGCTCCTCTTCCGCCGGAAGAATCAGCGGCCTAAGGTTCAGCGTGTGAGGGCAGATCGGAGTCAGCACGAACGCGTCGAGTCCCGGATGAACTATCGGACCTCCTGCGCTTAGGTTGTGCGCGGTCGACCCTGTGGGAGTCGCGACGATGAGGCCGTCCGCGTAATAGAGTGCGATCTTCTGGCCGTTGACCTCCGCGAGAATCCTGATCATCAGCGACGTCCGCGGCTCGCTCACGACTATCTCGTTCAGCGCGTAGAACTTGTCGCTTCCACGCTCCGCGTACTTCACCTCCGCTTCGAGCATCATCCTTTCCGAAAAAGGAATCCTTTCCGCTACGAGGATTTTCTTAAGCGCCTTCTTCATCTCCTTCGGCGCGAGCGACGTCAGGAAACCGAGATAGCCGAAGTTGATCCCGAGCACGGGCATCTGATCCGCGCCCATTCTTCGGACAGTGGAGAGCAGCGCGCCGTCGCCGCCTAGGACGAGGACGACGTCCGCCTCGATGCCGTGAAGTTCGGCTTTGCGGTCTTCTATCACCGCTACCACCCGCGCGTAACTCTCGATCAGCGGTTGAATTTCGGTAAGCGCTTCCTTCACAGAAGGGAGGTTCGCGTCGCCGCAGAGAATGACTCTTTTCTTTTCCATCTTCGATCGAACCGGAGAGCCTGGGGATAATGCGCAAGACCGACGCCTTGAAAATTCAGCGATAGTGATAAAGGTAACATGATCGGCTAAGGCATTTCATCCTTTGCCGCAAGTCTATATACTGCTGGGGCGAAATTAATATCGTTTTCAACGTGGAGGAAAAAATGAACAAGTTTCTGACAGTTGCGGCAATCGGGCTTTTTTTAGCGTCCTGCGAAGATTCGACCACGGACACCACCCAGAACATCACGATAGCCACCTGGAACGAGGTGACGGAACCCGCGCCGACGGCGAATGTCGCGCAGACCAACATTCAGGAGGTCAGTTCGTCCGGATCGTTCATGTCCGGAAACGCCGACGGCTTTGCGGACATTTACACGCTGACAAGCTCGCCCAAGGACGACAGTTCAGGAGATTCGCTCGCAGACAGACTGCTTGCGGGTACTCTCCGCGGACTCGGCGCCAGAGGAGATCGCGGCTCCTCGAGGTCGCAGGCTTCGAGCGCCAACACCTTCGAGACCGAAGTCCAGAGCACCGACAACGGCGGCACGCTGTCACTAAGTTTCCAGCGGGACGGCACAACTGGTAACTTCGCTGTCGGGGGGACGTTCACGAATTTTCAGGTTGGGGATTACGTTTTGAATGGTTCAGCGAACATGAGCGGATATTCCGACCCGAACTATATTCGCTGGGTCGCGGGAGACTACGAGATTACTGAACTGACCAATCTTGGCTATACTTCAGTATCTGATTCGACCAAATCGTTTAATGCAAACGGTCAAATCAAGTTTACGGTGCTCGAAAATGAAACAGCGACGACACATCGCGACGAACTGACTTTTAATGTTACGTATGACGTAAACGGCAAGGTCTGGACGTTCTATGATTTCGATGTTACTTACGCAATGCAGAATTCAGGAGGAACGGTCACTGAAACCCTCGCGTTCGATGGTAGCGTCGATGTGCCTGATATCGGCATTGTGAAGGTTACAACGCCGACGGAGGTGACGATACAGGGAACCTCCGGCGTCACGGGTGGACAGATCAAGTATCTTGGATCGACGAGTTCCTGCTACCTGACTTTCCTCGGAGGAGGTCAGGTCCAGGTAGATTTCGACCTCGGCGACGACGGCACAATCGATTACACGGAAACCGTCACGTCCGAAACCGTACAGGCACAGTTTTATACTGAATAAACCTTAAATCTGTCCGTTTGGAGCTGTATTCGGAATGATATTTGCGCTCTAAACTCATTAGTTTCGCTAATTCGCATATTAATCGCACGAACGAATGAAAAAGGGGAACGATGACGCATCGTAAAGCTTCTCTTGTGGTTTTAATTTCAGTTATTGCACTTTTCGTGTGCATTATCGGGTGCGTCGGCGGCGGTGGCAGTGACAATCCGCTCGCAGCGCTCGCAGCGGGGCTTGGCGGAACTCCGCCGGGGAAGGCGACGAACCCAGTCCCGGCGGACGCGGGGCAGAACGTTGCGACCACGCAGGTTCTTGGCTGGACCGCAGGCACGAACGCTTCCGCATACAACGTTTATTTCGTTCTGGGCACGACGATTTCGAGTTCCGCGATTCCGAGCAGCGCCGCGCAGACGGGGCTTTCGTTCACGCCTTCCGCCGCGATGACTGCGGGCGCGCAGTACACCTGGCGGGTCGATTCGATCTCCTCGGGAGGCGCGATCACCACAGGCGACACCTGGACCTTCACTGTGACTCAGGGAACCGCCGGCAAAGCCACGAATCCCACCCCGGCGGATAACCAGGCGAGCGTATCCGCGACTACCTCGCTTTCCTGGACCGCCGCGACGGGAGCAAGTTCCTACAATGTTTATCTCGTCGCTGGCTCTTCGACTACCTCGGCGTCCGCGTCGAGTTCTGGTCAGACCGGCGTGACGTTCACTCCGAGCGCCGCCCTGACCGCGGGTGGAACTTACACCTGGCGCGTCGATTCCGTGGATTCGAGCAGTTTCATAACCACCGGCGACGAGTGGAGCTTCACCGTCGCGACCGCGCCGACCGCGTCGGACAAGGCGACCAACGTCAGTCCGGCTCATCAGTCCACAGGGATCACGCTTACGACCACTCTCGACTGGGCCGCGCCGGCAAGCGGAAACGCGCAGAGCTACGACGTCTACCTCGCCACGCAATCGACTTACGCGACTAACGGAAACACACTGTTAATCGCCAACCGCGTTGCCGCCGGCGTTACAACGCTTACGCACACGCCGTCCGCTGCGCTCGCAGGCACCACGAAGTATTTCTGGCGCGTCGATACGAATACGAGCACGACCACCGTCACGGGCGATACCTGGGAATTCGATACGCTGACGCCGAACACGGTCCCGATAAACCCATCTCCGGCGGATGCGGGCACAAGTACGACTCAGTACCCGATCCTTTCCTGGACCGGCGTGACGGGCGCGACGGGTTATGACGTCTGGTTCGGGACGACGTCCGGAAGTCTCACCAAGATCGCGAACTCGACGACGAGCACGTATCTAGAGCTTCCCTCCGCTAATCCGGTCCAGTCGATTCCGCTCACCGCATCGACCACGTATTTCTGGGAGGTGCTTCTGACGGGCACGACCCCGACCGGCACCGAGTGGAGCTTCACCACCGGAACCGAGACTCCGAGCACGCGTGTGAGCGGACATTCCCCGGCGGACCTTTCGACCGGAGCCGCGGTTGGTGGCTCGCTATCCTGGACGGCGCTGACAGGCGCGACAGGCTATGACGTCTGGCTCGGGACGAGCGCGACGTTCACGGTGTCGAACAAAGTCTCGTCGAACCAGAGCGGAACGACGTTCACTCCGTCGTCTCCGCTGACTCCGAACACGCAGTACTTCTGGCGCGTCGACGCGATCACCGCGAACTGGAAGTCGCAGGGAAACACCGTCAGCTTCACGACGAGCAACGCGCAGATCACGGGAATGTCGCCGCCGACGCAGGACACGATCCACGCGCTTTACGGGCTTAGCGCAACCAACGTCGTCGCAGTGGGCGAGAACGCGACCTTGAGCGTCTGGAACGGCACTAACTGGCAGGTTCCAGCCACCCCGCCGCCGGTGACGGGAACGCCGCACTTCCGCGCGATGAATCATTTTGTGGTCAATAAGCCGTTGATCGCGGGTGGAGGCACGTACACCGAATTCTTCGGCTCCGGTGACGCGGGCGTGATCTTCGCTGGATCGAGCACGGGCACATCCGGCACGACGACGTGGCAAGGGATCGCGTCGGGAGTGACGGCGAACATCTATGACGTCTGGATCGAAAATCCCACTCCAGCCGCGACACAGTTCGCGCCAGGGGTTCCGTCGATTTATGCCGTCGGCGATGCCGGCACCGTGCTCGAGATTCGCGTCAACGCGACGGCGGTTCCTCCGACGTTCACCGCGCCGCAGCAGACGCTTCCTTCCGCGGTCGCGACTATCGACTATCGCGGCGTGTCCGGATTCTCTCCAACGGACGTGTGGGCTGTCGGCAAGAGTTCGACGGTCGTCCACGGCACGGGCACATCCGGCGCGCTTACGTGGACGCAGATCACCGTCCCGGGCGCGACCAGCGACTTTAACGATGTCTGGTGCGACCCCACCTCGGGCGAAATCTTCATCGCAGGGACCGACGAATTCTGGCACACGACAGTAACCGGCGGAACTCCCGGAACCTGGGTCAACAAATATACGTCCCAGGTCACGAGCGGCGTTCCGGAAACGCTCGACGAAATCTGGGTCAACTCGAACACCGACGTCTGGGTGGTTGGAAAAGCCGTGACTACCGCGACTTCCGCGAGCATCAGCGTCATCAACTGGTTCAGCGGAACAGCCTGGACGAGGCAAACCCACCCGACTGTCGAGCATCTCGACGCGATCTGGGCGGACGGAACCTCGACGGTGTTCGTTGGCGGGCATCTCGGACACGTGATGCAGTTCAACGTGGGCACTCAGTTATGGTCGAGCAGCGCGTCCCCAGTGGTGGATCACCTCCGCGGCATATACGCGCCGAACAATACCCTGATCTACAGCGTCGGCGAGAACGGAACCATCGTAAAAGGTTCGCTGTCCACAAGCTGGGCATACACGACCGAAACCAGCGGAACGACGAACACCCTCCGCGGCATCGACGGCGACAGCACCGGATCGAATATGTACGCGGTCGGCGATTCCGGCACCGCGCTCTACAGCACCGGGACGGGTTCTTGGGCCGCGCCGACTGGATTCCCCTCCGGTATCACCGCGAATCTGAACGCGATCAGCGGAACGAGTCCGAACGACGTCGTCATCGTAGGCGACGGTGGAACGCTGATCCGCATGACGGGAGGCACATGGACCGACGATACGATCAGCGCGGGCACGCCGCCGGACTTCAAGGGCGTGTACGAAGTAAGCTCGACGAGCGCTTACGCTGTCGGCACAGGCGGCAAGATCTATCACTATAACGGCACCGGCTGGAGCGCGATGACCCAGAGCGTTACGACGAGCGATCTGTACAGCGTTCACGGAACCTCCGACACAGACGTCTGGGCCTGCGGTAACGCTGGCGTGATCCTTCATTATAACGGAACAGCGTGGTCAGCCTCGACAAGCGGCGTGACGTCCGACCTCCGCGCCATAAAGGCGTGGTCCGCCACACAGGTCTACGCGACGGGTCCGGGGGCGCTTTCTCCGCAGGCTCCCGTGCTGATCGAGTACACCGGGACTTCATGGTCCGCGGCAGGCGCGACTCCGGCAAGCAACGGCTTCGACCTTGCCTGCACCGCGACCAACGCCCTCTTCGGCTGCGGTCCCTTCGGCACGATCTGGAAGTTCACGAAGTAATGAAGAAACTCATTTCGCTGCTCCGCGGGATCAACGTCAGCGGGCAGAAACTCATTCTGATGAAGGATCTAAAGGCGCTGTACGAGTCGCTCGGGTTCGAAAACGCCGTGACGTACATTCAGAGCGGGAACGTCTATTTCGAAACCGCGCTCGGCGCGAAAGCCGCGGCGAAGCGGATCGAGGACGGAATCCACGATCGCTTTGGCTTCGAGGTTTCCGTGGTCGTCAGGACTCCCGCGGAGTTGAAGAAAGTTGTCGCGGGGAATCCGTTCATCAAGGACGGAGAGCAGATCGCGAAAAAGCTTTACGTCAGCTTTCTGAGCGGCAAGCCGACGAAGGACGCGATCCGCGAAATCGAATCCGCCGACTTCGAAGGAGACGAAATCCGAGTCGTCGGGAACGACGCGTATCTTCGGTATCACGCGGGCGCCGGGCGAACGAAGCTCACGAATGCATTGATCGAAAGGAAGCTCGGGGTCGCGACCACGCGCAACTGGAACACGATCGGCAAACTGATCGAACTCGCGTCCGCTTCGGGCGGCGAGTAAGGAGGCTAAAATAAATAAAGTATCCATTTCGCATCTCACCTTCACGCCACTTTCACTTCGCTCTCGGTCGTCCCATGACATCGAGGTAATGGCTCATCGGAACTATGGCTACGACTCCGTTTTGACTTCCTCGATCAAAGCGAACCTGACATAAATCTGAGCGCGATTTTGAATACTTTATTTATTTTAGCCTCCTAATGAACGCGGGGCGCAGAATTGTCCTCAGCCGAAGTGGGCCTTTGCGGAGCCGAGTTCGGGTTCGAAATTCAGAATGCTGGAGAGGCCGAGGAGATCGAAGATTTCCTTGATCTTGTTCGTTGCCTTGAGGAGGACGATGTCTCCGCCACCCTCCTGGGCCTGGGAGACCGCGCCGACGAAGACGCCCACGCCTGCGCTCGAAATGTAATCGACTTTGAGAACGTCGACGATGATTTTGAATTTATCGTCGTCGAAGTAGGCCTGGAGGATTTCGTCAAGATCGCCGTATGTATGTGAATCCAGGGAACCTTCGAGGGAGATGAGCGCCAATCCCCCGTCGAGATCCTGTCTTGATATTTTGAGTTCCGATGCCATCGGAGATTGCCTTTCAAAGAATCGTCAACGTGAAACTTGCTTGAAGGTCGTTTTGTCTGGAAGTTGCCTAGCGGAAATTGTAAACGAAGATCAGGAGCAAATCAAAGTCGTTCGAAAGATCGACCAGAAGGATGCCGATCAGCGAATAAATCAGAGACATGTACCCCTTATTATGCCTGTATCTTCTGAAAGAGAAAGACATTTCTTTATTTGATTTGTAATGAAACCGCGGAAGCAATCTGCCTGTGTTTTTCATGTATTCGCGGTACTCGTCCCCGAAGCGCTGGACGCATTTTTCTTCCTCGTCGATGATCGCGAGATAGTAGAAGGTGGAAAAATAAATAATCATCAGCGCAAGGACGACTTCGTCTCCGATGAGGAGCGCGAATCCGGTCGCGATAACGATGCTTCCGAGGTAGAGCGGATGACGGACGAATCGATACGGCCCCGTTACCGCGATCTCTTCGCGCTTCATTATGATTCCCGCGCTCCAGGATCTGATGAACACTCCGAAAAGGACGATCAGCGTCGCAAAGGCGCGGGCGGCGCCTTCGAGATGGAACGCGAGTCCGTAGTCCGCCGCGAGCCGGAGGTACACCAGTTCGAGCGCGCAGAGCGCGAGGGTAATAAACGCGAAGGGCTTTCTAAGTTTGGCGAAGAATTTTATCATTGCGACTTCGAAGGTTTAGTTCGGGAATGACGAAGTCGATGGTATCCCGAAATCGGATCGAGATGAACAGCGACCTAAATCAAATCTGGGATAAAAACCGCGCGCGGGACGAAGACAAGCGGGAGAAACTGTTCCCGCTGATCAGGCTTCAGACGCTGCTCGTGAAGCGAAGGCTTCGCGCGCTGATCGCGTCGCGCGAAGTCCGCACCGTCCTCGACGTCGGCGGCGGCACCGGACGCTACGCGATTTACCTCGCGGAAAAGGGTCTCGACGTCACTCTCGTCGATCCATCCGAGGCGATGCGCGTCCGCGCGGTAAACAAGGCGCGAGAAAAGAAGCTCGCGATAAACGTCGCGGACGGCGAGATCGCGGACCTTGCGGAGTTCGCGGACGGAAGCAAAGACCTCGTTCTATGTATCGACGCGCCGCTTTCGTTTTCGTATCCGGAGCACGAAAAAGCGCTTTCCGAACTGATCCGCGTAGCCGGGAAAGCCGTCGTCATCGTGACGACCTCGCGACTCGGGACGATTCCCGTCGCGCTTGGCTGGGACCTCACACGAGAGTACGTTCCCGAGGAAATCGAGGACGAGTTCGAACCGTACATTTACGCAGGAGGTCTACTCGCGAACGGCGCGATGCGCTGGCGCGAGGAGCTTCTGGACCACGTACGCGAACTCGGACTCGATTCCCGCGACTTCGGCTTCCTTCCAGAGCAGATCGAGGAACCGCTGAAAGCCGCGGGGTTCGAAATCGCAGTGAGCCAGGGCCTCGGCGCGCTTTCGCTGCACGTAGAGGAGGAAGCGCTCGAATCCATTTTAGACGATGAAGCCGCGCGCGATAAATACCTCGATCTCGAAGACGCCTACGGCACTCAGCCGAGCGTTCGCGGACTCGGAGCGCCGAACATCCTCGTCATCGGAATCAGGGATCGGGAATGATCCGAACTTTCTGAACCGACAGTTTGCTACCCTATAACCGTCCACGGGGCTGGGAATGCGGACGCTAATGGGACTGTAGGCGTCTCGCGCACAGTTTGAAAATATGCGCAGACGAGGACGTCTGCAATTCGCGCCGTAGATTTTTGCTTCAAGCCGCGATCTGGTATGATAAGCTCTTTGCGTAGGTTCTGGACTTTGGCAGAAGAGTGCGTGCAAACAATAGCTAAAACCAAGCGCCAGACGGAAGCGATGGAACGCCCGCCGGAGCCGAGGCCGCGGGGTATGAGTTTCCGGACGAAGGTTCTCGGGCCGGTGCTGCTGCTGCTCGCGGGAGTTTCGTTCGCGATGGCGTTTCTGCTGACCGAAAGCTATAAACGCTGGGCGAAGTCCGAGGAGGTCCGCGTTCACGACGCGATCAGGCATTTCATCGACGCATACACGGCAAGCCCTGCGCTAAGTCCCGAGCACCCGGAGCTGAACGACGAATTCCTCACGGACGTCGGCAGATGGACCGAGGCGGGCGTATTCGAATCCGCGATGGTGTTCCGCCCGAACGGAAGCCTGCGCCAAGCGTTCTCAGGTAGCGGCGAGGCGCCCGAAGTCTCCGAGCAGGACCTCGGCGCGTGCGAGAGAATTCGTGCGGGCGAAGAACGTATCGAGCACGGAAGCGTGGTCTACGTCCCGATTAGAGAACAGCTCACGGAAAGCTCGGAGATCGCGATAACGAGCGGACTTTTCAATTACCCGGTGCGCGGCTCTCCGCCCGCGATCTCGGGATCGTTTTCGCCGAGAAGGCCGCGACTGATTGCGATCGAACTCGTCAGCAAGGCGCAGCCCAAGTCGAAGGATTTCTGGAACAGCGTCGTCCTGCATTTCGACACCTGCCTCGCGCCAATCGTCGGAAGGCTTTCGCAGAGCGAGCTGACGGGCGTGCTCGAAGCGCTTTGCAGCTTCGAAGAAAGGTCGTTCGAGAATTCCCGCGGCAAGGTCGGATGGCCGGAAGTTTCGTGGATGAAGCAGAACATCAACCGCGACAAGCTCGTGTTCTACTTCAGCGGGGACCGGGCCTTGGGCGTGCTGACGCCGGACACGAGGGACACGGTGAATTTCGATCCGCGTAGGGTTGCTGATGTTCTGCCGATGTTCGATTCTTCGCTGAAGTTCGCGCCTGCACCCGCGAAAGCGAGGCTGATCGGCGCTGGAAACTTCAGGATTCCCGCCCCTGACGGCGAAAGAGGCGCGTTCCCGCAACCGGCTGAAATGAAGGCTCCGATCCTGCTCAGCATCACGCTCGAGGACGGAAACGGCGCACCCGGCCTCGGCGACGGCGATCGCGTCAGCTTCCGGTTTTCGAACTCCACGAGCTTCCAGGTCGAAGCGATGGAAAAGTTCCTGCTCAGCGGAACGGAATCCGAGGCGCTTGGCTACTTCTTCCCTCTAGACGACGGTGAGGTCTGGCCTCCGGTTACGAGCGTGACTTTCCAGGGTGCGCGGGACGTGATTTTCGAGTTCGACAGTCCGCGGGAGGGCGCGGACCTCTCGAAGTTCGTGAAGCCCGGAAGCAGGATTCTCGGAGTGCGGGGGCATCCGGTCGATCCGGAGCTTAACATCTGGTTTGCGGAAGTCGGAGCGCTTTCGACCGAGATCGGCTACGATCACATCGCGACGGTGTCCTACATGTCTTCCTTCATTCTTGGGAGTCTCGACCCGCTGATGTTCCCGCAGAGTCCGCAGCTTGTAAGGGCGACGGCTTTGAACCTTTCGGGCACCGAAGGGGTCTCGTCGGGCGACAAGCTCCTGCTCGAATTTTCCGGAAAGACGAACCACTACAAATTCGGCTCGCGGCAGACTCAGGACATCAGCGAAAACTTGGGCGAGATTCTTTTGATCGATGGTCTTCCGGGCTGGAGCGGCGTTCGAAGCGCGTCGTGGAAGGACTTCGCGCGCGAAGTCGGCATCGTGAAGATGATCACCGACTCCCTCGAAATCACCTTTGGCGACAACGCGGACGAGTCGATGAACTCGCTCGTGGGCCGGGAGATCGGGATCAAGGTCGCTCCGGCGGATACGCGCGCGCTCGTCTTCGTGCTCAAGATGAAAATGTCGCTCCATCCGGGCGACGCGCAGGGTGCGCTTACGGAGAGCCAGTGGCAGTTCGGGCTGGTGATGGCGATCGGAAGCGGGCTGATCGTCATCCTCGCGTACGTGCTGCTTTCCGCGCTGGTGCTAAGGCCGCTCGAAGGGCTTTCGCTCGCGTCGGAGGGGATCATCCGCGGGGACTACTCGTTCGCTCCGAAGGAGACGAAACGCGCGGATGAGATCGGACACCTTCAGAACGCGTTCAGCCGGATGATGAACGAGGTGCTCGCGTATCAGGACGAACTCGAGAGCCGCGTGGACAGCGCGTCGAAGCGCATCGAGGAAACCCAGAAGGGACTGATCGTCGCGCAGAGACTTGCCGCGATGGGAACCCTCGCAAGCGGCATCGCCCACGAGATCAACAACCCCATCGGCGGGATGCTGAACGCGGTTCGGATGCTTGCGCAGCGGGCGCGGAAGTCGAACGAGGAACGCTCGGAGGTCTATCTCGAACTTATCCACGAGGGACTTACCCGCATCGAAGCGACGGTCCAGAACCTCCTTCAGTTCAGCCCGAGAAGGAAGTCGGAACTCGGGAAGATGAACCTGAAGCACGCCGCGGAGAGCGCGATAAGTTTCAAACGAAGCGAGTGCATTTCGAAGGGAATCGAGATCAGGTTCGACTGGGACGAAAAGGCGTCGTTCATCCACGGGAACGCCCACGAAATCCAGCAGGTATTTCTGAACCTCGTGATCAATTCCTTGCAGGCTATAGAGTCCCGCGGGGAGATCGAATTCAGCGCGAAACTGGCGAACGACCTGGTTGTTGTCCGCGTGCGGGATACCGGAAAAGGCATGACGAAGGAGGAGCAGGAACGCGCGTTCGATATTTTCTTCACGACGAAGCCGCAGGGGAAAGGAACCGGCCTTGGGCTGTTCATTGTCCACCAGGTGGTTTCAAATCACGGGGGAACGATTCAAATCGAAAGCGAACCCGGCAAAGGCACGACCTTCATCCTTTCCTTCCCGGCGGCGCCGGAATAGAATTCAAGCTTACGCGCCCTTACTCCTAACGCTGTTCGATCTTTTCCACCGCTTCGCTAGCCGCGGAGCGGACTGACGGACTGCGTTCGAACGTCGTGGACATTCTTTTCAAGGTGTCGAGCGCGGTTAGCGCGTCCCGGCCGAGGTCCCCAAGCGCCTTCGCCACGTCCTCCCGCACCTGCCAGTTGGAATCCGATAGTATCGGTTCGAGGTCTTCCGCGAATTTGACGCGGTCGTTCGAAATCTCGAAAAGCGCACGCGCCGCGGCGAACTTCACGTACCCGTCGGCGTCCGATGCGAGAGTATTTTCGAGCTGGACCGAAAGCGAAAGCCCGAATGGTCCGAGCATCCCCGCGGCTTCGCACGCGGCTATTCTGACCTTTGGTTCGGGGTCGAGCATCAGCTTTTCGATTGTCGGCTCGATCTCGAAATCCTCCGGGTCGATATTCACGATGGCTTTCACAGCTTCCGCGCGGACCTCCGGGTTTTCGTCGTTCGTCAAAGCCAGAACCTGCCTGAAACTGTCCTTTGCCTCGTGACGATATTCTCCAAGCGCACCCGCGGCCTCCGCGCGGACGACGCTTTGACTGTCGGACAACGCGTCCGTCAGCGCGGGAATCACGATCTCCGATTGCCCCCCGAACTGCCTTATCGCCCGCACCGCGAACCGGCGCTCTTTTTCGTCCTCGCTGAGCAACACTTTAACCACTGCTGGAACGGATCCTGAAGCAGCGGACCCGATTAGCCCAAGATACTCGATATTTAGTGAAATAGATATCCCATCTTCAATTTCCTTAATAACGTTTCTGACAATTTCTTCGGTTTTTATGTTATCCCAAATTTCAATATCGCTTCGCATCTCATCGATATCTATTGTCTCAAAATTGGATTCGACTTTGTCCGCCGGAGGTCTTAGGTTTTTAAATTCAATCAGAATTCCACCCGACTCACGAGCGAAGTCAACAAACGACGCGAAGTCGCATGTGATTTGTGCTTTTTCGAAATTCGAGCGTAGCACATCTATGTTTTCAATCAATCCCAATTGGTATTCGTAGTTAATTTTGGCCAACGCTTGAAGTTGATTGCTGTCCAATCCGTTGGCACGTGCAAAGTCAACTAATACTAAGATTTCCGGGGAAACAACCGTGAGCGTACCAGGTAACAGCATGTCACCGTTATCGTCGAAAAAATATAAAGCACCCGCAATAGTCACTGTTCGTATGTAATCTGTCCTGAATTTTGTGTCATCGATTTCCAAAGGTTTTATGGTAAAGTTGTCTAAATTTTGCTTTTCAGTGGACAACGGACTTTGGAAATCATCATCTCTTCTTACAACTTCAATGTCCCGTGGCACATTTCTTCCAACGGACGATGAAGCGTCAATATGAAATACCTGGCTGCCATAAGGGCGGTCGTGGACTGAGTGTGTTCTATCCTTGGTTCGAATGAAACTACCAGCAACATAGCTATTTAGAGAGATATCCAATCTCGTTTTTAAATAAAACAACGAAATCACGCCGCATAGCAATACGGTTGCAATCAACAAAATACGCTTTTTAAGACGCATGCTTACCCCCCCTAATTTTTTGGTACAGCCGCGGCACCTGAGCGAATCTCGACTTCCTCATCGGAGACAACTAAGAGTTCATCAAACAGTGGTGGTTTTCCATCAAACCAACGAGGAGCGTCATGATGAGTAGTTGGTCCGGTAAAAGCGACAAACTCTCGTAACCCAGTCGGGTCGCTCTCGTCGCGACAACTTTTTTGCTCGATGAACCACTCGTAATATCCTAAAACATTTGATCTGCATAACAGTATAGAGCGAAACTCGAACTTGACAACGACTCCGTTTGCTTCTTCCGCCAGTGGATTAGTTAATGCTATCTTGTCTATGGCAGCTTGCCAATCCGAACTTCCAATTCTTGGGGCATCATATAGGCGAAGTTTCTGCACAATGTTGTTACCGTCCCTCACGGTTCTAGTGTTTTGACCAGAAAATGTAGGATCGCTTTCATTTACGCGTTCTGGATTAGCATCTACAATCCACTGATTAAGCGCCATTGGACTTGGAAACAGCTTAGGCATACTTCTGCTTTCGCGAGATGCGTTTACTTGTTCCGCAAAAACCTGAAATATTTCGTCAGAATTCTGTCCGGTTATCGCATCAGTTCCGATAAAATCACCTCTATGATCAAAAACGCACTTAATTAATCTAAATTCTTCAGATATCCTCGCAAACTGGACCCATTTCAAATTATCCGTTGGGCATTCTTCTGAACCCTGTGCATTAAAAACAAAAGTGATCAAAGATGTCTTATCACTTTCAACAAGATTAGAATAACCAACTTCAATTTCAACGCCATTATGTGCTTCTGCGTCAGCGGCGTGAAGCCGAACTAATCTTCCGCCAGATTTCACCAAATTTTTAATTGAAGAAACTGTGCTACGTCCTAAGTTATTATTGTTCTTTATCGTTGCCGCATGTGCTGTTCTGAAATTACGCCAGAGCGTGTTCAGGGTCAGTCTGAATCGGCGGTCGAGCGCGAAGGTTTGCTGGATCGTAGTTCTATTTATGTCGTTTGCTTCCGTGGCAACTTCGTGGTGCAGGTCGTTCGCCTCGTCAACGTGAGTTCGTTCTATAAACCTGATTTCTTCGTTACTGAAAACGAGCGCGACTTGCTCTTCCATGTCCCTGACGATCTCGGAGTAGCGGATTATCGAAGAAATCGTCAGCGTTTGAAGCTGAACTATTCCCTCGATTAGTTCGTATGCCGCGGTACCTTCGTCCGGGATTTCGTCCATGATGACCACGGTGAACGCGCCCGACCAGTTGCAGAAGTCGATCAGTTCCGGGTTTCCGAGGACTCCCCCCGGTCCGCCCGAGCCGGACATGGTTCCGGTAATGGTTCTGGATTTTAAGTCGTAGGTTCCCGCGTAGGAAGTGGTTGCGGGTCCGATGCCGGGGGTGGTCGCGAAGCCTTCTATGGTGAAGCTGACGCCATTACCGATGACGGAACCGGATATATTCGCGGTAAATTCCTCGGGATCGATGTAGGACGCCAGCAGGTTCGTCCCGCTCTGTTCGACGTCGATGAAGTCGCTGGTCATTCGGGCGAGAAGCTCCGCGTGTCCGGGATGACCGCAGCGGATATTCGCGAATTCCTGTATCAAGAGCCACTTCCCGAAAACGTCCGCTTCCGACTGCGCCTTCGCGTCCCTTGCGAAGCCGAGAACGCTAATCAGATAGATAGATAGATAGAACGAGTTTCGTGGAATCTTGTTCATTTTGCGCTCCTTGGGAAAGGCGGGATGAATCGACTTTACAAATTCGGGGTATTGCGTCAAGAAGTTTTTGAGCGATTCGGTGAAGTTCCAAAAAAAAGGGACAACTATTTTCAAGTCCGTTCTGTGAACCACGTTAGGACGCGAAGAACACGAACCGCTTCACCTTTGCGGGCAGGAACTTGGTAACGATGATGACAGCGATCACCGCAATTGCCGCCTGGAAGTACAAGGCGCTAAGGACGAACATCGCTATGAGAAGCAGCCGCTTGAACGAGCCGTAAAAGAAGCCGCCGAGTACGGGTGCGCGTTCGGATGCCTTCTCGGATTCGGCCTCATCGGCGCTGGATTCATTTTCCTGCTGGTGCTCGAAGACGTGGAGAGCGCCGCAATTTTCGCAGGCGTTGGCGTGCTGCTGTTGCTGGCGCCGTATTTCTATTATGCGCGAACGGACCGCGCTTTTCCGCTGAAGTTCGATCAGGATCGAAAGCTATTCATAATTCCCGAAGGCTCCGACGAGTTTCAGAGAAAGCTACAGCCGAAGCTCGAAGCCGATGGGTTTCGCGCGGACGACCTCAAACCCGTGGACGCGGAGTTCGAGGGCGAAGACGCGACTTCCGAACGTGGCGCGCCACCGGTCGGTACGGAAGAAATCGAGATTCCGAAAAGCTTCGTGGAATGGAAAAGAGACATGCCGAAATTGTGCGCGTTCTGCGGACGCGCCCCGATGGACGTTTACGAACTGGCGTGTGAAGTCGAAAACAAGGTTCCAGAAGGCAATTCGCCGGACAGCCCGCCAGGCAAAGGGCAGAGCGCGTCCGGACCGAAAATCTACCTGCCGCTCTGCGCGTATCACAGCCGGAAATATAACCGTCGCGGCGCGGCTTGCTGCTCGATGCTGCTCGTTTCGATGGTATCCCTCTTCGGCGGCGCCACGCTTTTATTGTCGGACGTCGGAGAAACGGAAAACGAGATCGGCACCTGGGCGATTTCGGCTTCCGTGCTGATAATCCTGATCGGCGTGCTGATCAGCCGGATTTCGAAAAGCGGAATGAACGTTCGCTACGACGAGGGCGCGAAGGTTTTCATAGTGGAACACGCGTCGGACGAATTCGCGCGGGCGATAACGAAGGAGATCGTGGAGTTCAGGAACCAGCTTCAGGACGACGCTCCCCTGGAAGACGAATACGAAAGCGAATCGTCTACCAGCGCACCGGACGGACTGGACTAGTGCCCTGTAACTAAATGAGACTCACTCGTTTCCCTTCTTGCGAGGTCTATGGCGGGTGGGACGATCTCAAATGAAAAAGGGCGGGAATCGTCTCCCCGCCCTTTGGTGAACCATTCGCTCGCGACTCAGTCGGAGCTTCTGCCGGTACCTTCGTACTCGCGCTGACCCCATTCGAGCATCTGCGCACGCTGCTCCGGCGACAATCCACTACGCCAGGAATGATACTCCGGATGCCGTCCGACGACCGAGTCGACCTTTGTTCGAAGCCTCATCGTCGCACTTTCCGCTGAAGCGGGATTCACTCCCGAGGCCGAGTCGCGATCGTGCGCGACTTCTTCCGCAAGTGGCAGGAACTCGGTGTAGAAGTTCTTTGCAACTTCGTAGAAGCCGTGCCACTGGGTGTAGTCCGGACCCATCATACTGAGGCCGTGGCGCGCGCGGCGTCCCTCGTGGTGCCAAAGCTCGAAGTAGACGTAATCCATCTTCTCGTTGAAGGGAACCTTGTCGAGCATTTCGGACGAAACCAGGAAATCGTAGATCTCCTTCGACGGCTCGCCGAATTTTTCGTTGTAGAGTTTCACGCCTTCGTCGAACTGAGTGTAGAAGTTCATTACCCAGGTCTGAGTGTGGCACGAGAGGCACGCGGACTGCATTTCCTGACGCCTGGCGTCAGGCTCCTTCAGGATCACGACAGTCTCGCCGTTTTCGCCCGGCATCGTGATTCCGCCCGGCTTATATGAAACCGGCGGACGGAGCGTCCAGCTAATTCTAGCGCCCGGATCGTGGGTCACGGGGAGCGCGCTGAAGTTGCCGTGGGACTGCACCGCTCCCATGTGGCAGGTGGTGCAGGTCGGAGCGGCGGTGTAGTCCTTTCCGAGGACCCACTCGTTCGCAGGAGCTTCGATGTTCATAAGCCCCGCCCCGTCGGCGCGTCGGAACGCGATTCCGTGCTTCGACTCCTCGTAGATCTCGGCCTGTGGATGGTCCGGACCCATGTGGCATTTGCCGCAGTTCTCCGGACGACGGGCCGTCGCGGCGCTGAACGCGTGCCGCGAGTGGCAGGCAGAGCAGCTTCCCCAGGAGCCGTCGAGGTTCACTCGTCCAATGCCCGTGTTAGGCCAGGTGTCGGGCGCGAGGTTCGACTTGGAGCGGTCCCATTTCTCTTCCGCGATCATTCTCACCTCGGAGCCGTGGCACTGACGGCATCCGCTCGCGGCGGCGGCGGTGCCTTCCGCGAACTGTCCGAGGAAGTTGTCCAGAGAGCCTATGAACTGCGACGCGCTCGAGTGCCGCGAGTTGAAGTTCTCGCGATACTCCGTCGGATGGCACCCCATACAGGTTCTTGGAGAGACGTTCGCGACGATGTCGGTGCCCTCGTGGTTCCAGATGTCGGGACGTGCGACTGGTTTCCCGTCGGCGCCCTTCGCAAGCTCGACGGTCTTGTACCCGCCTTCCTCCTGGTGCCACGTGGTTTCGATAACGTACCGCGGGTTGTCGATGTCCTTCAGGTTGCCGCCCTCAGGCATTCCGTGGCATTCGTAGCAGCCGATACCGTTCGCGGCGTGGGCGCTGCCCTCCCAGTGCGCAACGAGGCTCGGGCTCGAGCCGTCGATGCTCCCGGCAAGGCCCTGCGAATTGTGACAGGTAAGGCAACTTTTGCTCTTTTCCGTCACGATGACCCGGTGGGTCTTTTCACTGTGGCCGGCTTTTTCCATGAATGCCACCCAGCCAAGGCAAATAAGGATGAGCGCGGAGAGAACGATTATTACTACCTGCTTCCCCTGGAGACTCATACCTGCCTCCTTTTCTAATCAAAATTGACCAATGAACCAAACCAGATTATTTCTTCAGGCGATCGCCTCGATCACCGTCATTATCAGAATCACTAGAATCGCGGCTGAGGACGCCCACAGCCCGATCTCCACCTTTGGCGACAGCTTCCGGAGGAACCTGTCCACGAACGGCCAGCAGAAGATCACTCCGACGAGTCCGCCAAGGAGGATGATTCCGATCTGGGCCGGGAACAGCTTCAGCCAGCGGAAGGTCGCGTAGAAGTACCATTCGGGTTTTATGTGCTCTGGAGTCACAAGCGGATTCGCGGGATCGTGCATTTGCGCCGGGAACGCGATCGCGAGAAGAATCGTGACAAGACCGAGGTAGAGGAACACGACGAGTTCCGCGAGAGCGTGCTGCGGGAAGAAGTGGTAAGGCCCCTTCTGCTTCTGGATCTGCTGCTCGATGGAAATATCGTTTTCATTCCCTGGAATATGCACTCCGAATTTGCGCACGCAGAAAATGTGGATTCCGATCAGTCCGCACAGCGCGGGCGGAAAAATGAACACGTGGAACGCGAACATTCTCGAAACCGTGATGTCGCCGACTTCGGTGCCGTAGCGAATGAAGTCCGCGAGGTACGGACCCACGATCGGGACGTAGGAATTGATGTTCGCCGCGACGGTGACTCCCCAGTACGAAAGCTGTTCGTAAATGAGGGTGTATCCGGTGAACGCGAACATCAGCGTGCTGACCAGCAAGCTGAAGCCCACCATCCAGGTGAGCCACCTGCCCTTTCCGCGATACGCTCCGGTGATAAGAACCCGAGTCGCGTGGAGGAACACGAAAATGATCATCATCTGCGCGCTCCACATGTGGATCGAACGTATGAACCAGCCGTAGCGGACCTCTTCGGTTATGTACCTTACGCTCTCGAACGCGGTCTCTACCGCGGGTTTATAGAAGAACGCGAGCATGATCCCTGTCGTGACCTGGATCATGAAGAAAAACCCCGGAAGGCTTCCCCAGCACCAGAACCAGCGCTTCATACTGTGCGGAAGCGGTTCGTCCAGAGCTGAGAGCCTGCCGAAAAGTCCGCCCGGAAGTACGTGCTCGGATAGTTTCGGCTGCGAATGAGAAGGCGTCGCCTCGTGTTCCGTGCTCATATTTCACCTCCTCAAAGGTTCTCGTAGAGAATGAAAAGCAGACCGTTTTCGATTTTCACGTTATAGTGCGGAAGAGGCCTTTCAGGCGGGCCCGCAACCGGCACTCCATCCGAGTCGAAATACCCCTGATGGCAGGGACAATGGAAGTCCCTCGTCTCCGGTCTGTAAAAGACCTTGCACCCTAGATGAGTGCATGTTGTTCCCATCGCGACGATCTTGTCGGGTTCGCCCTCGGAAGCGCCTTTGGTGCGAATCAGGTAAAGAGTTTCCCCTCGCGGAGACCTCACCTCGAAAGGTTTTCCATAAGGTAGCTCCTGAACCTTGCAGGTGTACACCGCCGCGGGTTCGCTTGGCTTAAGAGGCCATAGGAACCCGGCACCGATGCCGCCTGCGCTGAGCATAACCACTCCGACGCCCGCGGTCGACATAATGGCGAGAGCGTCCCTTCTCGGCATATCCGATGAAGACGGAGCCGGCGTGCCCGGACTTTCAGGAACTCCAGAAATGCCCGGAGGCTGTGCTGCATTCTCCATAGGCATCCTCCTTCCTACTTGAAATGCTTTAAACTTGTTATGATTGGCCGAAACTTCACGCAGAAGATTCGTCCGACAAACCAATTCCACCCATGCCTGTAGAAGCGTAAGAGGGCAACGTCAATTCAGGTGAATGTGTTGCTCCTCCAGAACTTCACGCTTGTATTTTGGCACAACATGGGCATCAAAAAACAAAAAACAAAAATATTATTTGGAGAAGCACCGGATTCCGAGTGGCTTTCAGATTCATTTGGCACTTTTTTCTGTGCTTCGTTCATTAATGGATTATCGTCAGGTAGATTTAGTTCCCTCTACCTGCGAAGTACGCTCGGGCGTGTGGTGGAATGGCAGACACTGGGGACTTAAAATCCCTTGGGATAAATCCCGTGCGGGTTCGAATCCCGCCACGCCCAGTAATCAGATGAACTTGTCTTAGCGCGTCCTCGTGAGCCATATTGCGTCTCTGAGGGCGCTGCGCCTACAGTTTGCAGGACTCCGGAGTTTTCGCAAGTGTCCTCGGCATTGTCTTCGGAAGACTGTGTTCGTCTTGAAACGCCGTCTTCCGACCGCCATATATGCTGACAACTTTTTCTGGAGGGATTTGGTGCCACCATCGGCGGAAGTTTGTTTTCGATGGCGTCGCGCTGGTCTTCGACTGACAGGTGCGTGTAACTCTTCATCGTTGTTGAAATGTCCGCGTGGCGCATAACTTTCTGCGCTATCTGAGGTGGCACGCCGAATTTCGCAAGGCGCGTAGCGGTGGTGTGGCGGAGGGCGTGAAAGTCCACAATGCGACCCTGAGAGTCAACAACTTCGATGCCGGCAAATTCGCAGTCTTGCATGAGGCGTTCTCTGAGGCAGTAGCCTATGCTGAAAACTCTGTCAGTCGGTTTAACCTGCTCTCCTCTGAACTTCGATACGGACTCCTTCCACTGAATAAGTCGTTCTCGAATGTCTGAAGTGAGAGCAACGGTTTCCGTCCTACCAGCCTTGCTTACTTGGCCTTTAACGGTGATTGACGGTGTGCCAGCGTCGAGTTCGAGACAATCCCAGGTAAGCTGTTTGAGCTCTTCTCTCCGAAGTCCCGTCGCTATTGCAGTTGCATAAAGCGTCGCTCTTTCAAGTCCGGTGTGCCTCAGCTTTTCAATCTTCTCCGGCTTAGCTTTCGGATGCGCTTTTACGTAGTTCATTTGGCATCTTATCCAAAACAGCCACCAGTCTGGTCATTACTCGTGCCTTGTAGCTACTGACCCTTGTACTGACCACGGTTTCGTTGACCTCCATATCTTCCTTGTCTGCAAATCCGATTTTAGGGTGTAGGCATTCGAGCCCCCTCAGCTCCACGATGCTTATGATTTGAAGTTGCCGGTTTTTCGGGATTGCAAGAAAAAGTCGGAATGGTGGTCCAGCGACCCCGCGGGAAGATAACATTGCGCGGTGAAATCAGATGGTCGCAAAGGGCGCGCCGCCGATGAACAGTGAAGCTGCAGTAGAACAGGACGCGGGAGCGATTCGGAATCGCGAGCGGATGATTGCCGCGAGGGGCGTCACGAAGGTCTACCGCACAAGCGCGGACGTCGAAGTACGTGCGCTCGCCGGCGTCGACATCGATCTCTACGAAAACGAACTCGTCGTCCTTCTCGGCGCATCGGGAAGCGGAAAGTCGACCCTGCTAAACATCATCGGCGGGCTCGATACTCTCACGGACGGAACGCTCGCCTATCGAAACACCGACCTCACCCATGCCGGCGAACGGGAACTTACGAACTACCGCCGGAACACTGTCGGGTTCATCTTCCAGTTCTACAACCTGATCCCAAGCCTCACCGCCCGCGAGAACGTCGCGCTGATCACCGAAATCGCGCGGAATCCGATGACTCCCGAGGAGGTGCTCGACCTGGTCCAGCTCCGGGAAAGGATGGATCATTTTCCGTCGCAGCTCTCAGGAGGCGAGCAGCAGCGCGTCGCAATCGCGCGGGCAATCGCGAAGCGGCCCGAGGTGCTGCTCTGCGACGAACCCACCGGGTCGCTCGACGTCAGGACGGGAGTGATGGTCCTTGACGCGATCGAGCGCGTAAACCGCGAGCTCGGAACACTCGCGGTGGTCATCACGCACAACGCGGTCATCGCGGAGATGGCGGACCGCGTGATACAGCTTTCCGACGGAAAGATCGCGGACGTCAGGATCAATCGCAGTCGCAGGCCGGTGGCGGAGCTTTCCTGGTAAGGAGGCTAAAATAAATAAAGTATCCATCTCGCATCTCATCTTCACGCCACTTTCACTTCGCTCTCGGTCGTCAAATACTCATCGGAACTATGGCTACGACTCCGTTTTGACTTCCTCGATCGAAGCGAACCTGGCATAAATCTGAGCGCGATTTTGAATACCTTATTAATTTTAGCCTCCTAACTCTATGCGCGCACTCGATCTAAAGCTGCTCCGCGACCTCGGCACGATGAAAGGTCAGATGACCGCGGTCGCAATGGTGATGATCTGCGGACTGATGGTGATGATAATGGAGCGCAGCCTCGTGATGTCGCTCGAGACCACGAGGGACGGATACTACGGAGAGCATCGATTCGCCGACGTGTTCTGCGAGTTGAAGCGGGCGCCGAATAAAGTGCGCTCCGAGCTTCTAGAGATACCGGACGTCGCGGCGCTCGACACCCGCGTCCGCGGCGGCGCTATCCTCGACATCCCCGGAATGGCGGAGACAGCCGAGGCGGTCATCATCTCGATTCCGGACGATCGTCCGCAGAACCTGAATCTGCTGCTGCTCCGCGCCGGGAGGCTTCCCGTCTCTGGAAGCCGCGGCGAGACCGTGGTAAGCGAGGCGTTCGCGAAGGCTCACGGAATGCGCCCGGGAGACGTGCTCGACGCGACGATCTACGGCGCCCGCGCGAAACTCGTCGTCGTCGGAGTCGCGATCTCTCCGGAGTTCGTCTACGAGCTTCCGCCCGGCGGGTTCATGCCGGACAACCGGAAGTACGGCGTTCTCTGGATGAACGAACGGGAACTTTCCATCGCGCTCGCGCTCGAAGGCGCGTTCAACAGCGTGGTTCTCGACGTAGCGCCAGAGGGGGACGTCCGCGCCATAAAATCGGAAGTCGATCGCGTGCTCGCGCCATTTGGAGGTCTCAGCGCCTACGATCGCTCGGAGCATGGGTCGGCGAGGATGGTCGACGACGAGATCAGCACGCTGAGAACGGTTTCGATCGCGTTCCCGCTGATCTTCCTTTCGATCGCGGCGTTCATGACGAGCGCCGCGCTGACGAGGCTCGTTCGGCTTCAGAGGGAGCAGATCGCGCAGCTTAAGGCTTTCGGGTACTCTTCAGGCGCGATCGGATTCCACTACTTCAAATTCGCGCTCGTCGTGGTGACGATCGCAATGATCCTCGGCGGGACTCTCGGAATGTTCGTGGGGAGCCGGCTCATCTACATGTACGAACCGTTTTTCAGGTTCCCTTCGCTCGAATTCCATCCGGACTGGAACGCGCCGATCCTGGGTCTGCTTGCGGGGGCGGGGATGTCGTTCCTCGGAATCCTCGGCGCGGTGCGTCAGGCGATGAGTCTACCGCCCGCGGAGGCGATGCGTCCGGAGCCGCCGGCGGATTTCAAACCCTCGCTGCTCGAGAGGCTCGGGCTTTCGAAGCTCGCGACCCCGGCGTTCCGGATGGCGCTTCGCAACCTCGAGCGTAGACCGTGGCAGGCGTTTTTCACGGCGGTCGGACTCGCACTCGCCACGGCGATCCCGATAGTTTCCGTCTCGCTAAGCGACGGGATGATTTATATGATGGACTTCCAGTGGAGGCAGTCCCAGAGGCATGACGTTACGCTCTCGCTGATCGAACCAGCAGGTTCCGAAGCGATGAGCGACATCCGCGCGCTTCCGGGAGTGCAGAGCGCGGAACCTTTCAGGATGGTTCCCGCGAGACTCAGTAGTGGACACGTCGACCGAAGAATCGGCATTACCGGACTTCAGCAGGATTCGAGACTGATGCGCCTTCTAAACGAGAACCGCGAGCAGATTCTTCTCCCGATGACGGGGCTGCTGCTCTCGGAGCAGCTCGCGGAAACTCTATGCGTAGCGCCGGGAGACACGCTCCGCGTCGAAGTACAGGAAGGCGCGCGGCCCGTGCTCGAGACAAGAGTCGCGGGGACGATCACCGACTACGCGGGAGTCGGCGCGTACATGGAGATCGAAGCCCTCCGGAGACTTATGGGCGAAGGCGGGACCGTCAGCGGTGCGCATCTCGAAATAGACGAAGCGTACTGGGACGAATTCAACGCAAAGGCGAAGGAATCTCCTAGAGTCGGCTCGGTATCTAAAACGAAAGCGGTGCTCGAAAGCTTCGATAAAATCATGGGCGAGATGATGGACATCAGCCACGGGATCTTTTTCTTCTTCGCGGTGGTCGTTGCATTTGGAGTGATCTATAACGGAGCACGTATCGCGCTGTCGGAACGTACCCGTGATCTGGCCACGCTGCGCGTTCTCGGATTCACGGAGCGGGAGGTCGCCTCGGTGCTGATCGGTGAGCTTGCCCTCCTGACGTTGCTTGCACTGCTGCCGGGTCTTTATCTTGGGTGGTGGCTTTCAAACCTCATAGTAGAAGGAATCAGCACGGAATTGATGAGAGTCCCGGTCGTGCTTACGAACAAGGCTTATGCGACCTCCGTCCTGATAGTAACTTTATCCTCGGGTATGTCGTTCGCGGTCGTCGCTAGACGCATCGCCAAACTCGACCTCCTCGGAGTACTGAAAGCGAGAGAATGACTGACAATTCGAAAATCGAAGGAACGAACTCGAGCCGCAATCGCAATCGAAGCGGCCTCTGGCGTAAAATCCTGCTTTACTCCGGCGTCGCGGCTTTCCTCGGCGCGATCGTCTATGGATTCATTCCGAAGCCGGTTGTGGTCGAAACCGGGCTAGTGACGAGGGGGCCGCTGACGATCAGCATAATCGAGGAAGGCGAGACCCGCATACGCCATCGATACGTGATCTCGTCTCCCGTGAGCGGATATCTGAGTCGCGTGGAGCTTCGCCCAGGCGCGGAGATTTCCGCGGGCGAGACGTTTCTCGCGACCATCGACGCGCAGCCTTCCGGACTTCTCGACCCCCGGACGAAAGCGGAGGCGGAGGCGCGCTTCGAAGCCGCAAGCGCGATGAAACAGCTCCGTGAAACCGAGGTCGAACGCGCCAGGGCCGCGCACGAACTCGCGAAGAAGGAACTCGAACGAATCGACGCCCTCGGCGAAAACGAGATCGTTTCGATTCAGGAGCGCGACAGTTTCGAAACCCGCGCACTGCTGTCGGAACTCGAACTCCAGGGGGCGGAGTTCGCGCTTAGCGCCGCAACGTTCGAGGCCATGCAGGCACGCGCGGTTCTAGAGCAGTTCTCGAATTTAGTGGCGAACGGAGACTACGCGGTGAAAATCCTTTCCCCGATCGACGGGGTCGTGCTCAAGGTTTTCGAGGAGAACGCGCGGATCGTCCCCGCGGGCGCTTCGATAATGGAGGTCGGGGATCCGCGGGCGCTCGAAGCAGAAATCGAGCTGCTTTCGAGCGACGCGCAGACGATTCCGGAAGGCGCGGAAGTCACGTTCGAAAGACTTGGGGAAGGCGCGCGGATTCGCGGGCGCGTGAAAATCGTCGAACCCGTCGGCTTCACGAAACTCTCCGCCTTAGGAGTCGAGGAGCAGCGAGTCATCGTGCGCGTCGACTTCATCGATCCGATTCCGGAAAACGTAAAGCTGGGCGACCGATACCGCGTCGAGGCGCAAATCGTCACCTGGCATTCGGACGACGTCCTGCTGGTTCCGGCAAGCGCGCTATTCAGAAAAGGCCGGGACTGGATGACATTCGTCGCGGTGGACGGGAAGGCGCTTCTGCGCAAGGTCGGCATCGCGCACAACGATGGAATTTCGGCAGAGGTCACCTTCGGGCTTTCACGCGGAGAAAGCGTGATCCTTTATCCTCCGGACAGTCTGCGCGACGAGTCGAAGGTGACCATTGAAGGAATTAAGAATTAAGAATGCCCTGTCCACTCGCCACTAAGAAACGATCTCAAGCACCTGGGACCGCGGTCGTCTATGTCCGCAAAAGCCGTCAAACGTCTCGTCTGACGGCTCCGAATTATCGATGTCGCTTGCTTGAGAGAGTTTCTAAGGACGCGTCCTAACCAGGCGTCCAGTCTCATCATACTGCGCACCTCAGCCAGCGTTTATGACGCGCTCGCGTGCATAGCGCTTCCGGACACAAGAAAGGCGATTTATCGTTCTCTCACCCTGTCCCCCACTACTTTGTCATCCGGTCCTTTCGTTCTCAGCTTTCTTTCCTTCCCGCTTGTTGCGGGAAAGGATCGAGGGCGCCCTCGGTGGACCCGAAACCATCGCGTCGCCGGAGAAACTCGACGGCAACTTGACGGCTTCGGGTGGTTCGAAATCGTTACTCGCAAACGCAGCGCCGACATTCGTTAAACGCCATCCGGACTTACCTGTTTTTGCGCGATCTCGAACCTCCAATCCCTGTCTCTTTCTCCTGCAGGAAAATTTGGTGAGACATTTACTAAGCGCGGATTTTTATATTTTTTTGCTCGGACGAGGACATGCGCACTTCCCAGGTTTGTAGTGTGCCCGTGAGGGCATATAAACGCCTGACGGCGCCACTACGAACTTCACCGC
>JANLHZ010000134.1 GCA_024653775.1 Planctomycetota bacterium | reverse complement strand
TCGCAACAAGCGGGAAGGACAAAAAAGGCGGAGTCAGAGGAATCAGAAGGCGGAAAAGAATAACGGCAAGCGTTCGTTCTTCAGCCGCCATCGATTACGGACAAGATACCGGCACTACGCTCTGGAATCGCCAGAGACGTTGCATGGACGCGGTTCGTTGTACTGACACACATAATCGTACGAAAAATTCGTAGACGGTACGAATAAAATGCTATGTTCGCCTTCGAGCCAGGATCGATCCCGCGATCGCGAGCAGAAATACCATCGGGATTATCGCGTACCGAGGTTTCCATTTTTCGGTTGCGCTCTCTCTTCCGGAATAAAGAGTCCTGCGCTTCAGATCGAATCCCGGGGATTCGAATTCCTTGGCGTCCGTCAGAGGCTCGAGGAAGGATTCCATCACGTAGTCTCCCGTGATCCTGCTCGAAACGATTCCGAAGACGGACTGACCCTCCGGCGTAAGCTCAGGAATCGCAGCCGCGAATTTTAGCCGCGGGACGATGACGACCGGCGCAACCGTCGTTTCCGTCTCGAACTCGTGGATCGAGACCGCGCCGCCAATGCCTTCGGGATTCAGTGCGAGGACTTTCGTGGTTTCGTCTTCCTCGAACGCCGTCACGGAGACCTGAGAATCCGTCAGATCGGATTTCGCGGTAATCAGGTATCCGAGCAGCGCGGCGAAGGTTTCGTTCGCTACGCGGCTGCCGTACCACGGCCCGATGTCATCTGCGCCGAGACCACTCGTCCACGCGGCGGTGACGGCTGAATACGCGCGTCCGAGGACGAGCAGCGGGAAATCTTCATCGACCGTCAGGACGACGCTGGCGCCCTCGCGTTCCGTCGCCACGGTGAACTTCTGGATTTGGGGAAGTCCCTGCGCTATGTCCGGAAACAGCGCACCTTCGCTCGATCTATGCACCGGGAAAAGCGCGCCGCGTCTGATCGCGGGTTCAGTGTCCGAATTTTCGTCCTGCGGGAACTGTCGGTCGATAAGTTCGTACTGAAGGCGGATGGCGCGGGTGAAAATCCGCGGAATCCCCTGGAAGTTGCTCGAAGGGACGTAGCCTCCGATGCCTTCCGCGTTGACGTGATGGCAGAGGTCTGTGAGGGCCGTCGAACTTTCGCTTCCGATGTCCACCGCGGTGACGGTGATCTTCTCGCGCTTCATCTCAGAGTAGAGGTCGGTCCACGATTGCAGGCCGAGGTCCTGGCCGTCGCTAAGCACTATCAGATGGCGCACGGGAGTGTCGATCAGCTTCAGCTTGTTCACCGCCTCCGATATAGCGGTGTGGATCAGTGTGCTGCGTCCGTCCGCGCGCATTCTCGAAATCTGCTCGATCGCGTACTCGATATCCACGCCCCGTGCGGGCTCGATCACCGTTCGCGGGCGTTCGTCGAAACTCATCACGCCTATGTAGTCCGCGTTGTCCATCGTCTGAACGCTCGCGATCGCGGCCTGTTTCGCGTACTCGATCTTGTCGCGATCGCGCATGCTCATCGACGTGTCGATCAGAAGCACGATCGACATAAGCGGCGTGCGTTCGCTGGCGTGGACGGTAGACGCTGGAACGACCGGGAGCAGACTCGTGATCGTCCGCGGCAGCGGCTCCCTTCCGGATTCCTCTTCGAGCGCGACGTAGAGCAGTCCGGCTTTGTTTTCGCGGAGTCTTCGCTCGATGTCCGAAATCGCGGGCGAGCTGATCGTCCGGAGCGCGCCGTGGCTGATCGCGAGGATGTCGTACTCCGCTTCGATCCCGCCTGGGAACGTTCGCGTGTTCCAGGGAATGCACGGATAGCCGAAGTCGTCCAGATATTCGATCATCTCCGTCATTTCCTCCGCGTCCTTGCCCGCGACCATTATCGATCCCGGCTCGCGGATTTCGATCCAGCAAAGCGGCAGAGTCCGGAGTTCCGTTCCAGCGGCGCTTATCCTTGCGAAGAGTTTGTACGCTCCCGCCGCGGGAAGCGAAATCTCGCCGAGCAGCGACGTCCGGCCTTCGAATACGTGCCCTTCCGTCTTCCCGACTTCATCGAGACCTTCGAAAAACGAACCCAGCGGGATTCCCGCGCTCCGATCCGCTGCTTTCGCGAGGATCGTGACCTCCGCGTCAAACTCCGTCCGGGACTGCACGATTAGTTTATACCCTACGACTTCGCGGACGAGCGCGCTCTGCCTTGCGATTTCGAACGCGACCTCGATGCTCGGACCGCGCTTTTCCGTCACCGCGATTTCGTCGATTCTGAGGTTCAGGTTCCGTGCGCGCTCCGAAATCTCGAACTCCGGCTCGCTGGACATTCGCATCAGAGTCAGATGCGTGAACTTGTCCGGCGAAGCGAATTTCAAAATGCCGCGATCGAACATCCGCGGCTCCGCGAAGTCAGACTCCTCGGGCGGAGGAGAGCCTCTGAACTCGAAACCCTCGCCTGTGATAGCGAGCACGCCGCTGGTTCTGAGAACCCGCGACTCGGTTTCCAGAACTTCCCCGGAATCCTCGTCGAACTTGTAAAGCGCGACTAGCAGCGACGCGACGAAAAGCGAAAGGACGAGCAGAATTTGGTGACGGTGGCACATCGAAATCGTGTCGCAAACGGATTAAGGAGCCTCAAAGTAATAAGTCGTACAAAATCGCGCTCAGAGTTGCGTCACGTTCGTATTGCGCGAGGAAGCCCAACCGGAGGCGTAGCTGTGGTTACGATGAGGATTGGTCGACCGAGAGCGATGTGAAGATGACGTGAATATGAGATGCGAGATGCATGACTTATTATTTTGAGGCTTCTAAGGACTCCGCCAGTGTATCAGAATTGGCTGAATTCCACAGGCAACAGACCGCTATTTCATTCGTCCCCGAATCGATTCACGCGGATGTGGCAGTACGGCTCTTTGCCGGTCTTGCGATAGTAGTTCTGGTGGTAGTCCTCCGCGTCATAGAAATCGCCCGCCTCTACGACTTCTGTCGCGATGTCGAATCCCTTGTCCGTGAGGATGCCGATGAGTTTGTTCGCGATTTCCCGCTGCTCCGGATCGGTATAGAAAACCGCGCTGCGATACTGATCGCCCACGTCCGGCCCCTGGCGGTCGACCTCAGTCGGGTCGTGAATCTCGAAGAACAGCTTTGCGAGTTCCTCGAATTTCACCCGCTCGGTATCGAACAGCACCTCCACGGCTTCCGCGTGGCCGGTCGTGTGGTTGCAGACTTCGCGATAAGTCGGATTCTCGGTGTGGCCGCCGATGTAACCCGACGCGACTTTCAGAACGCCGTTCACCTGCTGGAAGTAATACTCGACGCCCCAGAAGCACCCTCCGGCGAAGATCGCTCGACCCACCCGCTCCGACGGTACGAAGCCCAGGGACAGCGAATTCACGCAGTGCCGCGTGTCTTTCTCCGTGAGGCGTTCGCCGTGGAAGACGTGTCCGAGGTGGCCGCCGCAACGGGTGCAGACGATTTCGACGCGCCTTCCGTCCGGGTCAGGATGCCGCGTGACTGCGCCAGTGATTTCGTCGTCGAAGCTAGGCCAGCCGCAGCCTGAGTGGAATTTGTCGTCCGAGAGGTACAGACCCGCGTTGCACCTTCGGCAGGTGTAGACGCCCTTTTCCTCGTAGTCGGTGAACCGCCCCGTGAATGGCCTTTCGGTGCCGCGATCTTCGATTACGTGGCGTTCCTCCGCAGTGAGCTGGTTGAAGTTTTCCTGGTTCGACATAATCTCTCTTTGCTGATTTTGTTCCGAGTCTCCGGATTCGCCTTCTTCCTCATCTTCCTCTCCGGTAGCCTCTGGCGGATCGTCCTGGATCGAAATCGACGTTCCAGAGACTATCCGAACGCCGCCTGCCGTGGCGGAACCGTCCGTATCGGAATCCTCGCCGCTTTCGTTTGAGGAGCAGGAAGGGAGCAGAATCATCCCAAAAACGAGACCGAGTATCCATAGACAGCTTTGTTTCATCGTGAGCTCCTTTGCGCATGGTTCGCCGAGCGGGAGATTTTCATTGTCGGGACAGCCGGCCGACAATAATAACGTCAAAACTTAATTTCTGATTCCCTGAACTATCGATTATAATCCAGTTCTCGCCACTACTGTATGTTCATTAGGATTCCCCGATGAAAAATCGAATCGCGCTCGCGGCAGTTTTCACTATATTCGCGCTGGTCGCGCCGGGCACGCCTTCTTTCGCCGGGCTTGAACTCGAAAACGACTACTGGAAAATCGAGGTGTTCGACGACGGCACGTACTCGCTATCGACTCCCGCGGGAGAACCGATAGTCTATAAGGCGAGCGTGTCGGTGGCAACCAGCGAAGGCCGGCTCGATACGCGGGAGGGATATTATCCCGCGGGCGACCACTGCGAGGTAAGCGACTCAACTTTGATCGCGTGGTTCGTGCGAGCAAATCAGCCTTCGATAGAATTGAGATTCATTCTGCCAGGCGTGGAAGGAGAGAACGTCTCCGCGCTCTTCATGTACGCAAAGGTAATCGGCGACATGGGGGCTACCGAGAGGATTGTCTCGAATATCGACATCATCCGCGCCCGCGGAGCAGACGGTGCCGCGGTGTATCCCGGAGCGAAGGCGCGAAACGCGGGAAGCGTCCAGATTCTTGAAAACGGCCACGGGATGTACTTCGACTACTACTGCCGCATCCAGCAGGACGGCGCGTCATCGGATTCGAACTGGAACGGCTTCGTCTACGATCGCGAATCCGGGACGACCTTCGCCTGCGGGTTCCTCACTACTGATCGCGCGCTTACTAGGGTGCAGACGCAGTCCGGCTCCGGAGCACTGACGCTTAACCACAGGACGCCGTTCAGTTCGTTTAACGCAACCTGTACGTACCGCCCGTCGATACCAACGGATGGAATTCTCACAAGCGAAACGCTCTATCTCGACTACGCCGCGGAAACGCCGTTCGTCGCGATGGAGAATTTTGCGCGCGCGGTCGCGAAGATGAACGAGTACCAAGGCTGGCAGCACGACATTCCCTCCGGCTGGAACTCCTGGGGCGGCGGCGGCGGTATGGGCGGCATGGGAACGAACATAAGCGAAGAGATCATCCTCGAAAATCTCGAAGCCGCGCGGGAGGTCCACCGTCCCTACGGCTGGAACTACTTCCAGATCGACGACGGCTGGGAGATCATGGAAGGGGACTGGGAGGCAAATGAAAGATTCCCACACGGGATGAAATGGCTCGCTGACAAAATCAACGAAGCTGGCTTCATTCCCGGAATCTGGGTCAACGGGTTTATGCTCGATAAGCAGTCGCAGACCTACCGCGATCATCCGGACTGGATCGCGGAACGAAACCTCATCGGAAGGCAGCTCATCCCGCAGAACTGGGAGCCGCTGGATTTGTCGCACCCGGAAGTGAAGGAGCACGTCCGCGCGCTGTTCACGAAGATCGTCGACGACTGGGGCTACGGCTGGATCAAGCTTGACTTCGCGTACTGGACGCTGTTCACGCAGAACCACTACGATTCGTCGAAGACCGCGAGCGAAATCTACCGCGACGGACTCGAAATCGTCCGCGACGTCCTCGGTCCGGATCGCTTCTTTCTCACCGTCGCGAGCGTTGGCGCCAGCTTCGGCATCGCGGACTCCGTGCGTATCTCCCTCGACAACGAGCCTTCGTGGGACGGCCTCAAGCCGGGGACGGAAGGTAGCGACGGCATCAAGCCCACGCTGCGGACGCTTTCGCGCAGGTACTATTTTCAGGGGAACACATGGATCAATCACAACGATCTGCTTTTTTATCGCGAGCCGATGACGGAAAGCGAGAGCAGGTGCTGGACCAGCGTCGTCGGACTCACGGGAGGAATCGCCAAGCTAGGCGAGCGCATCACGGATATGCGCGATCATCCGGATTGGGCGTACCAGATGAATCGCATCCTGCCCGTGTACGGGAACTCCGCGCGTCCGCTGGATCTGTTCGATCGCGAGTATCCGGAAAAGTGGGACCAGCACGCGCAAAAGAACTTCACCGACGCGGAATCCGGAGACTGGCACAACGTCGGAATTTTCAACTGGGGACTCAACAATGACCTCGCTAATCGCGGAGAGAACATCGCGGAAGAGGCGCGGACGTACCGGATCCTCCCAGGCAAGTGCGGACTTCCCGAAAATTTCGAGAAAGGAGACTACCTCGCGTGGGCGTACTGGTGGGAGACTCCGCTTGAAGTGAGCCAGGAAAATGGAATCGAGGTCCCGCTTAGACCGAGGGACTGCGAGATTGTTTCCATAAGGAAAAACCTCCATCGTCCGCAGTTCGTCGGCTGGAACCGCCACATAACGCAGGGCGCCGCGGCGATGGAAGACATCGATTACGAAGATGGCAAGGTGATCCTGAACTTCACGGAAGTCCCCGAGCGAATGCGGCTTTACTTCCACGCGCCGGATGGATACGTCGTGGCGGAAACCCGCGGCGTGGACATGTACCGTATCCGTCAGATGGATGGTTTCCATCGAATCCAGATCAACGGAACAGCGTTTCGCAAAGCCAGGATGGAAGTCATATTCAAGAGAATGTAACTGTTCACGGGGTAGATCGCAGTCTATAGCGGGATTCTGTAGTAGTGTGCTCGTGAGAGCATATTTCCAGATAGTAGAGGATCAAAGAAACGCCTTACGGCGCCACTACGAACGCGAACTACCCCGTGAACAGTTACAAATAAACTACCGTTTCTCCATCACATCTTCACGCCATATTCACTCCGCGCTCAGTCGCGAAATCCGTAAACTTATTTTGACGCGCGTCATTATCGTGATTTGTGTCGCTACTATAGTTTTAGCATTCAGGACGAGCTTGAATGTAAGGCTATGGAGGTGTGTCAAAATAAGTTGACGTTTTCACATCACATCTTCACATCATCTTCGCATCGCGCTCAGTCGCGAATTCCTCGACGTAACTATAGCTACGACTGCGGATTCGCTCTATCGCGCAATACGAACCTGACGCAAATCTGAGCGCGAAATCCGTAAACTTATTCTGACAGACCTCCTATAGTCGGACTATGCTTTTTATGGATCTATAGTATCGTCCGGACTATTCGCAATTATATTCTTTTACTATATCAGTTATCCGTTCCCTGAATTGAATAGCCAAGGCGCGACATAAAATCGGTTTGATAGTGAATTGACACTTTTGGGTCCGGCCACCCAAGTAGAAGGTCGAAAATCCGCCGGTGATTTTTCGATTTCAGTCCACAATAGACCTGAAAATCTGGATTCTCAAATCGCGGCTGCGGATTTGAAGGTAGAATGCCACCAAAGGAAACCGAAAATGGCGAAGGCGAAAAAAAGCGACGACAAAGACAAAAGCCCGGTGTACGTGCAGAATCGCGACGCGTATCGCGAGTACGAAATTCTAGACACGTTCGAAGCCGGGGTCGCGCTGCTCGGAAGCGAAGTCAAGAGCATCCGCCAGGGCAAGGTCAGCATCAAGGAAGCCTACGCCAAAATCGACGGCGGCGAGGTCAAGATCGTCAACATGTCCGTCTCGCCTTACAGCCACGCGAGCGTCACCGCGCACGAAGAAAAACGCACCCGCAAGCTCCTCCTCCACAAACGAGAAATAAAGAAGCTCGTGACGAAGGTCAGCCAGCGCGGATTCACGCTAGTTCCGCTGAAGCTCTACTTCAACGCGCGAGGCTTCGTCAAAATCCAGATCGGCCTCGCCATTGGCAAGAAGCTCTGGGACAAGCGGGAGACCATCAAGCGCAGGGATCTCGATCGCGACCACAAGCGCGCGATGAAGTACAGATGACTTCCAGCGCGCCTCGCATACAGGCGATTTCTCGTCACTTTTCTTCGGTTATTCCTTTGAATCGCGGCGGTCGATTCTTTATAGTTCCTTGACCTGAATCAAAAACGCGCCGAATTCCCAGGCGTTTAAAATCAAATCATTAAACTCAAGTTTGCCGGAGCAGGTGCATGAATCGCTTTGCCACCATTTCGTTACTCGCGCTTATCATTGGCCTTCCTTTGGCTGGCTGCTACGATTCCGAACCGTCTCGCGATCCTAAGACCGTCGCCGAGGTGGAGAGGCTTTCGAACCGCGTCAACCAGATGGAGCAGCGGTTCGACAACATCAACGAACAGCTCACCGCGCTTGGAAGGATCGAAGCTGAACTGCATAACTTCCGGGATAACCGGAACTCGCAGGACGAAAACGCGAATTGGTCCGGACCTCGCGGAAACGGAAACATCTACATCTACAACTACGGCGGTGGATCATCGAGAGTGTCGGATCAGCCCTTACAGGCCGGTCCGCTCGCGCCGGTGGAGGAGAATGGCGAGAGGAACAATCAGCGCGCGAACACGCCGCCTCCGGAAGTTAGTAACGGAGGCGCTAGCACTGGAACTGGCACTGGAACTGGCACTGAAGGCTCGAACGGCGGAAACTCGACCCCACCGCCCGCGGCAGGGGCGAACGAATCCGGTTCTACGACCTCGGTCAGCAGAGGAGCGGAGACGGACGATCGAACCGCCAACATCATCCGCCTCGGTTACGATCGCTGGAACGAACGTAATCCCCGTCAGGCGAATGAACAGCCGCGATCCGGCGGACGCATTCGTGTGCAGCTCAGCGCGCAGCCCGAGAAGCTGAATCACTACCTCGACAACAGCGCTGTCACCGGCTACATCCTCGACGGCCAGGTTTACGAAGCGCTGATCGAGCAGGATCCGGATACTTTCGAGTTCCTTCCCAGCCTCGCGGAAAGCTGGGTCGCGGAAGACATGCTCTACAAGATCGTCGGCTCGAAACCGATTGCGAACGTCGAGTTCGACGCTTCGATGCAGAAGTGGGTCCTGAAGCAGGAGGATGAAGTGATCCAGACCTGGTGGCCCTGGGAGGTTCGGGAAAAGACGGAAGGCGGACATGAGCAGCTCGAACTCGATGAGTTCGAAGGAATCGCCACCAAAACCGCGACCGGCTGGGACCTTCTCACCGGCACCGCGGGAGGCGCTTTCGAGGAGACCCTGCATTTTGTCGAAGCGGACGTTGCAAATGTCAACAAGGGCACCGTGTTCACTTTTAAACTGCGACGGGGAGTGAAGTTCCACGACGGAGTCGAGATGACCGCGGATGACGTGCTGTTCACTGTCGGTTTCATCAAGTGCCCGGAAGTCGACGCGCCTTCGATCAGGTCCTACTACGAAAACGTCAGAATGCCCGAGAAGATCGACGATTACACCGTGAAGGTGATCTACGACGTCCAGTACTTCCAGGCGCTCGAATTCGCCGGCGGATTCATGATCCACCCGAAACACGTTTACGATCCGAACAACCTTCTGAATACCAACCCGACGAAATTCGGCGAGGAATTCAACAACAACCCCAGGCACACCAAAGCTCCGGGACCTGTGGGCACAGGCCCGTATAAATTCGAAAACTGGAATGAGGGCACCAGCGTCACTGTGAAAAAATTCCCAGACTACTGGCGCCCCGAGAAGGGCGGCTATCTCGACGAGATCACGTGGAAATTCATTCCCAACCCCGCGACGGCTCTTGCCGAGCTTCGTGCGGGGGGCGTCGATTTCGTGCCTTCGATGAGCGCGGATCAGTTTTTCGTGGAGACGCATACCGACGAATTCAAACAGCGTTTTGCTAAGCCAGTGTTTTTCATCGGCAATTTCGGCTATGTCGGCTGGAACATGAGGAAGCCGCCGTTTGACGACGTGCGCGTCCGGACCGCGATGACCTACGGCGCGGTCGACATTCCCGAGTTTATAAAGCAGGTCAACCACGGCGCGGCTATTCAGGTGACCGGATCTCAGTACATTCTCGGACCCGCGTACAACAAGGACGTAGAGACGCTTCCTTTCGATCAGAACAAGGCACGGCAACTTCTTCTCGAGGCGGGCTGGTTCGATCGCGACGGCGACGGAATCATCGAAAACGCCGACGGGGTTCCGTTCACTTTCAACATGGCGCTGCCGCAGGGTTCCACCGCGGGTCAGAGGATGGGCGCGATCATGAAAGAGAATCTGGAAAAGCTCGGAATCAGGATGGAAGTGGTCATCAGCGAATGGTCGGTGTTCCTCGAAAATATTCACGAGAGGAATTTCGACTCTTGCAGGCTTGGCTGGGTACAGGGTCTTGAGAGCGATCCGTTCCAGCTCTGGCATACAAGTTGTTCCGAGAATCGCGGCTCGAACCACTGCGGTTTCGGAAATGACGAAACCGACGCGCTGATCCTTAAAATCAGGGGAACACTCGACGATGAGGAACGCTACGAACTCCAAAGGCAGTTCCAGGCAATTCTTTACCGCGAGCAGCCTTATACGTTCCTTTATTGCTCGCCCGAACTCGGCGCGTACGATCCGAAGTTCCATGGCGTGAAATTCATTCCGTTCAGACCGGGATACGATCTGAAGGAATGGTACATCGCCGAGTGATCCACGTTATTTCGAGCATCGAGCGTTACGTCAGAGAAAAGGCTACCTGAATGCGCGAATACATCATAAAGCGACTGATCGTATTGCCGATAACGTTGTTCGGCATATCCATAATTTGCTTCGTGATAATGCATCTCGCGCCGGGCGATCCTGTGGCGATCAAGGCCGGTCAGGGCGGAGTCGGCGGAAATCAGCAGGGAGAGAAGCCTCAGGACCGGGAGACGTACAAGAAGATCGAAGAGGCGTGGGACCTCGACAAACCCCTGATGATGCAGTATTTCAGGTGGCTTGCCCGCATTTTCGGACTGCAAGTGGACGTCGACGGAGCGAAGAAAGTTCTCGAGAGGAGAACCAATGAATTTCTTGCCGCGAGGTATCGCGAGGATCACAAGAAGGAAGTGGAAGATTATCGCGCGTTTCTGGAGGAGCGCAGGGTGAAGGAGATCGCGAGCCTGGAAAATCAGGAAGACGCCGAAGATTTGCCGGAAATCGATGATCTGTTGAACACCTGGGTTATCGACGTTGCGGCGAAAAGCGACGAGATGAGAAGAAACTACGCGGAGGATCGATCCAAATTCATTACCGATATCATCCATGAATACGGTAAAGACTATGAGGATGAATTCTGGTACCTCGGCACAATAAGTCTGAACCGGGATAAAAATGGAAACTGGAATCCGTTCGACTGGGGCGAAACCCAGAAAGGTTCAACGGTTATGGAAATGTTCGCCGACAAGTGGCAGAGGTCGGTGATATTATCTCTGCTTTCGATTTTCCTCGCGTATATTATAGCGATACCGCTCGGCATTCACAGCGCTACTCACCAGTTCACGTTATCGGATTCGATAATAACTACGGTACTGTTCATTCTATATTCGCTTCCCGGATTTTGGGTTGCTATTATTTTATTGATGTCCGTTTCGGAAGGCGCTATCGAGGCGTTCCCGAATTTTCTGAAGGTATTCCCGGCAAGCGGTCTCGATTCCGATCTGGAAGGATCTACAACGGAATTCGGTCAGTTTTTCGGAAGACTGAAGCACCTCGCGCTTCCGGTTACATGTCTGACATATGCGAGCTTTGCATATATTTCGAGACAGATGCGCGCCGGAATGCTCGACGTCGTCAGGCAGGATTATATTCGCACCGCCGTTGCGAAGGGACTTCCGGGGAGGGTTGTTATTTTCAAGCACGCCCTTCGTAACAGCCTCATTCCGATACTGACAATCGTAGCGTTCATTCTTCCATCCCTCATAGGAGGCAGCATCATTATTGAAACGGTTTTCAATATCGACGGTCTCGGCAAGCTGAGTTTTGAATCCATCAACAATAGAAACTACAACGTGCTTATGGCGATATTTATGATTTCGTCGCTACTTACGCTTGTCGGTATGCTGATTTCCGACATCCTTTACGCGGTTGTTAATCCGACAATTTCATTCGAAGGCAAAAAATAGCAGCGAGGTCCACGTGACGGCTAGGCGGCCCGAAAATAATTCGATTAAACACGTCGATAGGAGCTATCTGGAGATAGTGATTCGTCAATTCAGCCGGAATAGGCGGGCTGTTTTCGGGCTGAAATTCATATTGTTCCTGATGTGTATAGCGATATTTGCTCCGTTTATCGCCAACGACAAACCGCTTTTATTTCACGGCTACAAGTACAAGGCGTATTGCGAGGCTCGCAGGGCTATTTTTTTCGCTCACACAAGTCTATCTGGTTTTGGAAGCCAGGAAAAATCGCGTTCTGTGCCAAATCTTTGGGAATACGAAACTTCAACAGATATGGTCGCCAATTCCATTTCGAAGGCCTACGAATTGGATAAACGGCAGCTTGATGAAGGCAAAGCCACTTTCAAGCTGATGGAACAGCTATCGTTTGGAGACGCGCTCGATTACTGGGTGCCACTGGTCGTCGATCTGGTTGAAGAATACAAGATGGACAAGGATCTGAGGTACTCCAGAAAGACGATCAAGTATAACGAACTTCTTCAGGTCGTCGCTTCCAAGCCGGAGCGCGTTCAAACAATGTCGAATCTGAAAAAGGTCTATGAATTGTGCAAGAAAAACCTCGACTCTTTTTATGTCGATAAAGTCCACAGTCAGCTAGAAGGAATAATAAATCAACTCGATATTATGAGATCTGAAGTGGACGAGGAAGGGCAGAAGATTATCGATGAATTCATAATCGATTATATATACAGGGTGGATGATAATATCTTCAAAAAACCGACCGAGAGTTATGGGGAATCGATGGATGAGTTCATTCTGAAAATCAGAAGGGACCTAGACCCGCAGAGGATGAACTTCGTTTCCCATACCGATTCTCCCGCGCTCCGCGCCCTCGATTGGCTGGATATATTTTTCCTCGTCTTTGCGATTATGATTTTACTTCGGTCCGTCTGGGGATATTTCCTCGGATACGGCAAACTGAGTATCGGCGTAAAATTCAAAAAGCAGGTTCTGGTCAGCCTATGCGTCGCGGTAGCCATTACTATTGTCTGGGCGATCAGATTCCCTGCATTCAACGACACCACCAACTATGTAAGCGGAATTTACCAGGATGGAACGATCGAAAGTTCATTTCGGGTCTGGGCGCCGATAAGGTATGGAGTCAACCAGAACGTGCTCATCGAAAATCACACTCCGCCGTGGTGGCTGCCGGTTCGTCCGAAGAGCAGCTCGATGGGCGACGTCCAAAGGCAGGGCGGCGGAAGCGACGCGTCGGGCGAGGCAGGATCGGCGGGAACGGACAGCGGTCAGTCGTCAGGAGGTAGTGTGGACAACATGCCGAAACCTGCGGATTTGTACGTCTGGAGGCGGGCGCCGCAGAGCTTTTTTCCGTGGCTTTGGCACAATATAGTTTGGGAGCACAATCTCGGCACGGACGGACAGGGTCGCGATGTATTTACGCGAATGATCTGGGGTTCGAGAATATCGCTTGCGATCGGTTTCGTGGCGGTTGGCATTTACGTAACGATCGGAATAATACTCGGGTCGCTCGCGGGCTATTTCGGCGGGTGGGTGGACATGGTCATCAGCAGGGTGATCGAGATATTCGTTTGCATGCCTTCGTTCTTCCTTATATTGACTGTGGTGGCAATGCTAGGGGCGAGCATTTTCAACATAATGCTGGTTATCGGGCTTACAGGCTGGACGGGAGTCGCGAGGCTTGTTCGTGGCGAGTTTCTAAGGCTCCGCAACCAGGACTTCGTGATTGCCGGAAAGGCTCTCGGCTTCACCAACCGCAGGATAATTTTCCGTCACGTTCTGCCTAATGCGCTGGCGCCGGTTCTGGTGGCGGCGACGTTTGGAATTGCTAGCGCGATACTTGTGGAGAGCAGTCTTTCGTTCCTCGGGATTGGCGTCCGTGAGCCCACTCCGACGTGGGGTTCGATCCTTGCTGACGCGAGGATCGATTACATCTACTGGTGGATCACTCTGTTCCCCGGATTTGCGATTTTTGTGACGGTCACAATGTACAACCTCGTGGGGGAGGGTGTGAGAGACGCGGTTGACCCGAAACTCCGGCAATAGCGGCTGAAATTGGAGGTTTTGTCAATCTTCGGTTATATTTTTTGGGGGATGAAATATTAGAATGGAGGGGGGCAATTTGGTCGTCAGGATCGGGTAATTTTCTTTTTAAATCGGCTTGTATATTTTTGCAACCATTGCAAAATACCAGCTTGTAGTTGTTTTCAGGACTTCTTTTCCTCGTGGTGAGGGTAAAAATCAGGAGAGTACAAAAATGGCAAAGCAAAGCGCAAAGCAGATTCCGCATGAGACTCTGGTTGTTGGATCGAAGGTGAAGGGATACATCAAGGCGAAGCACGACGGCCATATGGTTTCCGGCGATTTCGTCGAAGCACTTTCCAGGCAGGTCGAGCAAGTCATCGACGCCGCGGTCGCGCGCTGCGACGCGAACAAGCGTTCCACACTTCGCGGTACTGATCTCTAATCCATCGTCATCCCGACCAAAAATTCAAAGGCGAAGGTGGGCAATCCCACTTTCGCCTTTGGTCATTACAGACCCTGTTAATTATTAAAAAGAAAGAGCAGCAGATGAAAATATCGGTTTCGGACAATGTAACGTTTTCGAAGAATTCCGCCTGCATCTGGATTCTCGGAGAGAAAGCCGACGACGCGGAAATGTCTCTTAGCGGTGAGAATATCCTGGTTGACGGAGTGCGCGCTCAACTGAAAAACGAAGGCGTGCGCGACGTCGTCTCGGTCGGGAAGCACACCCTTTTCTGCTTCATCCTGCCCGAAAAGGGCAAGGAGCTTTCCTGCGAAGATCTTCGAAAGACCATCGGTCCGAAATCGAGAATGTTCGCGGCGAGGGGAATCGTGAACATCAGTCTGTACGTGAGTGCGGCTGTCGCGCCTAACCTGAGTGCGGAATCCATCGCGCAGGCGGCGGTCGAGGGGACGGTACTCGGGCAGTTTCGACATGACGACTACAGGACCGAGAGCAAAGAGAAGGGGTACAGGAATTTGACTTCGCTAACGTTCATCGCTCCAGACAAGTCGCTGCACGCGGGGTTTCGGAAGGGAGCGGAAAGAGGCGTGGTCATTTCTAAGGCCGTGTGCCAGGCGAGGCTCTGGACCGGGAAGCCGCTGAACGATCTTTATCCGGAGAAGTTCGCGAAGGAGATTCGCGAGTGGCTGAAAGGCTCCGGCGTGACATGCAAGGTGCTGACGAAGGCGCAGTGCGAGAAGCTCGGGATGGGCGCGTATCTTTCCGTCGCGCTCGGAAGCGATTATCCGCCGAATTTCGTGATCGCGGAATACAATGGCGCGGCGAACAAAAACGAAAAGCCGATAGTGTTGATCGGCAAGGGGATTATGTTCGATACCGGCGGGTACAGCATCAAGCTTGCCGCGAAGATGTACAGGATGAAGGACGATATGGCCGGCGCGGCTTCGGTATTTAGCGTGGTGAAGGCGCTCGCGGAGCTGAAAGTCAAGCGCAACGTAATCGCGATCAGCGCGGTCTGCGACAACGGCATAAGCGGAAAGGCGTATCGCCCGGGGGACATCGTTACGAGCATGAAGGGTCTCACGATCGAGATTCTGAGCACCGACGCAGAGGGAAGGCTCACGCTCTGCGACGCGATCGAGTATTCGAAGCGCTACAAACCCGCGTGCATCATCGACGTTGCGACGCTAACCGGAGGCGTTGTCGTAAGTCTCGGCAAGGTCGCGTTCGGCATTTTCGGGAATGACGAGAAGATGCTCGATATGGCGAAGGCCGCGTGCGAGCGTACGGGCGAGAAGGGCTGGCACCTCCCGATATTCCCGGAGTATCACGAGGACATCCGCGGCGAGATCGCGGACATCGCGAACGTTTCACACGGGACGGACAAGGCCCACGCTCCGAGCGCGGCGGCGTTTCTCGAGAAGTTCGTGGACGATATTCCGTGGGTGCACCTCGACATAGCGGGCACGTGCTGGTACGAGCGCGATCTTCCTTACAGCCCGAACGGCGCTTCGGGATCGTCGGTCCGCATGCTGATCGACTTCGTCGAGAACTACGGGAAGTGATGAAGCTTCGAAAATCGAAAACCGAGTTGCTCCGGAGGGTACGTCAATTCCAGAAAGATCCTCATGATCGCTATTTCAAAGCGGTGATGGGGATAGAAAACGTCGCTGCGTTAGTGTCCAGAGTCTTGCGCAAATTCATTCTGTCCTCGACCTGCTTTGACACCATTCCCCATGGGGAATGGTGTCAAAAATGAATCGATTTCTCAG
>JANLHZ010000125.1 GCA_024653775.1 Planctomycetota bacterium | reverse complement strand
GTAGTGTGCTCGTGAGAGCATATTTTCGCGGTGTGGTGGATCGAATAAACGCCTTACGGCGCCACTACGAACGCGAACTACCCCGTGAACGGTTACATTCAGGGAATGTGGTTCACCGAACATTTACATTTACTATTTTGAATTGATCAATTTTTAGGGATCTACCCCGATCTTGTCTAGATCGGGAATACCTTCATACGTCGTAGATGGCTTCAAAACCTAGTTTTCAGAGCATTCCATGTGTTTCAGTAAATGGGGTAATTTAGGTCTGGAAACTTGGCTGCCTAATGCTTCACCTAACATTCACTTCCGATTGCTATAACCCTTACTCCAGCAGTGATTTACGAATAGTTACCTCCAATATGCTAATCTCGTCAGGCGTTACGATAAAAGCAATATACAGACTTATAGTTAGTATTCCAATCTAAGCAACTTCGGGGTAGAGCCATTTTTAGAAGATAACCGCCAATAGTGTTCGGCACGATTGGCGCTGAACACTATTTGGTCGTCCCAGAAAACCCGGCGACGGGTTTCAGTGAACCCTTATGTCGAAATTGGGGCCTTGCATTCACGGTGATAAAACTATATGTGCTTTATATCAATAATTATACATATAATTAATAATGAATTGCATGTATAATTCAGCTATAACATTACGATTACAGCAGTAATATGAACTAATCCTACTGTTTTTATCGACTACAGGTTAACAAGAATACAGCCCGAATGTAAACACCTTTCCGTCAACTTTTTTCTGGCGCTGCTCGCTGTGAACTTCCTATATGTCAGGTGGCATTACCTTCGGGACGTGTCGGTTCGGTGAAACACGTCCTCCGCGGGAATCAAAAAATTTAGATTAACACATATCTTAAGCGCAGAGACGCAGAGAGCGCGGAGCTTCGCGGAGAAAATGAAAGATACAAGAAATTCTCTGCGAGTCTCTGCGTTCTCCGCGCCTCCGCGGTGAAGAACTGCAAGGACGCGGGTTTTGTAATTGCGCGATATGTGGTTAACCGAACTAATACTTCGGGACATACATAATGATGTTTTGATGTCTTCATGCCGGAACTGCCAGGCAATCCCGAACAAAAACGCTGAGAACAAAATTCACCGCAGGAGGCGTGCCGAACAGTATTGAGATAACCGCAGGCAAAATATTACTAAAAAGTAGTGACTGTCTCCAGAATAAGTAGGGCGTAAATCTTTGTTGAACTTTTCACGTTCCAGAGCGAGAATCCGCAGGCAGAATTTCGATTCAAACCAAAATTCGCAATTACGTTTGCGTCCTGACGGGCGCGGGGCATAAATGACTCTTCCATACATCGCAGCGTTCTTGTGGGCATCCACGGGCATTCTATATCTCGTCGTGCTTTACATGCTGAAGCTGCGGAGAGATGACTATCCTGTGAGTTCGTCGCTGCTCTGGCGGAAGGCCATCAACGACTACCGCGTGAACCATCCGTTCCAGAGGTTCAAGTCGAACCTCCTGCTACTCCTCCAGTGCCTTTTCATAATGCTGATCGCGCTCACCGTCGGCGGCCTCACCTTCGAAGGATGGACCAGCTACGGAATGACCAACATAATCCTGATCGACAACAGCCTTTCGATGAACGCAACCCTGAACGACGGACGAACGAGGCTCGATCACGCGAAGGACATGGCGAAGGACTTCGTCGAGAACATGTCCGGGTCGGATCGCGCGTGCGTCATCGCGTTCAGCGATCGCGCGATCGAGATCCTTTCGCTTACAAACAGCAAGAGCGACCTCCGCGCGGCGATAGAGTCCGGAATCTCGCCGACTGACAGACAGACCGACGCGAAGGAAGCGTTCAGACGGATCTACGCGGAATTCAACTCCGAGCGACTGAAGGCGGAGAATCTGAATCCGCCGCAGGTGGTGATGTTCAGCGACGGCAGGATGCCAGAGCTTCCCTCGAATCTGACGGACGAAACGCCGATCGAGGTGATTTACAATCCCGTCGGCGATTCGATGGACAACGTCGCGATAACCGTTCTCGACGTGCGGGCCGCGCCGTCGTACGCGCACAGCCGCGTCGGGACCGAGTCCGGCGAAATCACCGAGACCGAGGCGTATCATCTCTTCGCTCTCGTGAAGAATTTCAGCGCGAACGAGAAAACGATCACCCTGGCGATAACGCACAACACCGACCCGGACCTCCGGGCGAACCGCGCGGAAAAGATCGCAACCGAGTTCAAGACAATTGCCGGATTCGACCCGGATAATCCTTCGAAGAACGAGGCGACCCTCAGCCTTTTGCTCTACCCGCTGCCCGAAGGTCTTCTGAGCGTGAAAATCGAGGAGGAGGACGCGCTGATGACGGACAACGTCGCGAAGGTTTTCGTCCGCGCGCCCAAGGTGTTCGACATTCTGCTCGTCTACAGTCCCGCGCTCGGGAACGCGTTCCTCGACCGCACGCTCGATAGCATGACGAGACTGATCTCCGTGAGCAAGACGACGATCGACGATTTCAATGCGAATCCGATTTCGCTTTGCGAACAGTTCGATCTCGTGATTTTCGACCGCGTACAGCCGGTGGCGATTTCACCCGGATCGTACGCGTTCGTCCACACGCTTCCGAACCTTCCGGATTTCGTAGCAGGCCCGGAGGTTTCGTATCCGAACACGGTCCTGACCACCATAGGCAACACCGAAAACGCCTCACGACTGCTGAAATTTACAGGCTGGAACGAGTTCTGGACGATCTCCGCGAACCCTCCCGCGAAGCTCCCTGTGAAAAATGAGACCCTTCTCGGCTGCGGCTCCGGACCTCTGATCAGCATCTCCGAAACGGACGCGGGGCACAGGGTTCTTCATTTCGCTTTCGATCTTCTGAAAAGCAACATTATGGTCCAGCGCACATGGATCATTTTCTTTTCGAATATGCTCGACTACTTCGCCCACCTGACGGGCGAGGAAGGTGGCATCCATTTCCGCCCTGGCGACGTTGTGACTATCAAGGGCGACTACGGGATCGACGAAGGCGAGGAAATAAGCGCAAGCGTCAGTATCGCGCCTTCGTTCGGCTCGGTGCTGAAGGAAACATCGAAGCTCACGTCGACGATGCAGTTCGCGGGAACCGACGTCGCGGGGATCTACAGGCTCGACGTCAAAGAACCGGGAGACGTCAGGTTCGCGGTGAATCCTCTCGGAAAGACCGAAGGCGATCTCCGGATTGCGGACTCGATAAAGTTCGATCGAATCGATGAGCTGATCGCGGGCGAAAGTTACTGGGAAACGAACCTGAACTTCTGGCCTTATCTTGTGGCGCTTGCGCTTCTGGTGCTTTTTATCGAGTGGTTTTTCTATCAGAAGCGCGTGTTCTGATCAGCGAGCCGCTTCCATCACCGCGGATTCGAATTCGGCGAAGTCCTTCACTCCACCGAGGATTCGCATAATTTTCCTCGCGTCGTCTATATTATCGATTCTTCTGAGTTTCTCGGCGATACCCTCGGCCTCGGCTCCGAAGCGGATATTCGCGAAAAGCTCCAGCGAATCTATATAACCCGCGAGCTTGCCTTCTTCCCGGCCTTCTTCCCGGCCTTTAGCAAGCCCCTTTGCCATCCCGCGTTCGATCAGAATATCGTAGGCGCTTTTCGTTTCTGTCGATTGTTCTTCGGTAAGTTTTGGCATGATTAGCTCCTCGATTCTCTCCGGCTCCAACCCTGACTTGCGAATCAGGTAGTTCACGAACGTCAGGAATTCCATCCTGTTGTACGACCGGGCGAACAGCTCGGTCGCCTTCTGGATTCCATCAACCTTCAAAATTGTATCCTTCGATTTGATAAATTGCAACGTAAGTTCGAACGCGGCTTCCGCGGGATTGCTTTCAATGTTCGCTATCTCTGTCCTGGCTAGATCGATAAACACCGGATGAAAGTCGATACACCAGGGAATCAGTTCAGGCGGAAAGTCGTAAATTTCGGATATGGGTTTGTCGTAATCCCAGTGGTCCTCCGAGTGGTAGAGAATCACGCCGATCGCGGAGGGAACATTCTTCGTTTCGTACCAGGTGCGGAGCATTTGAAAGACTATGTTTGCCATCAGATGCAGCGCGACTCCGCGATCCGGGTTGCTCAGGTGTTCTGTGGTAATGAAGATGAAACCGTCGCCGCTCTTGAACCTGACTTTGTATGCGACATCCGAAATACGTTTTCCGAGCTGAGGCAAAGGGTTCTCGACGTTGCATATCTCGAGCGTATCGAGGTCGATGATTGCAAGAATCGACGCGGCAAGATGACGTCTCAGAAACGCGATGGCGTAGCTCTTTATAAGCAGAAACGTCTTTGCGAAGGTATCGTGTTCCTGCGAAGCGCTCAGCGGATCGACCTTTGCCCAGGGATCGACGGTTTCGTTTTGACTCGGTCCATTCATCGGTTTGTCCATTGTATTGTGACATATTACGACGGTCCAACCGTTCGCGTCGACCACTGGTTCAAAAATCGCCCGCTGGTGAGTCACCCGCCGAGGAGGTAGTTTTCGAGGAGGTCCGGATCGTCTACTTCGATTTCGTTTCCGCGGACGACTATCAACCCCGCGTCCGCCAGTTCCTTCTGCGCCCTCGAGAACGTCTCCGGCGCGATCCCCAGGCTCCCGGCGATGTCCTTGCGCTTCTCCGTCAACGTCACTATGTAGCCTCCCGTCGCGGACGGTTTCATGTTCCGAAGGAGGAACGACGCGAATCTGTCCCGCGCGCTGAGGAAACTCTCGGCTTCAAGCTGCGCGAGCAGCCGGCGCATCCACGTTACAAGGCTCTCGATAACCTTGATCCCGAGTTCGCTGCTGTCCCGGAGCGATTCGAGGAATCCGTCCCGGCTGACGCGGATCAATAGCGCATCCACCGGCGCGCGGGCGAACGCGGGATATTTCGCCTGCCCGAAAATCGCGGCCTCCGCGAAACTCTGCCCTTCCCGCACTGTGTGGAGGATTCGCTCCCTACCGTCCGGCGCGAGTTTGTACAGAGCCACCATTCCCGACTTCACGAAGTAGAAGTGGCTCGCCGGATCGCCCTCGCGGAACACGAACCCGTTCTTCGGGACAAACGCTTCGCTCGCGAACTTCGAGACGATTTCGAGTTCATCGTCCGACAGCGTCTGGAACATCGGGAACTCTCGTAGCGACGACTTTTCCATCGATTTCCCTCGCAATTTCCGTATCGGTTCGGTGAAACACGTAGCACGGACGTCTCTTTCGCGATTTCACGGTCAGGATGACCGTGCCACGCAAAGGAAACGCCTGGAACGTTCCAAGCAACGTGGTTCACCGAACATTCACCAATTTCCGGCCGATGTGAATTATTTCAAAACTCAGGATTCCGGCGCGGCCTGCCGATATTCTAAGTATTCGTCGTTTTTCGCGCCACAGACAAATGGATTAGCGCTTATGCTCCGAGTCATGTCCGTCGTCGGCACAAGGCCACAGTTCGTCAAGGCCGCCATGGTTTCGCGGGCGATTGTCGAAGCAGCCAGGGCGGGTAAGAAAATAGTCGAAAGAATCGTCCACACAGGGCAGCACTACGACCGCAACATGGACGCCGTCTTCTTCGAAGACCTCGGAATTCCGGAGCCTTGCGCGAACATCCACGTCGGCTCCGGACTCCACGGCGAGACCACCGCGAAAATGCTCGCTGGTATCGAGAAAGAAATCATTGGAACCAGGCCTGATGTCGCCATCATTTACGGCGACACGAACTCCGCCCTCGCGGGCGCGCTCGCCGCGTCGAAGCTGCACGTTCCAGTGGCGCACGTCGAGGCGGGGCTGCGCTCGTTCAACCGAGCGATGGCGGAGGAGATCAACCGCGTCATCGTCGATCACGTGGCGGAACTTCTCTTCTGCCCGACGATCGAAGCGATCGAAAATCTCCGGCGCGAGGGAATCGAAAAAGGCGTCCATCACACCGGAGACGTGATGTTCGACGCCGCGAAAATCTTCGGCGAGATCGGGGTGCAGCGGAGCACGAAACTCGCCGAACTCGGCCTCGCGGAAAAAGGATTCTACCTCGTAACGATGCACCGCGCGGAAAACGTCGACGATCGCGCGAGACTAGGAAGCGCGCTCGAAGCGCTCCGCGAACTCGCCAAAGAAGCGCCGGTGGTGTTCCCGGTGCATCCGAGAACCCGCGCGCGAATAAAGGAATTCGCACTCGATCCGATGGCGGCGAATCTGACCCTGATCGAGCCACTCAGCTTCATCGACATGGCAAGACTCCAGAAAGCCGCGAAAGCGATCCTCACCGACTCCGGCGGCGTTCAGAAGGAAGGTTACTTCCACGGGACGCCCGTCGTGACTCTGCGCGATGAAACCGAGTGGGTCGAAACCGTCAGCGCGGGATGGAACACCGTCGTCGGAGTCGACCCCGAAAAGATAGTGGAAGCCGCGCGGAACGCGGGTCCGGGAAAACCGATACTTGAGTATGGTTCCGGAAAAGCATCCGAGATTATCGTCGATCTACTAATAGAAAAACTCAGTTGAAAATAGAGCTTGCTTCGAAGCGCGATTTTTTGTGCTTGCCGCGTTGCTACGCCACTTCAAAAATCTAAAATTAAAAATCGAAAATCGACACATGAGGTTTAAGTGATCTTTCTTTTGCTGCCAGCGTTCAACGAGGAGGCGTCGCTGCCCGTGCTTCTCCCGAAACTCGACAAGTTCCTGAAAGAGGAGAACACGGGATTTCAGATCGTCGTTTGCAACGACGGCAGCAGAGACCGAACGCTCGAACTCCTCGAAGAGTACAAGAAGACGATGCCGATCGTCGTTCTGAACCACGTCATCAACCGCGGCCTCGGCGAGACGGCGCGGGACCTCTTCGAATACGCCGCGTGGAATTCGAAGGAAGGCGACGTGATCGTACGCATGGATTGCGACGACACCCACGAACCGCAGTTCATCAAAACGATGATCCAGAAACTCTCGGAAGGCTACGACGTCGTGATCGCGTCGCGCTTCCAGCCCGGCGGCGGCCAGCACGGAGTCAGCGGATACCGCGCGTTCATCAGCTCCTGCGCGAATCTCTTCATGAAGTGCATGTTCCCGCTTAAGGGCATCCGGGAATACAGTTGCGGCTATCGCGCTTACACCGCGCGGATCATCAAGAACGCGGTCGAAGCGTACGGGAACAACTTCATCCAGCTCAAGGGACTCGGGTTCACGGGAACTCTCGAAAAACTCGTGAAGCTGAAAATGATCGGCGCGAAGTTCAGCGAAGTGCCTTTCGTGCTTCGGTACGATCAGAAACAGAGCGCAAGCAAGATGGTTAGCAGCATAACGACAATCGGCTACTTCGTTATGGCGTTCATCTACCACTGGCCCTTCGGCGGCTGGAGGCGCAGCTATAAACATCTCGCGAGGAAGTACAACGAGGCGCACGCGCCGTCGGAGGGGACGACTGGAAGCGCGGTAGTAAGCGTCGATACAGAATAATCTGACATTATATTCGTGCCGTCTACGAATTTATCGTACTGTTTTGCGCGGCGACAGTAATCATACAAATAATTCGTAGACGGCACGAATATAATGTACTACTTGAACAGACTGCCGGTTGCCATCATTGCCGCCACGTCCTGAAACCAGAATGCACCGATGATTCTGCCGGCCATCAGTCCCACGACCAGTCCGAAGAGTACGCCCGTCATCAGTCCGACGTATCTGCGGAAAAGTCTGAAGATCACGTCCCGCGCGGTAAGCAGCGTGTAAACCGACACCGCCGCGAAGATCGCGAACCCCGCGTAGAACAGCGGTCCGAGCGGATTGAATTCCAGCGCTTCGACGAACCGTCCGTGGGAGATGCTGCAGAAGCTCCGCGTCAGTCCGCACCCCGCGTCCGGAAGTCCGAGCGTGCGTTTGAACATGCAGAACGTGTGCGAGTCCGGCACCGGCGCCCAGAAAAAGCTCAGGACCAGAGGTCCGCCGAGCACGATCATTATGAATACGGACAGCAGGCGAACCTCCGCCTCCATCGAAATCATCCGCGGTCTCAGGCCGGTTCCGCCCAGAAGGATTGCCCGTTTCGCGGTCTTGCCGCTCGGCTCGCTCTTTTCCTGAAGTTCGAAGGTCATGGTTCGTGTCCGAGTTCCGCGCCTATGTCCGTCGCGAAGCAGTGGTCCCGGCTCGTTCGAAGGTACATCACGGTTCCGCTCAGGATTCCGCAGCCGAGAGGGCTTGTAACCGTGCGCTCACTATCCACATCGAGGCTGAGGAAGTCAACTTCCGAATCGAGCTGGCAATCTTTATCGAGGAGGTCGTCGATCCGGGTGGATTCGTCGCCACCTGCGAAGTTGTATTCGAAGTTTCGATCGCCTTTCGCGATTGTGACGCGAAGCCTCGGGATTCTGCCCGCGCGGGACTCCACGATGAGCGAGTCGACTTCGGATAGCAGGTCGCGGGCTTCGGACGCGTTCATCGTTCCCATCGTCGCGGGTTCGCGAAGGAACTTCGAGCGGGACGCGAACACCCGGTCTTCCACCGCAACGGTGCTCCAGTCCCACATTATTCTCCCGCGATCGTTCTCGTAGACGTCTCCGCCTTTTTCTTCGATAAAAATCTGCATCGCGCGGAGCGACGGCAGCCTCGAAACTGCCTCCATCGCGCCGATGTCGTCGTCCATCATCGCCTCTCCGAGATCGTAGAGTCGCTGGACGAGCCTTTCCGACAGCGGCAGCGCCGCGATTGCGCGGGTCAGCGCGTCGATCGCGAGGACGAATTCGTTCTTCGCAAGCATCACTTCGAACTCGCACACGAAAATTGGAGCGATTTTCAGGTTCTGGAGCTTCGCGCGGAGAATCGTTCCTTCCGCTTCGAGCAATTCGCCCGAGTTTACCTGACTCCGCAGTTCGAGGATCAGGCGCAGCGGATCCTCCTTTCCCTTCGGTTCTTTCTCCGCGGCGCTCAGAAACGACTTCGCCGGAGCGAGACCTTCGCAGGTAAGCCGCAGGTACGCCCGTGCGGCTTCGAGTTTGCCGTAAGGCCCGCTTTGTTCTTCCCCCGCGATCTCAATGACTTTCGCGAGCGCCGCGGGATGAAACGCCGCCGCGCGGGTCGCGAGTGACCCGAGGATCTTGGCCCGCGCGGTTCCGGAAGGAATCTCGCCCGCGATCTCCATCTCGAGATCGTCCTTCAAAAACCCTTCGGTCCGAAGTCCTTCGAGACTCTTTTCGTCCGTTCCCGAGAGCATCATTCTGCGCGATAATCTGCGCGCCACGTCGAGCGCGTCTCCTCTCCTTCCCGCTATGACGAGACATTCGAGGTAGATGCCGTCCATCACCTCGTCGCATTCGCCGAATTCGCCGCGGAACGCTTCGATCAACTGGGACGCGCTTTCGAACTCGCAGGAGTTTTCGAGCATAAGGCACAGCGCGGAAACCTCGCCTGGATTTACTTCGCTCTGGTCGATCGTCCGCTTTATGAACGTCCAGATTTCGCTCGATAGCTTCCGATACGAACGGAGAAGCTGATCGTGTAGACCGAGCGCGATTTCCCGCTGCGTGTAGCCGAGCGCGGGATAGTCCATATCCCTGAAACCAGGCGGGCTGAAACTGAAATCCCTGAAGCTCATCTACAAACCGGGTT
>JANLHZ010000124.1 GCA_024653775.1 Planctomycetota bacterium | reverse complement strand
GTAGTGTGCTCGTGAGAGCATATTTTCGCGGTGTGGTGGATCGAATAAACGCCTTACGGCGCCACTACGAACGCGAACTACCCCGTGAACGGTTACATTTGTGGTCGAAGTTCTTCGAACACTTTTTAGGACAGGACGACCGGCTGCTATCGCGAACGATGACATCGGCGGTCCCGGATGATCGGGATGATCGGGATAGTTTCCAAGAATCTCGAACCAGTCCACAAGCCCATAAGGCGCTAAGCAAATAAAAGCGACAAAAAGACTGTCGTAACTAATGATAAGAGAACAAAAATAAATTTTATGTGATTTGTTACTTTCAAATTTTGAAATTAATTTGATAGATATATCTCTATATACATTGCGTTATGTAGTATTGGTCCTGATGGAGAGTTGATCCATGAAACCTGAAAATTCGATTGTCCCGTCCAAAAACCACGGACCGAAGAAACAGACTCCCGAAGAACTCGTGCGGGCGATTTCAACCGGGCTAGAAAAACTTGGTTACCCAAATAAACCAGGCTTCATAGCAAGGTTGCTGAGTGTCACGCAGGCCACAGTCTGGAATTGGCAAAACAACCTGCACGAACCAAACGTGCGGCATTCGGTGAGAATTGGTTTGCTTATGCGACTGATCGCCAAATCCATCGGCGGCGACACGGATGCGTTCTACACTCTCGGCAAGATGTCGCGTAAGGACGCTCCGGATATTCTCGCGCTCGGCTATCCCGGATTCCTCGCTGTCACCGGTCTCGGCTGGGCGCTACCCATAATCGAGGATCGCGACGTTACGCAGGAAGACGGTTGACCTGGCGCGAAAGCGCCGATAGAAGTCCAAGGAATGCCAATCGCGCCGGACACTATCGACCGGGCACATCCTAAAGTCAGGAACAAGAGTTTACTTGACTTTCCAGGCCCGCGAGGTACTAGAAGTACAGCCAGTCTTTGAAAGGACGATATGGATTTGAAATTCAAACACCTGTTTCTCGCAGCGATCCTCGGACACGCAACTGTCATCGTCGTCGGCGCAATCGTGATAACTTCGCTCGGCATCGGACTCGCGCCGGACGAAGAAGTCACTACGCAGGAGAACGCGGAGAGCCAGGAAATCCTCCAGCAGGTTCTCGGCCTCGAGGACGACAGCCTCGACGACTTCATGGCCGCGCCGCCGGAAACGAGGTCGAACGCGGCTCCCGCGGAAGGATCGTCCGGTAGCGCCGAGGCCGCGACCATTCCGGAGATTTCAGACGGCACGGAGGACGAAGTATCGACGAATTCGGAGGTCACCTCGGAGTCCGCGGGAATCGCGGAGGAACCCGAGGTGGAAGCCGCCGGAGAGGCGCAGGGGCTTATGAACTTTTCGAGTCAGGAGTTCCGCGAGTCGCTCGTCCCGCTGCTGAAGCAGGGTAGTCTCTCGCAGGTGCTTGAAATCGGAGACGGCCCGAATTATCCCTCCCGCGCCATAGTGCTGGTGGACGCGCCTGTACGACTCGTTTACCGCGTGTTCACGCAGGCCCAGTACTGGGCGCAATTCCTGCCGAAGGTCGAAAGCGCGCGGATTCTCCCGAACTCCGAGGCGGACCTCCGCACGGAGACGATCATCAACGTAGGCGGAATCCAGCGCGCGACGGTCGTCGAGGACTGGACTCTCGTCGAAAACGAGCGCCTACAGAGCGAGATCATCAGCGGCGATTACCTCGGCTTCAACCTCTATGACCTCTACGCGATCGGCGAGGATAATCTGCAAACGATGCTCGTACACACTTCGCGGATGGTCATCAACAACACTTTCGCGCGCCTGCTCGTCCGGAGCGAAAAGGAACTCGAAGCCGCGTTCAACCTCGGCGTGACGGTCCTTCGCGCGGAAGCGTACGGCAATCGCTCTGAAGAACTCTACAGACAGTACATCGAGCATCGCCGAAGACAGCAGGGCGGGTGAGCGTATCTGGATTCGAAAACCTCCCGCGATCATTGGCAGGGTCAGACACTGGGAAATACAGCAGCCATCTGAATTGACCGCACTGGCGAAGTTTTCCGTCGAACGCGTGCCGGCTATAAGTCGTAATGTCGAGTCCAATTTGGACCCCAAATTGGACTCGACATTACGACTTATTTTCTCGTCTGATCCGTAAGTCGTGTCAAACGGATGCATTTTCTAATAGTGTCGAACACTCGATTCACGCGGCGGAAAAGCCCGCGCTGGAGTTATGTTCCTTCGCCCGCAACTTCAGTGCTTTGTCGTTCCGAAAACCCGCTGCGCGAACAGCCGCCAGACGAGGAAGAAAGCTTCGAACGCGATCGACTTCCCGAACTTGCTGACTCCGGATTCGCGCTCGCGGAAGATTATCGGGATTTCGCGGACACGGAGTCCGCTTCGGACGAACTTCCAGGTCACCTCGATCTGAAAGCCGTAGCCAGAGGTTTTCACGCATTCGAGGTCGATGGCGCGAAGCGCATCCGTCCGGATCGCTTTGCAGCCCGCGGTCCAGTCCCTGACTCTCCGGCTCAGCATCGTCCGCGTCCACATGTTCGCGAAGAAGCTGATGAACCTTCGATCCACGGACCAGCCTTCGATTCCACCTTCCGGGACGTAGCGGCTGCCGATGACGAGATCGTTTTCCCGCGCGGCTTCGATCAGCGCTGGAATAACGTCCGTCGGGTGGCTTCCGTCCGCGTCGAACTCCATCACGATCTCGTAACCCGACGCGATCGCGACGTCGAACGCGTGCAGGTACGCCGCGCCGAGACCGCGCTTTTCGCTTCGATGGAGTAAGCTCACGCGCTCGTTCCCGCGGGCGAATTCGAGCGCGAACTCGATCGTTTCATCCGTAGAGCCGTCATCGACGATCAGCACGTCCACCGTCGCGGCTCCGAGAACCTTCGGCAGAAGCTCTTCGATGCTTTCGCGTTCGTTGAACGTCGGCAGAACGAGCAGCGCGATCGACCGACACGAAATCTTTCCGTCGACGAGCCTTCCGTGCAAGACGGATTCGACGCCTCGAAAAACTTGCAGACTTGACTGGAACTCGGTCACGATCTTTCCGGAAAACCGCTCACTTCGGCCCTACTTCAAAAATCAAGGTTCAGAAGACCCACTTTCCCGGGTTCAGGATGCCGTGCGGGTCGAGAGTCCCTTTGACCTTCTTCAGAAGGCCGACGAAGCCCGGATCGAAGCGCCCCATATATCTGTCCGCCGCCCACCTTGGCGTCTTGTACGGAAAGAACCCGAGGTCTACGCAGACGTCCGCGATCGCCTTGTTAAGCTCGTGGATGTCGTCCCGGCTCGATTTGCTTTCGTGATCGAAGACCGCGATGCAGCGCAGAACCGCGAAATGCGCGCCGCGCATGCACCGCGTCACCACGATAGGCGGATAGCCGCGCTTCATCATCAGATCGTGGCACCTTCTGACGCCCTCGCGAAGCTGCGACGCGGGGCCGTACGTCCCGACCCAGGTCAGCCCGCCGCCCGGATGGTCGAGCAGGAAGTCGAGCCGCATCGGCCAATCGGCGAACTTGCCAAGCTCCGGACTGATTTTCAGAAGCCGCTGGAGATCGAGCGGATCCTCGAACCGATCGCCTTTGCCGCGATAGAAATCGATTACGCGCTGGATCGCTCGTCCCTTCTCCGCGAACACCGCCTCGTCGAACGCGCCGTAGTCGACGAAGATGAACACCTCCGGCTCATCTTTGTCCTTGAAGGTCGAATGCAGTTCGCCGAAAAGAATCCGCCCCACAGGCCAGGTCAGCCCAGCGATATCGTCGCAGAGGTCCATCCGCGCAAGCTGCACTGCAAGCTCGAACGCTGGCTCGATCTTGTAGCCGAGGATGAACATCCTCCGCTGATACGTCGGCTTCGGCTGGACCTCGACCGCGAGCTTCGTGACGACGCCAGTCGTTCCGTGGAAATTTATGAACAGACCCGTCACGTTCGGAAGCGGCGATTCCGTACACGGAATGCACTCCCGGCTGAGCGCTCCCGTGCGGACGACGGTTCCGTCCGCGAGCACGACCTCCATCCCCAGAATCCAGTGGCCTTGCGAACCCCACCTACAGCTCAGATTCGTGAGGCCGTCCATCAGGAGGTTCCCCATGACGCTCGTGTCCGGCGGGGAAAGCGAATATCCGAAGCGCACGGTCCTGTGGTTCGCGTCGAGATAATCTTTCACGTCCTGCCACGTCACGCCCGGCTCGATGACCATCGAAAGGTCGTTTTCGTAAACCGCGAGTATTTTGTTCATCTGTCGCATGTCGAGCTGGATTCCGCCGCGGGATGGAATCGAAAGGCCGCCTACGTTCGAGTGCGCGATGACGGGCGTCACCGGGATTCTGTTCTCGTTCGCAAACTTCAGGACTTTCGACACCTCCTCCGTCGATGAAGGCCGCACGACTACCTCAGGCGGCGATCCGTGGATTTCGGTGTAGTCCCGCGCATACTCTCTGAGAGCTTCCTCGCGATTCGTTACGTTCATCGGGCCGACGATGCTCACAAGTTTCGTGACGAACTCGTGGGTCACTTTCGAATATTCCTCTGTCATAGTATCCTCCGCGCGCCACTCTACAAACCCAAGGCGTAAAAGACCACCGCACGGGCAAAGAACTTGCGGACCCTACGCTTTTACTACATGCGTAACCGTTTACGTGGCGGGAACAGTAATGTCGAACATACTACGACTATTAGCAATTTTTTATTACTCTAAAAAATTACAACTTATTATAAGTTGAAATGAATGGCGTATCAGTTCAGCGCAACACGATGAAAGAAGTGTCTACGCGATTCCTGCGCGTGGCACGTGCATCCTACCCGTGAAATCCCGAATGAGACGTCCGCGCAACGTGTTTCACCGAACTCTTACTGTTCTATCTATTCCCCCGACGCAAGGTTTCGATAGTATTCCGAGACCTCGTCCTCGTAGCCTTCGGGGCGCTGTTCCGTGCGGCCCTGCTCGAGCGCTTCGCGGAGCGACCTCCGGACGCGCACGGCTGACTCCGTGTCTGTCCGGAGCTGACCCTGGATCACGGTGTTCTGTTCGTCCAGCGTATTCATAAGTTCCCGCGCGAGCCGCTGGAAGTCCGCGTTGTCGCCCCGCGCGAGGGCCGCGTCGATCTGCTGCCGGAGTTCGTCGATCCGCGCGGTGCGGGACGTTGCGAAGTTCCTTCTGCGAAGCTCGTGGTTCAGCGCGTCAAGCCGTTGATCGAGCTGTATCTGCCTTCCCTGAAGACGCTCCATTTCGCGCTGAACCGGCGGCGGGGGTCTTCCGCGTAGTCCGCCTTCGCCAACGCCGGAGATGACGCCGCCGCCTGTGGAGCCGCCCTGATTCTGCCCGCCTGACGTGTCGTTGACCTCGCCTGACTGATATGGTTCGTCCGTCATCCTTGTGGGTGTTTGCCTTCCGCCTCTTCCGACCGCGTCCTGCTCGACGAACTGTCCGGACGCGCGACCCGTCCGGCCTTCTCCGGAGCGACCGCGAATTTCGTTGTTGTCGGGCATCTCGTTCCCGGTGACGCCGCGAGCGCTCATATTCGAAATCGGGCCGTTGTCGGCGAGCCAGCCCGCGCCCTCGTCGATCGAGTCCATCCACGCGCTCGCCACGTCGTCTGCCTGCTCCATAATGTCCTCCTCCTCCTCCATCAGATCGCCAATCAGGTCTTCAAGTTCCTCCGGGAGGTCCACAAGGGGGACGTCCAGATCCTCGGGCGGGTCTTCCATCTGCCACGCGATGCGATCAGGGTTCTCGGGAAGCCAGCGTTCGAGGTTGTGCGCAAGCTCCTCCGCCAGCTCGACGCCGCTTTGCTCGTAGGGCACGGCAAGCTCTACCGCCTGACGATCGAGCGCGTCTCCCGCCGCGCGCGCGGCCGCGTCGATTTCCTCGAAAGTCTCGATGATCTCCTCGCGCTGGGTCTGGTCGCTGAAATCCTGCACCGGCATGTTCGAGAGATCGTCCTTCATGTCTTCGAGGTAGCGCTCCCAGATCGACTGCCAGAGCGCGAGGTTGCGCAGCTTTTCGAGGTCGGCGTCAGTCCAGTCGTCCACCGGAATGTCGGCAAGCTCGCGGGAACTCTCCAGAATCTCGCGCTCCGCCGCGGCGAAGTCTTCTAGGTTTTCCTTGATGCGCTCGAGGATTCGCGCGTCGTCGAGTTCGCGATTGTCATTCGCTTGCAAGCCCTCTTGAAGCTGCTCGCGCAGCGAACGCATTTCGTCCTGCATGTTCGAAGCGAGCGCGCGAAGTTCTTCGAGGATCGTGGTCTGCACCGCGATCAGCGCCGTGGGGTCGTCCTGCGCGATTCGGGAAGCGAGCGCGTCCGCGTCTCGCATTTCGTTCGCATGGAGCGAGAGAAGCGCGGTCTTCAGCGCGCGTTCCTCCGCGAGCGACCCTCCGAGGGAATTCGCAAGGGATTCCGTGGACGTGCGAACGAGGCGCTGCGTGTTCGTAACGTTCTCTTCGATGACGCGAGTGTCCGCGTTCCTTCGACTCCGCCCGCGCTGAGTCTGTATGCGCGTAGCGGACGAAAGCGCGTCCTGCTGGAGCGCTACTATCCGCGCGAGCGCGTTTCTGGAGTCGCGGAAGTCCTGGCGAAGAGCGTCCGGCGCGCCTCCCGCGTTCACCTCGATTTCGCGAACGTCGCTTCGAGTGGCGAGGCGCGCAGGGTTTCCGTCGCTCGCCGCGATGAAGTAGCGGATGGTGCAGCTCTGCCGCGACTGGGCTAGCCGCACCACGTCGAGCGCGAAGCCGTCGCGGAGGTTCAGGGTGCCGGGATCGCAGTCGATGGTCATCGTCGCTTCGGACGGAGTCGTGCCGACGAATGCGAAGAGCTTCACGTTTCGCAGCGAGAAATCGTCGGTTGCGATGAAATTCACCGCGACGCTTTCCGCGTTGTAAACCGTCATCTTCGCGCCCGGACTGACGATTCGCACCTTCGGGGCTTCGTCCAGCACCGCGGTGATCGTGCGCGGATTCAATCGCGCGCCCTCGCGGTTCTTCGAGTCGGAAAGCTCGATGGAATACTGCATCGTCTCGCGGAGCGCGATCATATCGCTCAGCGTCCCGATCCCCCGGCGCTGCTCGCGCGAGCCCAGAAGCAGCTTCACGCGGGCGTCAGCAGGATCGCATGTCACGCGGATCAGCAGTCGCGAACCAGCGGGCGCGACGATGTCCCGGAGTCCGCCCGACGTCTCTTGCGGATCGAGTCCCATATACCCTGGCGAGGTGATCGTGACATCGAGATTCGCGACGCGCGCGCGATCGAAGACGTTAATATCGTACCACGGGCTTGCGCCGTCGCCCGCGAGAACGCGGTAGCGGTACGCGCGCTCGACCTTCGTAACGTCCGCGGAAAACGCGCCGTAGGCGTCGAGAGCCATTCGCATCGTTACCGCGTCCGCTCCTCCGCCCACGGGTTCGAGTTCGAGTTCCACGCTCTCCGGGATCACTCCGGAAAGCAGCGCCTTTATAGTCACGTCCTCGCCGCGGCCCACCTCGATGTCCCGCGTTTCGACGTCGACGATGGTTTCGCTCAGGGCAGAGATGCGCGCGGACGGATTCAGGATTCGCTGCAGCGCGTTCGTGAAATGATCGCTGAAAATCGCGCCGTACGACGCGGTCAGAACCACAGCGAGCGCAAGCAGCATAGAGACCCGCGCAAGTCGCCTTTTCGGGAAGATCGACTCGATTCTGACTCCCGCGGCGGTCGTCCTGGCACTTTCGAACGAGTGCCCGACGAAGAGTCCGCTCAGCGCTGTCTCAGGCTCCCTCCGAAGCTGGACGTAGTTGATGAGACTGTTGTCGAATTCCGGATGCGCGCTCTCGACAATCGAAGCGATCTGCTCGTCGCTCGGTTTTTTCACCGCCGCACGCAGGACGAAATAGATCAGCGACAGACAAGCAAAGGTTGCAAGAATAGCGAGAGCCGCGCCGCGACCGAAATTGCTCAGCGCGAATACGTTGTCGAAGAGGAGCGCAGACGCGAACAGCGACACCACAAACAGCAGCCAGAGCACGGCTCCGGAAACGAGGCTGAAAACCCCGGAATAATCCCGGACGTCGCCTATGAACTTGGTGATTTCATTTTTTTCCGCCATCGCGATTATTTAACCACAAATCGCGGGGAAATAGTAGTCAGTAGTCGGTAGTCAGTTGCCAGAAGTCAGAATGTAGCGACCTCAACTGCTAATTTCTCTTCGCGACCTGATCCCGAAGCGCGAGCAGCCGCACCGCGACGGTCGCGAGGTTTATCCCGGTGTCGATCGTCGGGTCGGCGCTGATGACAGCGTTGAACAGCACGCCCGCGTTCTTGGTGCTGACGTGGCAGCGGTACTCGACGATGGTCTTCTCCTCGTCCGGGACGGGAATCAGCCGCCAGCTCATCACTCCGCCGCGGAGGTCGCCCGAGACGACGCTTTCGCGGATGTAGAAGCGATCCTCGTACAGCCACACGGCTTCGGTGAAGTTCACCGCGGAAACGGGCGCGTCGAGGGACATGTGTACGACGCAGCGTTCATGGTCGCCCTCGAATTCGACCGGGCGCACCTCCGAACGCAGACACTTCGGCGACCAGCTTTTCCAGTTCGCAATGTCGGAGACTACGTCCCACACTTCTTTCGCGTTCGCCTCGATCAGGCAGTACGCGGTGATCCAGCTTAGTCCGTCCTCTTCCTTGAAGGAAGTGTGGCTGAGCACTCCGTCCTGAAGGAACGGAAGCAGGTGCAGCGGATTATCGTCCGCGATTTCAGAGATCGCGCCGGTGATTTCTGCGGTCCGGACTTCCTGGGCCTCATTCGAGAAATTCTGCGGCTCCGCGTCCGCAAGGCCGGCGTCAGCGTCGGGCGGGACTTCCGACTCCTCTGTTTCGATTTCCGGAGCGCTGCTTGCGAAGGCCTGACGCGCGGCGATCACTCCGCCGCGATCGTCCGGAATGCCCGTGGCTATCGTGTACACCCAGCCGACGGAACTTACGATCAGGGCGACCATCAAAACGCGGTATCTCATTTTCATCGGATTTCCCTCCGCCTGTATAATCGGCACAGCCAGGCAAGCGCTTTATATGTGTTTACAGATTAATCCCGGCGCCGGGTTTTGGCAAGTTCAAAGGAAGGTTTGGTAATGAAACTCACCCTGATCGAGGTTTTGCAACTCAGATTTAAGGTTGCGGATTGAACTCGGATGTCCTGGGCGCGACAATCGACGGATGCAGCTTCAGAAGTCGAAAGGGAAACTCCAGAAGGTCAGGTCGCCCGCGAAGTACGTGGTCGGGATCGATCTCGGCACGACCAACAGCGCCGTGAGTTTCGTCCCGATCGGGGGGCTTCGGTCGGAAATCGAGTCGCTTTCCGTGATTCAGCGTCTGTCGGAGCTTGAAGTAGGGCCGCATCCGTCGCTTCCGTCGTTTTTGTACATTCCCGGCCAGTACGATCTTCCGCAGGAAGCGCCCGCGCTCGAAGGCGAGGACAAACGCAGACTCTTCGCGGGAGTGTTCGCGAGGGCGCAGGGAGCGCTCGTCCCGGGACGGCTCGTTTCCAGCGCGAAAAGCTGGCTCTGCCACGAAGGCGTCGACCGCATGGAAGACATCCTTCCGTGGGGCGCTCCGGAAGACGTTCGGAGGGTGTCCCCGGTCGAGGCCTCCGCGGCGTACCTGGCCCGCATTCGCGCGTCGTTCGACCAGAGGTTTCCGAAGACGCCGCTTGCGGATCAGGACGTTATCGTGACGATTCCCGCGAGCTTCGACGACGCCGCGCGGGAACTCACGATCGAAGCGGCGAAGAAGGCGGGGATCGCCACGCCGCTGCTTATCGAGGAACCCGTAGCCGCGCTCTACAACGCGCTTTCGCACCACAAAGACCTCGAAGAGTTCGAAGCGCGGGACAGCGAACTGATACTCGTCATCGACATCGGAGGCGGAACCACGGACTTCAGCCTCGTCGGAGCGCGAAGGTCTGCGTCTACTGTGGAATTCCAGAGACTCGCGGTCGGAAGGCACCTTCTTCTCGGCGGCGACAACATGGACCGCACGCTCGCCTCGAATCTCGAGAAGGAGCATTTCGGAGGCGAACCCGGAAGAAGGTTCAGCCAGCGGCAGTGGGGACTTTTGATAGAGCAGTGCCGGATGGCGAAGGAGAGACTTCTAAGCAGGATCGAGGACCTGGGATCGAGTGGCGAAGGGCTTCAATCGAAAATCGAAGATATTGAATTCACGATCGTCGGCGAAGGATCGAGCATCTTCGGCGGCGCACTTTCGTTCACCCTTGCCACGGGCGTCGTGAAAGCCGAAATCCTCGATGGCTTCTTCCCAATCGTCCCCGCTGGGGAGCCGCTGAAACAGCGAAAGGGCGGACTCAAGGAATGGGGACTTCCGTACGAGCACGATCCCGCGATTACGAGGCATCTGTCCGACTTCCTGAGACGCCACGCGGACGATCAGATTATCCGTCAGTTCGCGGAGTTTCGAACCGTAAGCGGGCTTCTGAAGCCGGACGCGATACTTTTCAACGGCGGAGTCTTCCACGCGGGGCTGCTGCGGGAAAGGCTCTCAGAGGTTCTTGCAAGCTGGTTCGGGGAAGGCGGAACCAGGGTCATCGAGAACTTCAGCTACGACCACGCGGTCGCTCTCGGCGCGACGTACTACGGACTCTCCCGCCGCGGCGAGGGCATCAAGATCAAAAGCGGTTGTTCCCACACGTATTACATCGTCGTGGAAAGGGATAAGAATGGCAATGATAGTGAAACCCCTCTCCCTCCGGGAGAGGGTGGCGCGCCAGCGCCGGGTGAGGGGAATTTCGATCAATCGAAAATCCACGCGGTTTGCCTGCTTCCCCGCGGGACGGAGGCCGACAAGGAAATCGAGTTGCGGGAACTGAACCTCGAACTCCTGACGAACACTCCAGTGCAGTTCGAGCTGCTCGCGAGCGACGTTCGCGTGGACGAGCCGGGGAAAGTCGTCGCGCTGGATCCGGAGGAGGCCCACCGTCTGCCGCCGCTGCACACGATCATCCGCCACGGCAAAAAGAAGAAGGAAAAGACCGTCCCCGTAGCGCTCGGCGCGTATATGACCGAGGTCGGAACTCTTTCGATGTGGTGCGAGGCGCTCGAAGGCGGCGCGCGATACGAACTCGCGTTCAACCTCCGCGAGGTGCTTGCGTTCGAAGACGACTTTGAAGAGGGAGCAGAGAGCAGGGAGCAGGGAGCAGAAATCCTCGATTCTCGATCCGTGGTCCTCGATCCTGACGACGAGGAAGCCGACTATTTCGTCGACGATCGTCTGCTTGCGTCGGTGTTCGGCCTGATCGACTCGACCTTCGGCGGCTCCGGGACGCCTACGGATCAGCAGGTGCAGCTCGCCCAGTCCCTCGCGAAAAAGATCGAGGAGACTCTGCGCCGGAAACGAAACTCGTGGCCCGCGCCCGTGCTGCGAAAAATCGCGGATCGCCTGATTCGGCACCTTCCCGCTCGCAGAAGGCATCCGGTGTTCGAAGAGCGCTGGCTGAACCTCACCGGATTCTGCATGCGCCCTGGCTTCGGATTTCCGGGAGACAAGATTCGCGTCGATCGCCTTCGCGAAGTTTTTGACGACGACGTCGGAGCCGACGCGCCTTTGCAGATTCAGACCGAGCTGTGGATTTTCTGGAGGCGCGTCGCCGCGGGACTCGACAAAGAGCGGCAGCTTGCGCTTTATTCCCGGCTTAAGGGCGAGATGGTCCTGATCGCGGGCGCGCAGAAGAACAGGTTCGGGAAATGGTTCAAAGCACTCGGCGCGGACCCCGTCGATATCGAGAGACTGCGCGCGCTCGCGTCCCTCGAACGCATCGATCCGGAAACGAAAAAGAAGACCGGGAACAAGGTTCTGGGCAAGTACCAGAGCGGCGCACGAAACGAGTCGGACCTTTTCGCGCTGACGAGACTCGCCGCAAGGGAGCCGTTCCACGCCGCGCCGAACGTGGTCGTGCCCGTGGAAGCTGCGGAACGCTGGATCAGAGGAATCCTCGAATCCGAAGCGCAGATCGACAGCGAGGCGAAGATGTTCCTCATCGAAGCCGCGCGGCTGACGAACGACCGCGGAAGGGACATCGACTTCGACCTTCGAGGAAAAGTAATCGCGGCGCTCGAACGAGCGTCGGACGAGGACGAACTCA
>JANLHZ010000123.1 GCA_024653775.1 Planctomycetota bacterium | reverse complement strand
CAAAATAAGTTTACGGATTTCGCGCTCAGATTTACGTCAGGTTCGTTTTGCGCGAGGAAGCCAAACCGGAAGCGTAGCTATAGTTCCGTTGAGCCATTATCTCGATGTTATGGGGCGACCGAGTGCGAAGCGAAGATGGCGTGAAGATGTGATGTGAAAACGTCAACTTATTTTGACACACGTCCTTAGTCGCGGCGATGTCGTACTCGTCAGCTTTCCCAATTCCGACCTGATGACATATAAAAAGAGGCCGGCGGTGATCGTTCAGGCAGACGGATTGAAAACCGGGCTGGACCAAAAAATCGTCGCGCTGATTACTTCTAATCGAGGAAGGACGGGACCAACCAGAGTCAAAGTCAAAAAGGACTCGAGTCAGTGACGACGCATGGGGCTTATGGTGGATTCGGTCATCGTAGCTGACAATCTCGCAACAATCCGGGATATGTATATAATAAGAACTCTCGGAAAATGCGCCGACTCGACTCAGCTCGACAACGCTCTAAGGCGCGTGCTGAATCTCTAAGGAGGCGCAAAAGTGCGTACTGACATCCGCAAGCTTTTACTCGAGCATCAGATCGAGTAGCGCGTTCGTGACGTCTGCGAGGGTGAATGACGTCACGAGTTTCACGTCCCCAGGCTGCGAGATCATCGGAAGACCGATCTTCGAAGTCTGGTCGAGTCTGGCGAACATCGCATTCAGGAACTCTTCTGTCTTGAACTTCACTTTCGAATCGAGATCGAAGCCGTAGTCGCGAAGGACTGCCGCGACTTCCGCGCGCGTTTCCTTCGAAGCGAAACCGTTCTTCACTGCGAGCGCCATCAGGATGTCGATCCCCCGCGCGAGCGCGTCCCCTCGGCTGGTGCGCATTCCTGACGCGCTCCGGAACGCAAACGAGAAGCTCGCGCCGACGTCCGCGAGACCGAGCATAGTGAAGTCCTCCTCGATTTTCGCGTTGTAAAGGATTTTCGCACGCACGCTCATTCTGACGAATTCCTCGAGTTCGCCAAGTGAGTACGACGAATAAAACACCGGCTCGTCCTTCACGCGGGTCCAGAATTCGCCGCCGTCCGCGAGCGCCCACGAAATAATGAGGCACAGCCCGAAATTGAAATCGTCCTCCGAAAGCGTCCGCGTGGCGCTGACGTCGATCACCACCGCCCGCGGCGGTCTCAGCGTCAGCGGCTCATCGAGATCGCCGAAGCTGAGGTCGAGCATCGTCGGATAGAGCGCGTAATCCGCCATCGCGCTGAGCGTAGTCGGAAAGAGCAGCGCGGGTTCCTGCTCTTCGGAAACGCTCGTGAAAAGCGCCGCGAGATCGAGCAGCTTTCCGCCGCCGATCGCGATCACGAGAACGTCGCGCGGAATCCCCTCTTCGTCCAAAAACGCGTGCAGCGCTTCGATGCTGCCTTCCCGTGTGTAGTCCTCGTCCTCCGCAAGGGTCGGAAACGCGATTATGCGCAGATCGTCGATCCCGGAGAGCCGCGCTTCGATGGTTTCGCTATAATGCTCGATGATGGTCTCGTCCGTGAGCAGCACCGCCTGTTTCTGATCGCCTAGCAGATGGCGCAGCACCGGTTCGTCGATCTCCTGGGCGAGATCGAAGAAGTTCCGCAGAAACGCCACCGGATATGGACTCAGCGGCAGATTGAGGTTTATCGAAGTCATTTGAGTTGAACCCGCAGTTCGTGGGAAGATGATCGCGGAAAACAAAATACGAATTACGTGCGCCGAACATAAGTCCGAACTCAGTTATTTGAACCCAAACGATGTTTAGACCCATCACGATTTCATCGGCTTTCTGGCTGATTACCCTTCCGTCCTGCGTGGGCGCGACGAATCCGTGGTTTCTTCTGTTCGCGACGCTCTGCGTAATCCCGGTAATCATCCATCTGATCAACTTCCGGAGGGCGCGGGAGGTCGAATTTCCGAGCATCCGTCTTCTCGAAATCATCGAAAAGCAGCTTGCGAGAAAACAGCGCCTGCGCGAGATTCTGCTGCTCGTGTGCCGGAGTCTGCTCATCCTGCTGATCGTGCTGCTGATCTCGAATCTCGTCTGGTCGAACGACGAAGCAGCCGCTCAGGACGCACTCGCTCTGAAGGATCGCGTCCTTGTTATCGACGACACGCACAGCACCGCGCTCACGATTTCCGGGAAAAGCGCGTTCGATCTGATCCGCGAAAAAGCCGCCGAGTACCTGATCGCCGCGGAGGGCGAGAAGGTCTTCATCGTCACCGTCGCGGGCGGAACGCCGACCGCCGCGGGGGGGTCGATGCGCGCGGAAGCCGCGTTATCGTACGTCCGAAGAATGAAGCCGCTGCCCGCCTCTGGCGATCTGTTCGCAGCCATTCGTGCGGCGCTCAAGCACCTCGAATCCGCCGGACCCCGCGCGAAGGAGATCCTGATTCTGTCGGACCTTCAACGCGCGACCTGGAGTTCCCTTCTCGGCCGCGAACTCGAAATTCCGTCGGACGCAAAACTCTACGCGGTCGATTGCTCGTCGGACGCGAACGCGGGTCTGGCGCTGACTTCACTGTCGGCATCCTCTCATCTCGTCTGCGCGGGAGTTCCGTTCGAAGTAGTCGTCGGACTCGCGAATCCGTCTTCGGAGACTACTTCGGACGCGATCACGTTGTACGCCGGGGACAGCGTCATCGAAGTGCGCCAAGTGAACCTCGAAAGCCAGGAAAGCCGCTTCGAGAAATTCGAAGTCACGCTGAAAAACGAAGGCTTCGATACCCTTCGCGCGAGCGTCGCTGACGGCTCTCTTGCCCAGGACGATCAGATTTTCGGCGCGGTCGAAGTCATTCCGGATATTCCCGTGCTGATGGTTTACGACGAACCAGGCGACGCTCACCGCGAAGCGTCGTTTTTCCTGAAGGCCGCGCTTCGCTCAGACGGCTTCGCGGGCAACGACGCGGAATACCGGATTTCCGAAATCCCGCAGTCGTCGCTGCTGGACGCCAGGCTTTCGGACTTCCGACTCGTCGTGTTCCCGAAGATGGATGTAATCCCGGTGGCCGCGGGCGATGAGATCGCGCGCTACCTTCGCGCCGGCGGCAGAATGATGATTTTTCCGGGCGAAAACATCGACGACGCCGAGTTCAACGAGTCCTTTTTCGGAGAATACGCTCGGATCGGACCGCCGATAGAATCCGAGAACTTGAAACTAATGCCCTGGCTTCGCTCCGGCTATCCTCCCTTCGAACGACTTCGCGAAGCCGACCTCCAAAGCATTCTCGGCCCTCCGGAATTCAGAAAGGCGTACGCTATTCGCGCCAGCGATGAAAGTCTTTCGATGCCGTCGCTGAAGTTCGATACAAATCATCCGGCGTTTATCGAAGTGACCACGGGCGCGGGCAAACTCGTGCTCTTCGCGTTCCCCGGAGACGACACGTTCACGAACTTTCCCGCAAAGCCTGTGTACGTCCCGATTATGCGTGAACTCGCGAAGTATCTCTGTGCGGGAAGAAACTCGATCTTCGCGGCGACTCCTGGCGCGCCTGGGACGGAGTTCGGATCGATTCGCGTCGGTCTTTTCGACGCCGCTATACCAGTATACGATTCCGCGTTATTCAGCGAGTTTAGAATTGCTTCCGCCGCCGGACTTGAAGAATCGTTCATCTGGAAAACACCGGAACCGCGCGAAATCGTCGTTCCATCGTCTTCGTCCATAATAACATATTCCCCCGGCGTTCATCAGGTTTCATTGCCCGGGTCCGCGGGAATCGAAAATGGCAGAATTCATATTGTCGTCAATCCGCCTAAGAATGAGGTTTTCTCAGGCAGAGCGCACACTATCGATATTTCGCTCGTCGGCAAATATCTGGGAAATAATAGCGTTGAAACTTTCAGCGCGAACGACGATTTTATTTCGGCGATGGATAAATCGAATAAACCAGTATCTCTCTGGCCTATAATATTTATTCTGATCGCTATCGCAATTGCTATCGAATCCTGGCTCGCGGCGTCGCTGATTCCATCGAACTTCAAACAATATCAATAGCAATGCGGACCTTTCGCATCTGATAGTAATTGAATGGGATCGATATGGAATGCTATAAAAATAATATCGATAGTCAATATAGCCACAATTTATCGGTCAATTACAGAAACTCCGCTATCAGTTTATCAGGCAGGAGCCGCTCTTTTGCGAGATGCCTCATCGCTGCGCTGGAAGTCTCCGGACTATCCGCGCCTTCAGAGTTCTTCACCGGCGCGAATTCCAGCTCCCTGCTTATTTCGTGCGTCAAAGTCCGTCTGGCGAGCTTAAGCGCATCGAACACGAACATTTCAAACTTCGTCGCGGTGACTGTCACCGGACTTCCGCTATCGTCTACCGATGGACACGATTTCCGCGCGCGATGATATGGAAGCGAAAGCCCGCCCGAAGTTATGCGTTCCACAAAATCGCGATTGATATAATGTATCGCCGCGTTGCCGGCGCGGAAAACGAGATCGCCGTTCGGGTCGCGACGGTTATTCTGCTCGTCGCTGAGTTCCGAATATTCTATTACGCCCGGTTCATTATTTATCAGTCCCAGAATCCCGACGCGTTCATTCGGGTCGGTTTTCATCACGGCTTTATTCGACATCTCGCTCCCTTCGATACAGTGAAGCCCGAGCAGGTAAGGATCGCACATCCGGACGAGCGGATTATCGACCTGAAAATAGAATATTTCTTCGATTCCGCGTTTTTTCATGTCCGCAAGTGCGCCGCTTTTCGAAAGCGCAAGCAGCGAACCGCCGTGGCCGTTCGGATTCTTGAACACTCGCGAACGAGTCTGCAGGAACGCCTTCCCTGGATGCCTTCGACCGCCGTCAATAGCGGTCGCGTCGATCGCTGGAATCTCGTCCTGCGGGAAGAACCAGACGTCAGACCGCGGAAACCCAAAAAAGTCGTTATCGACGAAGCAGTTCACGGTTTCGTCGTGGGTGTGGACGCTGGTCAGAATGTACCAGGGAACGCTGACGCCGAGACTGTTGCAAAGCCCGTCCAGCTTGATTGCGAAAATCTCGTACAGCGTCATTCCTGTCTTCGGGCCGAGCGGAAAGCATCCTTTGGGGCCTTCGAAGCCGAGGCGCGAACCTTGCCCACCCGCGACGAGAAACGCGCACGCGAGGCCTTTCGAAATGATGCCGCTGCCGAGCCGTTCGATCTCATCGTGGCGCAGGGTTTCCTCCTGCGACCTCGGAAGCGGCACGGCGTCGATCGCTCCGAATTTCCTTTCGCCCGCGTCTTCCGAAGATTTGTCCGCGAGTTTCCCAAGGAGTCCGAAGTCGATGCTTTCGACGTCGCGGACGAGTTCCGCGCGCTCGTCATCGCCAAGCTCCTTCCAGAATCTGAAAAGATGATCGTGTCCGCTGTCCTTCGCAAGCTGCATCGCCCGCTCGGCTTCGCGGCTCGCTTTCCGTTCCTTCTTCGGCTCCGAATACGGAATCCGGATGGTTTTATCGAGATCGTCCTTGCGCTTCATTTTCTTCTGCCTCGGTTACGCGCGATTGCGCGGAATTCCGTCTGACTTTCCGGATTTTTTTACAATCCCGCGCGTCAGGAGGCGGAACAAAATAAAGTCCTGATTTATGCGCGCAGATTTATGTCGAATTCGATTTGAGCGAGGAAGACAAACCGGAATCGTAGCCATAGTTCCGATGAGGATTTGACGACCGAGCACAAAGCGAATACGGCGTGAAGATGTGATGCAGAAACGGAAGTTTATTTTGTTCCGACTCCCTAAACAATTTATAACTTCGAAATTCGGTTTTGTCCCCTGCGAGACGATTTTAATGCTCTGGACGACGATTTTACTTTCGCTCGAAGTGGCGTTCGCGGCGACGCTATTCGCGTTCGTTCCCGCGGTGCTGACGTCGTTCCTGCTCGCTCGGAAATCGTTTCCGGGGAAGCCGCTCGTCGAAAGCATTTTGCTCGCGCCGATGGTCGTACCGCCTGTGGTGACGGGGTATCTGCTGCTCGTTCTCCTCGGCAGAAACGGCGTGTTCGGAAAGCCGCTGTACGAACTGACCGGGTTTTCGCTGGCGTTCACCTTCCAAGCGGCGGTGATCGCGAGTCTGATCGTTTCGTTCCCGCTGTTCGTCCGGAGCGCGAAACTCGCGATCGAACTCGTGGACCGGAGACTCGAACTCGCCGCGTCAACGCTCGGCGCGGGTCCGGTCCGCGTATTCCTGACTATCACGGCGCCGCTCGCGCTTCCGGGAATCGTCACGGGCGCGGTTCTGACCTTCGCGCGCAGCCTCGGAGAATTCGGTGCGACGATCACTTTCGCCGGTAGCATCGAGGGCGAGACACGGACGCTGTCGCTCGCGATCTTCTCTGCGATGCAGGATCCGTCGAAGGAAAGCGAAACCCTGTGGCTCGCGGCAATCTCGCTCACGATTTCCCTCGCGGCGATTTTCCTGTCGGAACTTCTCGCGAGCAGATTGCGAAAACGGATGACAGGGTTCTGAAGAGTCGTAGAAACTTACCGCCGTCAGCTAGGTCCAACTTTTTGCTCCGCTGTTGCGCAGGCCGTTTGGCTCAGAAACAATGCGCGGATGGAAAAAATCAGATCGACAACAATCCTTTGCTGCTCGCGGGACGGCAAAACCTGTATCGCCGGCGACGGGCAGGTAACGCTCGGACACACCGTAGTGAAGGCGAGCGCGAAAAAGATCCGCGTTCTCGATGAGGGCAAGGTCCTCTGTGGCTTCGCTGGGAGCGCCGCGGACGGCATCGCGCTGGTCGAGCGATTCGAGGGGATGCTTCAAAAATTCGGCGGGAACCTCCAACGCGCCGCGGTGGAGCTTGCAAAGACCTGGCGCACCGATCGCGCGCTTCGCAAACTCGAGGCGGTGATGATCGTCGCGAACGCGAAGAGCATTTTCATGCTCAGCGGCACGGGAGACGTCATCGAACCCGAGGACGGCGTAATCGCCATCGGATCGGGCGGCAGTTACGCGCTCGCGGCGGCGCGAGCGCTTATCGCGGAAACGAGCCTCAGCGCCCGCGAAGTCGCCATGAAAGCGATGCACATCGCCGCGGATATTTGCATCTACACCAACCACGAACTCGAAATTCAGGAGATCTGATACTTACAAAGATTGGTTCAACCGCGCGCGGGAACGTGTATAATTTTATTGAGGTAAGAGATGCAAGTCGCAAAACTAGACACTGATGAAATTGTCGAATTGCTTCGATCGAGTGAAGCGGAGCTGAAAACCAATTTCGGCGTCCAGCGCCTGAAGCTGTTCGGCTCCGTCGCCAGAAGGGAACATAACGAAAGCAGCGACGTGGATATACTCATTACCTTCGGCAGACCGACAGGATACTTCGGTCTCGCGGAATGCGAATCGCGCCTGGCGGAAATACTCGGCGTTAAAGTCGATCTGGTTACGCCAGGAGGATTGAAAGATGCCGTTCGCGAAAAAGTTCTCGCCGAGTGTATCTATGTCTTCTAGAACCGGCAGAGAAAGGTTAAACGACATTCTTGTCGCGATTGAAGAGATTGAATCCTTCGTTGGTGACTTGACTCGCAACGAATTTCTGAATGACAGAAAAACCATTCAAGCGGTAGTCGCCAACTTCACGGTTATAGGTGAGTCAGCGAACTACATCGAAGACGAACTCAAGGATTGTATCGATGTTCCATGGCACCTGATGACAGGAATGAGAAATCGGATAGTTCATGGCTACTTCGATGTCGATCCCGAAGTGCTATGGGATACGATTTCGAATGAATTGCCCGACGTGAAATCTAAAGTTGGATCGTTCCTGAGCGGAAGTAGAAGCCCAAAAATTCGAGGAGACGAAGTTACGTGAAGCACCTAACTCCCAAAGCAATCGTCCACTACCTGAACGAATACATCATCGGTCAGGAAGCCGCGAAGCGCGCGGTCGCCGTCGCGATTCGTAACCGCTGGCGCAGGCAGCAGCTCGATGCGGAACTCCAGCGCGAGATAACGCCGAAGAACATAATCCTCATCGGTCCCACGGGTGTCGGCAAAACCGAAATCGCGCGCAGGCTCGCGACCCTCGTCGGCGCGCCGTTTATAAAGGTCGAGGCGAGCAAGTTCACCGAGGTCGGCTACGTCGGTCGCGACGTCGAGAGCATGGTCCGCGATCTCGTCGAGGTGGGCATCAACCTCGTCCGCGCGGAGCAGCGCGAGGAAGTCGCGAGTAAGGCGCGCGAACGCGCGCTCGATCGCGTCGTCGATCACCTCCACAAATTCGACAAGCTCGATCCCACCCTTCCGGACGAAGAGAAGCGCAGACGGCTCGACCAGCAAAGCAAGCAGCGCGCGAAAATCCGCGAGAAGGTCATTGCGGGGCATTTCGACGAAGAGGAAATCGAGATCACGGTGCAGGAATCGAAGGCGCCGATGTTCGAAATCTTCGGCCCCCAGGGCGGCATGGACCAGATGGGCTTCGACATGGAAGGCCTGATGGAGAAGTTCGCGCCGAAAAAGTCGAAGAACGTGAAGGTGAAGGTGCCGGACGCGCTTGCCAAGTTCGTCGAGGAGGAAAGCGAAAAGTTCATCAATCCCGACAAAGTCAAGCGGGAAGGCATCGAGCGCACCCAGCAGATGGGCATCATCTTCCTTGACGAGATCGACAAGGTCGCGGTTGGTAGCGAGGGCGGAAAGCGCTCCGGGCCGGACGTCAGCCGGGAGGGGGTGCAGCGTGACCTGCTCCCCGTCGTAGAGGGATGCACGGTGAATACCAAGTACGGTCCCGTCAAGACCGACCACGTCCTCTTCATCGCGGCGGGCGCGTTCCATATGTCGAAACCCGCGGACCTCATCCCGGAGCTTCAGGGCAGGTTCCCGATCCGCGTCGAGCTGACGAGCCTTACTGCGGAAAACCTCCTCGCGATCCTTAACGAAACCAAAGCGGCGCTCCCGAAACAGTACGAAGCGCTTCTCGGAAGCGAAAACGTGAAGCTCGAATTCACCCCCGGCGCGCTGAAACGCATCGCGGAACTCGCGTTCGAAATCAACTCCCGCATCGAAAACATCGGCGCGCGCAGACTCCACACCGTTATGGAACGCGTCCTCGAAGACATCATGTTCGACGTCCCCGGCGCGGCGACCGACTTCGTTCGCATCGACGAACAGTTCGTCGATCAGCGCCTCAAAGACGCGGTAAAGGATGAGGATTTGAGCCGATATATTCTATAACGAATAGTCCACAGAATTCTTTGTGATCTTTGTGTTCTTTGTGGCTATAAAAAATTTTCCAAATAGCCTTCGATAATTTTGTGGCTATCGAATTTGGATTTTTAATTGGAGATCGAATATGGACGAACAAACAGTTCGGGAGCTTTGCGACAAAATCAGGCAAACGTCTTTCGACATTCATGTCTATCACGGCCATGGACATCTCGAAAAAGTTTACGAAAACGCTCTCGCACACCGCCTGCGAAAGACTGGCATCAAAGTCGAACAGCAACACCCAATAACGGTCTATGATGAAGATGGAACGATCATCGGAGAATACTTCGCAGATTTGCTTGTTGAGAATGTCGTTATAATTGAACTCAAAGCGGTCAAAGCTCTTGCTGCGGAACATACCGCTCAGATTCTCGGATACCTGAAATCGTCGAGAAAAAAGCATGGTTTATTAATAAATTTCGGATCCTACCGTTTCCAGATCAAAAAGTACGCGGGTAACCAAGCGATTGAAGAATAGCCACAAAGAACACAAAGAGCACAAAGAAATAATATAGACTTCGTCCGCCCATGCGAGCAATTCGTCGATCAGCGCCTCAAAGACGCGGTAAGGGACGAGGACTTGAGCCGGTATATTTTATAACACTATGACCCTTTAGCAATCATTGTCAATTTGTCGAGGACTGAATTTCATTTTATTCAACGGTCGGTGTCGATTTCCATTCATTATAAAAACTATATGAAATTTTACGGAGGTTATTACTAAAAACCTTCACGAACTTTACTGACGTTTCAACAAGCCATTCAAATGCCTCTTCCCATGTAGATTCGTCCTCCAATTTAAATGGTATTTCTGCTTTTATGCGACTCGCTTTCTTGCCCGGAAGTTCCTGCCAATCAATAGATTGACTTAAATCTAACTCCTTTTCTATCTCTTCCTTCTTATCATAGAGTGGGGAGAACCACTCCTTTGAATTTCCAATATACAATTCACACCCAACCTTATTCCCACGGATATCTACTGTCAACGGGACACGATTACCGCCTCCAAGAAAGGCAACAGTATGATGATTTTTCGGCATCGGATCACCGAAATACAACACTTCCTCTGTATCCTTGGCTTGCCCAAACTCTATGAATTGCCGCCAAAATTCCTGCTGTTTGATTTTTGTTTCGGTCAGACGTCCGTCCTTGGCACTAGTGCGAACCGATTTAGTCCATTCATTAGGTAGCGAAATTGCTTCAAACTTCACAGCAGGTTTCGAGTTATCGATCTCCCACAATTGTATCTCAATAAGGAAAAAGTTTAAATTTTCGTTCGTGTGTTCGTTCAACCAATCAATTGCCTGCCTATGTTCGTCTCTGGCGTCTCGGACAATCCAAATTACGAACGATGCTTCAAGTCCAGCAGCGTAAGTTATTAACTGCCCTAGATGTTTGTGATCCGTTTCGTCAAGCTGATTTTCAATTATAATATTCTTATCCGTGTTTGTTTCCTTGGCATATATATCTACTTTAAATGGACCAACGCTGTACTCAGTTATTGCATCTTCAATTTCGATCCCTATCTCATTCGATAGTAGCGCCATATTTTCCTCCTCAGCTAACCATGGCGTGAAATCTGATGCCTCGTTTCCCCAAATCTCCCTTAGCCTAATTTTGTCGAATTTATTAAGATTTCCCAATTCCATGAGGCAACTCCAACTACGAACCGACTGAATAAAAGGAAAAAAGTGTTATGAAAACATTTTACTGTAAATTATGCAAGATTACCGGAGTATGTCAAACTGTTTTACGTAATACCGCTATGTGCGCCGATCATCATTTGTTCACTTACCAGTGGTATCATTGCGACATGCCCAGAGAGCCGATTGCGAGATACCGATTCGAGGAGTTCGGGGGGATCGTCAGCTACGAGCGCGGGTAGGGGGATGATCGTCTTGCGCTTTCGGAATTCCCAAGGTACTCTTTCAGTCGAAAGGAAAGCGCCTATGAAACTCAAAATTGTTATCCATCCAGCAGAGGAAGGCGGATTCTGGGCTGAGATTCCTGCGCTTCCAGGATGCGTATCGGAAGGCGATACCTATGATGAAACGCTTGCGAATATTCGTGAAGCCGCGGAAGGCTGGCTTGACGTGGCTGGAGAGAAAGCAGAAATTTCGGACGACGCTCAGCTTGCGGAAATCGATTTGTGAAGTCAATCTCAGGAAAGAAGCTCTGCAAGGTTCTGGAGAAACATGGATGGATTTTGAAGCGCGTCCGCGGTTCCCACCATATTCTTGCGCGAGAAGGAACCGACGTGATTATCACCGTGCCCGTTCACGGTAACAAGGATCTACGAATCGGTACACTTAGAAAAATCCTTGGAGATGCAGCTCTTTCAGAAGACGATCTTTAATCGTCGCGCTCCGATTAATGATTTCTTCACGCGACGATGTTCCATCCAGTTATGCCCAGAAAGCCGATTGCGAGATACAGATTCGAGGAGTTCGGGGGGATCGTAAGTCACTACGCCGGGGATAAATCTGAAATCTGCGATCTGAAATCTAAAATTCCGTGCTGATCTGTGGTTAAATTTCGTGATGATCGCAATAGCCGAGTACACGTTCAGTCAGTTCGTAATCGACGCGGGGGAGGTGTTCCACGCGTACCCCGACCTGTTCTCGAATATGGTCGCGGGATTTCTGCTTGTCGAGGTCACGGCTTTATTTGTGCGCCTCGGCAAGAAGCGCGCGAAAGACGGCTCCGGTAAGTTCATCACCAAAGGCAAGGCGCGCCGGAGATTTCTGCTCGCGGCGGTCGTCGGGTCGATCGCGAGCGGCGGTATCGGGAATTTCGTGCTGACGCCGCTGTTCGCGTGGGGAAACGCGACGAGGTTCAGCCCGTACGTTTGTTTCGCGGCGATCCTGTTCGCGTTCGCGCAGGCGGTGATCGTCTTCAACTGGAAGTGGGAGAAGGGTGTCTGAGTTCTCGTTCAAACTCGAAGCCACTGACGAAGCCGCGAGGGCGGGGCGGATTCTCACGACTCGCGGCGAGATTCCGACGCCGATTTTCATGCCGGTCGGGACGCAGGCGACCGTGAAGTCGATGCTCCCTGACCAACTCGAAAATGCTGGCGCGAAAATCATCCTCGGGAACACGTACCATCTGCACCTTCGCCCCGGAGACGAACTCATCCGTAATCAGGGCGGGCTGCACGAATTCATGTCGTGGCGCGGGCCGATCCTTACCGACTCGGGCGGGTTCCAGGTCTACAGCCTAGGCGAGAAGGTGCGGATCACTGACGAAGGCGCCGCGTTCCAGTCGCACATCGACGGTTCGCGCGTGTTCATTTCGCCCGAGGACGCGGTGCGCATCCAGCGCAATCTCGGAAGCGACGTCCAGATGGTTTTCGACGAGTGCGTCAAGCTACCGTCGGAGAAGGAGCGGGTACGCGACGCGATGGAGCGCACCCACCGCTGGGCGGTTCGGTGCAAGGCCGAATTCGAACGCGAACCGCCACACGGAGCGGCGCAGTTCGCGATAGTCCAGGGAGGCGTACACGAAGACCTTCGCAGAGAAAGCGCCGAGTTTCTACGCGCGCTCGATTTCCCCGGCTACGCCATCGGCGGCCTCAGCGTCGGCGAGGATCAGAAGGCGATGCTGCAAACGCTCGAAGCAGTGGCGGTGCATCTGCCGGTGGAGAAGCCGCGGTATCTGATGGGGGTCGGTACGCCCAGGGACATCGTAGAGGCGATCCACCGCGGCGTCGATATGTTCGACTGCGTGCTCCCGACCCGCAACGCGCGGCACGCTCAGGCATTCACGAGCGAGGGCACGATGTCGCTCAAAACGCTCCAGTTTCGCGAGGACAAACGACCCCTCGACGAAAAGTGCTCGTGCGTCGCGTGCGCGAAGTTCAGCCGGGCGTATATCCGGCACCTCGTGGTCGCAGGAGAGATTCTGGCGTCCATCCTGCTGACGATCCACAACGTGAGCTACTACCTCGACCTGACGCGCAAAGCGAGAGAGTCGATCGTCGGCGGAACATGGGACATCTTCCGGAAAAATTTTACTAGTGCATAAACAGTTTCAACGGACTCTCGACTCGGCAGGAGTATTCCACCAGTCTTCCCAGGCAGTCGGATCGCTATCCGCCTGGGGACTACCGAACGTGTGACCGGAATGAAGCACAAGTGCATGCACTATCACTGGCGCCATCTCTTCGCTGTCATTCTCTCGCAGCGATACTATCAACGGCTGAATGTAGTCATCGCTTGGTTCGATAAAAGCCATAGCATAAATTATCAAAATCTTCTCTGCACTGCTGATCGGTTTCAAAAGAGACCTTTTAAGCGCTGGAAGACAGATTTTACTTCGGTTCAACATCGTTCCATACAACGCCAGTACAAATGGGCAATGTATGTTGGCAGCATCTATGAATGGAAGTTTTAAATATCTATTATTGATATTTAGGAATACATTTTTATTGAAGTGTTTTTCAAGATGTCCTGCTTCACGTTCTATAAACTTTGCGAGATATTCTCTCGATTTGTCGTCGCCCATATTTATCAGCGCCCAAAATAAGGTGCGCAATCGCTGGTCCACGCACCAAAGCGACGATTCATTAATGACATTCTCGCAATGTGAAATGATATCGTCCGTAAACTCCGGTCCGAATTGCATTAAGGTGTATACGTCGACGCCAGTTACATTTCTCACCGATTTTAAAAGTCTTTCACAGACAAAATAACTGGTGTTTGACGTCAAGAAATCGGGGCAACGTATTCGGGGCTCGTTGAGATTCAAATCAATATCATTCCGTGGCTCCGTTACCTTTCCAATAACGAAATCAAAATATTCTTCGATTCGGTTTTCCGCGGTCTCTGAGTCGACAGAAGCGTTTCGAATCATCGACAACCAGTTTTCGATGTTTGTATCCGAAGTGTTGTCACCGAATGAAAAATTGGTCAAGCGAACAACACATTCTGTAACAGCCAGTTGAAGGCATTTTAAATTGTCATTAGAAAAAGGCAAATCAGGCGTTACGAGATTGACTATTTCATCGATCGCTTTTAATAAATCCAATATGGATGGAAGGTAAATTTGGTTATTGGACCGTGAAATTTCAAAAACAAGCGAATAAAGAGGAAAAACATCAAAAAGCAAATTTTTGTCTCGCCGAGCCATTTCAGAAAACTCCGGCAAAACCCCAATTTCAGCAGTTCCTCGCAAGGCGGACAACCGTACTTCATTCAGATTGCTGTTACAATATTTCCGGAAAACCTCTTCGGATGAAGATAATTGCAAACGAGCAAGTGAGCACAATAGTTCTGAAATTAATCCTCTGCCATTCCACCCACCCACTGGTAGCAAGGAGATACTGTCATATATTCGTGAAAGCTGATTGTCATTGCCTTTCAGAAATCGCTGCAATTCAACTGAAGCCCATCTATCATAGTACGCAAGGTCAAGTAAATAGGATCGATAATTGATCGCGTTACTTCCGATGTCGTATCGCAAACCAGCCATCTCACGGATGATTTTTCTGATTTCACAGTCTATGCTTTCGGATCTGGCATCGAACGACGAGGTATCTTCGGTAGCACGGGACTCACATCTATTGCTAAATAATCGCTCTATGAGATATTTGTCTTCGTCCATTACCTTGGGAATAGGATCGGCCCAGCCATTCAAAGCATTTATAATGGATTGTGTTTCCTCGTATCTTTGCTTGAGAAAATCGATACCATTAACGCGCGACGTGTCCGCAGCCGAAGGCTCAGAAAATTCCTGAAGTCTTGATGAAATCGAAAGTCTATCTTCAAGCCATCCTGAGCCAATGATGTCGACCGACGAAACCGCTTGTCCGACATCGCTATCATGCGCACTTGCGTCTGTTGGACGGTAATCATTCGAGTTAAACTCGGCCTCGTTATCTTTTCTATCGAAGGAAAATGTCGATGAATCGGGTCTATGCTCCGTCGATGAATCGACTATCATCGAGACCACAAAAAAGACGGAGACAAAGCAAGAACAAACTCCGATAATAAAACATGTTTTTGTCATAAGATTCTAGTCTGGGCAAGAAACGACAATGTTGCATAAATTGAATATAAAGACGCTGAACTGCGCTTCGATCTCCTCGTGATGGTCAATTAATTGTTGAGTATATAATTTTGCGTCTTCTATCTTTTGTTTTTCTTTATAAAAATCTGATAATTCGTTGCGATACATTCCGATAAGTATAGAGTAGTCCTCGATTTGCTTTAAGATTGATTTATAGTTATCTACAGCAATATCAACTTTTACTTGTGCATCTCTGGTCTCATTTTCTTTATCGGGACAATTACCTATCCCATTTATTATTTCACACTGCCTAAGCGCTTCCCTTGCGTCAGCTAGCGCGATATTTGCTTCGTCTAGCTTCCGAGTTACATCTGAAAGAGGTACTTTGATAAGATCATTCATAGCATTGACGGCATCATTTATCGATGATTCCTTAAATGTGATTAGAACTTGAGTAATCTGTATTTGATTAGAAAATTGGATGACTTGCCCCGGAAGCTTTTTGAGTTCCGCGCAACTTTCGTAAAATATCGTTATTGCTTTTTTGCAGATAGTCGCCTTTGAATTCGGATTGGCTATAGGCGAAATCAACTGTATGACTTCGCTGAATAAATCTTTCATTATGCCTGCTTGATCGGAATAAACACTGGCGAATGTTTGCCATGTTTCCTTTTGACCGCCGTTACTCGAAAAATCGGTTATTAAATCCCTGGATTCCTCGAATACCTCGCGGAAGTCAACAATCGTTTGCTGGTACAGTTCTTCCATCTGTTTTTTGTTGTCGGCGATTATCGTCTCTTTTTCGCTGCGTGTGTCGACTTGACTTACTTCATCAACTATGTTTACTAGTAATTCCAAAGACATGTGGTCGAAATTAGAGAGTTCAGCGTATAGCAAAGTCTTTTGATCGCTCAGTTGATGCTGCAACAATAGGCCTGGATCATTGTCTATGGATTTGTAGGCTATAGTTCTGAATTCTCCGCTCCACGATCCAAAGTCAGTCAACAGCGTTTGTTCGTCATAAAACTTGAGCCAGCCGGAGCCGGAGTAGGTTCCCTCGATGGTGGCTATTATGCCGGTGCCGTCGTCCGATGGCTTTTTCGTTATCGTGCTCGTGAACGTTGCGTTGCCCTCGAAAACGTTGCTCGTTTCTTCGTCTACGAGTACCTGATGGAAGTCGATCGTCACCTGATCGCCGCTGACCGACCCGCTGAGCGTTATCGACTGGTCGGGCGATTCGAACTCTAACGTCCCGTCATCGTTATGAACCACGGGAATCAAAGGCGAGGTCCCCTGCTGCGCGTATTCTGGCCACTTGCCATAGGTTGAGGAACCGCTGAGCAGGGTCATATTGAAAATCCAGTCGCCGGAAAGGTTTAGCGCATCCTCCTCTTCCCCAGTCGAGAGCGCTTTCAGCATCGAAGGCGCGAACACAAGTTGCGAAAGCGCAGCTATGAACATCAACGTTCGCTGGATACGTCGATTATCTAACGATTTGTGGGGGGGGGCGATGCAAAGTGTTAATCATGAAACTCTCCTAAATTTCCAGCGCGAGATGTAGAGCGAGATGTAGAGTGTGATAGCGCGACATGCCGATTCTAAGTTTGACGAACCGTCTGTCAATAATTAAATGTTCTATGACCCAAAAACTTTGACGCATGAAATTCAAGTGCGGATTTGCCGGATGAAACTACTTCAGCTCGACAAGTTCATTGCGAGGATTCTTCGCTCGATAGAAGTTTATAGCGGAACGACTCGTGGTCGGGCGGCGCGAGTTCTTCCGGGACTTCCTCGACGCTCTCCGGCGGATGACGAAGAACCTCGCGGAACCGTCCGTTGATGCCCTGACTCTGGATTTTGAGGAAGTTCACGAGGTACTCGACGCACGGCGGCACGGGGCCGAGCGCGTGGATTTCCTCGTACGCTTCGACTTTGCGAAGATCGCTGCGATAAAGCAGACGGTGCGCGCGTTTGAGCGCCTTCATTTCCGCGTTCGTGAAGCCGGCGCGCTGGAGTCCGACCACGTTCGGCATTACCACGGTCGCCGGGTTGCCCTCGACGAGCATGTAAGGCGGCGAGTCGGTCGAAATCCGCGACATCCCGCCGATGAAACAGTATTCGCCGATGGTGACGAAATGGTGGATGCCCGTGTTCCCGGAAATCGTGACGTTGCGCTCGACCTTCACGTGACCCGCGAGCAGCACCGCGTTGGCGAGGATGACGTTATCCGCAACCTCGCAGTCGTGCGCGATATGACTCCCCGCCATGAAAAGTCCGTAGCTCCCGACCTTCGTAACGCGCGAGCCGTGCTCGGTGCCCGTGTTTATCGTGACGTGCTCGCGGATGATGTTGTGGTTCCCGATATCGAGCTTGGTCGGCTCGCCTTTGTAGCGAAGGTCCTGCGGCTCGGTTCCGATGACTGAGCCGGGGAATATTCGGTTCCCTTCGCCGATCGTGGTGTAGCCGTAGATCGAGACGCCGTTCGAGATGTGCGTACCCTCGCCTATTTTGACGTTCGGGCCTATGACGCTGTGCGGCCCGATTTCGACGGTGTCCGCGATTTCCGCGTCTGGATGAACGACCGCTGTATGATGAATGTTTGGCATATTAGTTCCCCACGAGCATGAAGCGGATGACCGCCTCGCAAACAACCTCGCCCTTGACGAGTCCGCGGCAACTGAACTGCGCGGTATAAGTTTTGAGTCGTTCCGCGCGCGCTTCGAGACGAAGCTGATCCCCCGGAACGACCATCTTTCGAAAGTGGCATTTGTCGATGGAAAGCAGGTACGCGAGCTTGATCTCGCCAGAGCGCACGCGCGGCAGCATCAGCGCGCCCGCGGTCTGCGCCATCGCCTCGACCTGAAGAACCCCCGGCATGATGGGCTTTCCGGGGAAGTGGCCCTGGAAGAACGGCTCGTTGAAGGTGACGTTCTTTATTCCGACGACGCGCTGATTCGGCTCGATCTCGATAATCCGGTCGACAAGCAGGAACGGATACCTGTGCGGCATGACGCTCAGCAGGTCGACGACTTCGAGACGTGTTTCCGCGGGGACGTAGCCGAGGTCTTCGAGCTCCTGCATCCTGCGGTACAGGCGCTTGACGAGCTGGAGGTTCGTACTGTGGCCGCTTTTGGTGGCGACGACGTGGGCGTAGAGCCTCCGTCCGATGATGCTGAGATCGCCGATCAGGTCGAGAACCTTGTGCCGGCAGGGTTCGTCCGGAAAACGGAGCGTGTTGTTAAGTAGCGAGCCATCGTCCTGGAAGACCACGGTGTTCTGATCGTTCGCGCCTTTCCCGAGTCCCGCGGCAAGCAGCGCGTCAGCCTCGGATTTCAGACAGAACGTCCGAGCGGGCGCGACCTCCTTCTTGAACGCGATCGCGTCTACGTCGCGCGAAAAGAATTGCGGCTGGAGCGCGCTCGATCCGTAGTCGAGCGTGTACGAAATCTTGAGGCCGCTTTCGTGCGGAAGCGCGACGAGACAGACGTCGCCATCGACGAAGCTGATCGGCTCCCGTACCCGGAACTCTTTCGCGGGCGCGTTCTGCTCTTCAAGTCCGGCTTCCTCGATGCCTTCGACGTAGCTGCGCGCGCTTCCGTCGAGACCCGGAATCTCCGGCGCGTCCATCTCGACGACGCAGTTCGTAACGCCCAGCATATAGAGCGGCGCGAGCAAGTGTTCTACCGTCTGGACTTCCGCGTCGCCCTTTCGCAGCGCGGTCCTCCGCTGCTTGTGGGAGATGTGATCCTGATCGACATCGATGATGGGCTTGCCCGGAAGATCGACCCGGCAGAATCGCACGCCAACGTTCGGCGGCGCGGGATTGATCGTGACGCGAGTGTTCCCGCCGGTGTGGAGGCCTGGGCCTTCCCACTTCCAGGGACGTCTGACTGTCTTTTGCGGCGTGTCGGTCATTGGTGAGTCGCGTTGCGCGCGAAAACCTTCCTCGCGCGATGAAGCGAATTATCATAACGATTCCCTCGCTTCGGTCAAATGTCCGCCAAGAATTCTGGTTCCAGGCAACTCGGACGATTGTGGTACGGAAACTTTTCGAATCACGTCGAACCAACTTCGCGAAACTCTCGTTTCAATTGTTGGGCGCAATTCCGCGCTTGAAAAACCAGCCTTGTGCAGATTTCTTTCGTTATCAGAATCTTCGTGGCACTCGCTCTCTCCGCCGCGAGTGGCTCGGCTATCGTCTTTGCTTTCGCGGCGGACTTGCTGACGGCGGATAAGCGGGATGCGATCTATCTGGAGGTTCCGGAGTTCGTCGATGCCTCATGGAAAGAGATACCGGAAACATTCGTAACTCCCCACGAAATCGAAATCCGCGCGCTGGAATTGGCGGATGCCGCTTCCGACCAATTCGCGCAAAATATAGAGACTAAGCCAGCGACGGTGTATCCGGCGGAAACTCGCGATTGCGCGGAAGTTTCCGCGACACGCGAAGAACAACCTTATGAACCTGAGCGCGAGGAGGACACCGCTTTCAATGAACTCACTCCGAGCGATATGGATCGTTTGTCCGACGTTCCGAATCCATGCGTGAACCATTCGTTCTGCCACGGACATCACCCAGCGAACCGAGGAGTCTCGAATCGCTGGGGACGTGTCGGCCTGCACGAGAACGGCGGAGATGGGAATACCGAATCCGTCGTCGAGGCCGCTCTTAAGTGGCTGAAGAGACACCAGGGTCAGAGTGGAAACTGGAGCGCGAAGAGTTTTGGCGAACGCTGCGACTCCGACCCGGAATTTCCCGGAAGATGCGTGGAGACGTCGCCAGCATACGACGCGGGTTTCGAGGAGGCGGATACGGGACTCACCGCGCTTGCGCTTATGGCGTTTCTTGCCGCGGGACACACCAACACGCAGGGTAACTATAGACGAACCGTGCAGAACTCGCTTCGTTGGCTGCTGCAGCAGCAACAGCCGGACGGGAGATTCGGGAGCGCGGACGGACCTCTCGCCGTTTTCAACCACGCGGTGGCGACGATCGCGGTCGCGGAGTCATACGGCGTGACGGCGTTCGAAAGACTCGCGACGCCTGCGCAAAATGCGGTGGACCTGATCGCGAGCGCAGAGTACGAGGACGGCGGCTGGGACAACGGAGGGAGACCGGGCGCGAAGGACTTCTCCATCACCGTGTGGATGGTCTCGGCGCTCTGGAGCGCGAAAAAAGCCGGACTTCACATGAAGCAGGAGGTTTTAGACTGCGCTCGCGAATATATTGACAAAGTTGTCGATCCGTTGAACGGTTTTGTCAGATGGGAAGTCGAAAGGGTCGTAAACGCAAATCTTCTGGAAGCGAGCGGAGTCGCGAACCTTTCGACGTATCCGACCCTCGCCGCGGCGTCGATCTGGGCAAAGACCCTTCTCGGTGTCAGTCGCGACGACGCCTCGATGAGGTATTCGGCGAACGTGGTGTTTAGTTCAAAGCCAACATGGAGTTTCATGCCCGACGGCTATCTCGAATATTGCTACTTCGGTTCCCTTGCGATGTTCCAGACGGGAACGGAATGGATATCGAAATGGAACGAATCCATGAAGAGTGAACTCATACAAACCCAGTGGCAGGGTGAGCGTCGTTGCATTGACGGTAGCTGGGATCCCGCAGGATCTTGGGGCGCTATAGGCGGAAGAGTTTACGCCACCGCGATGGCGTGCCTTTGCCTGGAGGTTTATTACCGTTACGACTTCATCTCGCCGATGCGACGAGATTGATATATTACATTTTATTCGTAGACGGTACGAATATAGTGTTCAGTTCTTGCTCGCAGCGATGAACGAGAGCCGTCCGCCGGCGAGAACCCAGTCGATCTCCGTCTGCGTGAGGTTGTGACTAGCGTAAAAGTCTTTGGTTGTGATCGGGTTGATTACATGGACATCGTGGCCGGGTTTTAGCTGATTACGGATGTCATCGATAGATAAATTGTCGCCCGACGTGATTCCGTCGTAGTCGGTTTCGCTTTTGAAAAGCAGCGGCACGATTCCAAAGTTCACGAGGTTGTCGCGGTGGATGCGCTCGATCGCGAGCGCGAGAACCACCTTGACGCCCAGATACATCGGGCATATCGCGGCGTGTTCGCGGGAGCTGCCCTGCGCGTAGCTGTCGCGACCGACGATGATGCCGTGTTTGCCGGTCTTTTTAACCGCGAGGGCGCGATCGTGGAAGCTCGGCTCGCCCGCGTCGAAGCCTTCCTTGCCGCGCTCGTGACCTGTGCTGTCCACGTTTACGAACACCGCCCGGCTGTACGCGGGAATGTTCGAACGATACTTCAGCCACTCGCCAGCGGGCATTATGTGATCCGTCGTCACCTTGTCTCCGGCTTTCAGCAGCACGAGGCCGCTGATATTCGCGGGTAGCGGCTGGTTATCGGGAGGCGAGCCGATCGTATCGCGCCGGATGACCTCCACCGGATCGTCTTTCGGCGCGATGATCATAGAATCGTCCACGAGGAACTTCTCGGGCCACTCGATGTTCGGATACTCGCCGATGTCCCGCGGGTCGGTGATCTTTCCCGTGAGCGCGGCGGCGGCGGCCGTCTCCGGACTGACGAGATAGACGTTGTCGTTCGACGTCCCGCTGCGACCGACGAAGTTGCGATTGAACGAACGCAGACTCACGACTCCGGAACCGGGCGACTGACCCTGGCCTATGCACGGCCCGCAGGCGCTTTCGAGGATTCGCGCGCCCGACGCGATAAGGTCGCCGAGGCCCCCGTTCTTTGCGATCATCGTGTATACCTGCTTCGATCCCGGAGCGATCGCGAAACTGACTCCGGGGTGGACGGACTTGTTCTTCAGCGCGGTCGAAACGGTCATAAGATCGTGATACGAGCTGTTCGTGCAGCTTCCTACGATCACCTGCCCCACCGTCATCCCCGCGATCTTCCGGACCTCGATCACCCGGTCCGGCGACCCAGGCTGCGCCGCGAGCGGCTCGAGTTCGTTCAGATCGATATGAATCTCGTCGAATTCTACCTGTATCGCGCCGTCGCTGTTCTTTTCGTTTTCATTGATCTGCGCGCCAGGACAGTAACGACGGATGTTCTCGATGAACGTCGCGTCCTTCTCCGGGTGAAGCCACTTGACGATGTGGCTGTATTTCGCGTCCGCGTCGGCACTCGCAGGCTCGTACTGATCTTCTCGACCCTGGGCGGTCAGATACGCCTTCGACTTCTCGTCCGCGGGGAAAATGCTCGTGGTCGCGCCGAGTTCCGCGCCCATATTCGTCACGGTGCCGCGCTCGGGGACGGACAGCGACGAAACGCCTTCGCCGAAATACTCGACGATGCAGCCGACGTTGCCCTTGGTCGAAAGAATCGAAAGCACGCGGAGGATGATGTCCTTCGCCGCGACCCAGGGCTGGAGCTTCCCCGTGAGCTTCACTCCAACGACCTTCGGCGCGGTCATCGGAAACGGCTCGCCCGCCATCGCGAGCGCGACGTTGAAACCGCCCGCGCCGATCGCGAGCATTCCGTTACCTCCGCTCGTCGGCGTGTGGCTGTCGGAGCCGAGGAGCGTTCTTCCGGGTCTAGAGAACCTTTCGAGATGGACCTGGTGGCAGATACCGTTCCCGGCGCGGGAAAAGTAGACGCCGGTCTTCTGCGCGACGCTCTGGAGGTACTGGTGGTCGTTCTGATTTTCCGGGCCGATCTGCATCATGTTGTGATCGACGTACGACACGCTCAGCTCGGTCTTGACCTTGCTCGCGCCTATGGCCTCGTATTCGAGGAAGGCCATGGTTCCCGTGGCGTCCTGTGTGAGGGTCTGGTCGATCTTGATTCCGATCTTTTCACCCTCGACGAGTTTTCCGCTGACGAGATGTTTCTCCAGAATCTTGTAAGTAAGGTTCTTCCCCATTTATCGCTCCTCCTGAAATTATGACCGCAATGGATACCGCGATTGTACATCCTTTCAACTCGGAGCGACAATCTACTATTCCGAAAAGCGTCATTCTGCGTATTGGTTCGATGAACCACGTTCGCGCCTGGGAGTGCGAACGTCCCGTCTGCCTTCACCGCCACTCACGCGTAATCTTCATGTGCCGGGCACAAGTTCGTAGTGGCGCCGTCAGGCGGTGAAGTTCGTAGTGACGCCGTCAGGCGTTTATATGCCCTCACGGGCACACTACAAACCTGGAAGTGCGCACGTCCTCGTCCGCGCGGTTTCCTTCTCCCGGAGGGAGAGGGAAACCCCGTGAACAGTTACCCTTTCTTGTATCCGGCAGCGCTGTCAACGCGAGCGCGTCATAAACGCTGGCGGGGATGTGTAGTATGATGAAGCAAGATACCTGCGCCACGCTCAGGAACGGTTCCTAAATGTTCACAACGTACACTCCTGGGGCGATTTCGTGGTCGTTCGGATCGTCGGGTTCGCCGCCGTCGCCCTCGAAGTAGTGCGGGCCGAGGGTTTTGCCCTTCCGGAGCTGCGCCTGCTTCACAAGCGCTCCCACCATCCGCGTCGCCGAGTCGAGTTCGTAGATGTCGCCCACTACGTCGGCGGATTTTCCGTCCCGCGAACCCATGACCATTCCCGCGCCGTGGATCGTGTTCCCGGACGCGAAATGCGACCACGCGTCCTTCACGATTCCGTAATTTTCGTGGAACGTGTTCCGCAGAACGCTATAGTCTCGCTCGATGTCCTTCTTCGTTTCTCCCGACTTCGGATCGATTCTTCGTTCGAGGAACGCTTTCGCCTCCGCCGCGGTCGCGAAGTCGGACGCCTTCTCGTGCTGCGCCGCGGACTCCCCGGCGATCCTTCCGAAGACGAAGCAGTTCGTCAGCATCGCGCCGCCGATGCGATTCGCGCCGTGCATTCCCGTGGTGACTTCCCCGCAGGCGTAGAGATTCGCCACGGACGTTTTCGCGCGTTCGTCGATATGGAGCCCACCGTTGAACGAGTGCGCGCTCATCTTGACGTCCTCGATCACGAGTTCCTTGTCGCCCTTCCTCGACCTCATTATCACCGGAATTCCTTCTCCGCGACGCTTCGGACCCGGCTTGCCCGTTTTCTTCGCCGATTTCGATTCCGCGGCTTTCTCCTCCTTGTCGTCCTCCTTCTGCCACTTTTCCTTACAGGCCTTGAAGATAGCGGCGTCGAAAAGGTGGGTTTCGTCGATAGTGGAGAACGGATAGTGCATCATCCGCTTCTCTAGCAGTTCCTTGTCCTTGAATGGCTTCCCCGCGATATGAGGCACGTAGTCCTTCAGCATCTCGAGCGGGAAGAACTTCCTGCCCGCGGTGATCATCCACTGCACGAACTCGAGGTTCCCCGCGTCCGCCCTCGATCTGATCGAAAGCCATAGCGGGACTCCGTTCTGTGACCGCGGCATCATCGTGTGTTTGAAAAGCCCGCCGCCGCCGCCGGAAGCGACGACGTACGCCTTCGCACACGCGAGGACGAACTCGCCTCCGCTCTTCTTGGCGAGGACTCCCGCGACGTCGACGTATCCGAAATCGTAGTTGCGAAGGAACGTGGCGACCGACGCTTCCTCGATGAACTTCACTCCGAGACTCGCCGCGCGAGCCTTCAGGACGCTGCATAGCTGTCCGAGATCGTCTATCGCGACCGCGCGCTTGTGCTCGGAAAAACATCCGCGCAGCCGGACGAGTCCTTCGCGGTCTTCGCGGAACCGTACGCCGAGTTCCTTAAGCCAGTTGAACCTCGCTTCCGCTTCCGAAACGAGAATCATTGCGAGCTTCGCGTCGTGAACGTCCTGGCCCGCCTTCGCGACGTCGAGATAGAAGAACGCCTTCTCGTCTCCGGTGAATCCGACCTGCATCCCAAGGGCTTTGCTGACGTTTACGAATGTCGCTCCGGCTTTCCCGATTCTGCCCTTCGTGAGCACCGTGACCTTCGCGCCTTTCTCCGCCGCCGCGATCGCGGCTGAAAGTCCCGCGGCGCCCGCGCCCATCACGAGCACGTCCGTTTTTATTCGTTTAACATTTAGCATTTTTTTCCAAGAATTATCCCGAAACCGCGTGCGCGGCTAAATTCAAAAAAATATGATCCCCCATACCTCAACATTTCTCCCGCGGAGTGACAAATGTCTTCGAAAATAACAATCGGACTTATCGGGTCCTCAAGCTCCCTCGCATTGCACGCGCTCTACGACAAAATCAACTCCATCGGAAAAGGCGACGTCGTTTGCGAACACGCGATTTTCGGCGACGCTCCGGAAAACTGGAAGTGCCGGTACAACCTCATAATCGACCGCGCGAGCCACTATAGCAGCTTCTACCGCTCGCTGATGAAATCCGCGGTGCTCTCCGGAACCTACGTCATCAACAACCCGTTCTGGATGGACGCGGACGACAAGTTCTTCGATTATCGCATCGCCACCGAACACGGAGTTTCCGTCCCAAGAACCGCGATCATCCCGACGAAGGCGCATCCGAAGGAGTTCGCGCTCGAACCCGCGGACCTTCACAACCTCGCGTATCCTCTCGACTGGGAGGCGATCTTCGCGCGGGTCGGATTCCCCGCTGTGCTGAAACCCGTCACCGGAAAGAACACCGCCGGGATCTACGTCGTGCGTAATCCCGAGGAATTCTTCACCGCCTACGACAAGTCCGGCACGACCACGATGATGCTCCAGGAGTTCATCGCCTCAGGCAGCTACGTCCGCAGCTTCGTTTTCGGGAAGAAGAAGGTCCTGACCACGAAGTACGACGCGAGGGAGTCGCGGTACATCGTCGATCACGAGCATCTTTCCGCGGACCTCGGCGCCGCGATCGAACGGGACGCGATCAAGCTTTGCGAACTCCTCGGCTACGACGCGAACTGCGTCGAGTTCGTGGTCAGGGACGGAAAACACTACGCGATCGACTTCCAGAACCCGGTGCCGGATATGGAGCCGAAGACTATCACTCCGGATTACCACGGCTTCGCGGTTAGCGCGCTCGCGGAGGTCGCGGTGCAGATCGCGCTTTCGATGTCGGACGCGAGGCAAACGCAGCTTCCGACGAGAATCGCAGGCGAACCCGTGCCGGTCGCTCCTGCGAAGCGGGCAAGAAGAAGGGAAAAGCCGAAGACCGCGCCGCGCAAGGGATACGTCCGGACGAGGAAAACGACGCGAAAGTTCGCGATCCTCGGCGTCAACACCGTTTCCTCGGTACGTGCGCCCTCCATCGCAAGGCCGCTCAGCGATTACGAGGAACCCGCGCCCGCGCCGGCTCCGATGGCCGATCCAGCTCCGCAGATGCCGACTGAAGATGAGGTCGCGAAACCCGCCGCGAAAAAGAAAACTTCAGCGAAGAAGAAAACCTCGGCGAAGAAAAAGACGGAGAAGAAGTCCGCGAAAAAGAAGACGTCCGCAAGACTGGCTGCGCCGAACGCGACGGCATCGGACGATGCTTCCGTGGGGACAGAAAAAAAGACCGCGATCAAAAAGAAAACCGAGAAAGTCGAAAAGAAGAAAACAAAGGCGTCTAAAAAGTCCGAAGCGAAAAAAACCGCGAAGATCGCCTCGTCAAAGAAGAAAACTTCGAAGAGAGTTTCTGAGAAGAAGAAACCTTAGAAACTGTCGTAGGCTATGGGAGCGCTTCCGCCATCGTCTGCGCAAAAGCCTTCGGGCGGTCTCGTTCGAAGGCTCTGAAGAGACGAAAACCCCATCCTGAGCCAGTTTCTTTTAGTCGTCGTCTTCCGTCGTCTCGGAACTCGCATCGTTCGGTCGAAACCCACCCCTCTGGTTGTACTGTTGCCGGATAGAGGGAGTAATAACGTATTCCAGTATCTCGTAGCGACTTGTTGAGCTTAACTCGTATTCGCTTCTTTCCAGGACTCCTTCTATTTTCCCGTCTGAGGAGAGCCATACAGGAAGCAGTTCTGGAGCGTTTTTCAACGAGGGAAGAATCTCTTTCCTCAGTCGAGCGATCAAATCCGGATCACCGAATTGATTCACAATCGATAAATTCGAAATGTATTTCCATACCCCGTCGTTATAAAGTAAGTAACCTCGCTCATAGAGTAAATCAGCGTAATCCTCAAACACGCCCGGCAACGGCTCTGATTTAAGTCGATCAAGCGCGAATTCCGCTACGTCGACTTTCCACCAAAACCTGCACAGATATGAAGAGGCATACAATCGGAGCAGAGGTTCATCCGATCTATCCAAAATGTCCATCAGTACATAAGGGATATAATCTACGGTTATGTTATACAAGACATTACCATAAGAGAATCCATAGCGTCCACGCTCGGCATTTTTTTTTGACCATAAGGTGATTTCCTCGATGCGTTCGTCAACAGAACGCGTCTTGTCGAGGAATATATCCGCCGTTTTATTGACCTGTATATAAAATGTTTCTCTGTCTTTAACGACCAGACCAGACAGCGGCAATATTAATGCACTATCATGCGCGCAATCGCAGCATGACTCGTCTTGAGTGGCAGTTTTACAGGAGCTAATAACAGTAAAACTCAGGATTAGAAATAAAACGATTACTTCAACTGGGTATCTACTTGACATGATACTGCTTCATTCATCGGGGTCTTCGGGGTTGTTGTTGTTGTTGTCGAAGCTCAAGCAGATTAAGTAAACTGCGTAATCCATCAATGTTCTGATAATTGATCAGCGCTCGTTTTTCCGTTTCCAGACTTCTAATTTGTTCTGCGAGTGCTCTTTGCGCGTCGGTGTTACCGACAAGCGAAAGAAGGTGTTCCTGTAGTTCATCTGCACTATCAATTAACTGTTGTACGCTCTGAACCTGAGGATCATTCGCCGCAAGTCCTTGTCTTCTTAACACGCGAATTTGTTCTTGCAGATTTGCAATCCAAAATGCGATTATTCCTCTTATCGATTCTCGAAGTTCGCCTGCAGCGGTTCCTGTAAGAGGCTCCCCATCACTATCTTGATAGATTGCAAGCCAAGCTTTTAGATCCGCAATTCTAGTTTCAAGAGTGGTAATACGATCCTTCACTTCTTGATCTGATTTTCCGCTCCCAGCTTCTTCTGCTTGAGCTATTTTTCCACGTATGACCGTGACCGGATCAAACAGCAATGCTGGAGTAGCTACAAACGGAGTTACAATATCTGCATTCGTTTTAAGATTTCCGGTAATATCTGACGGGAAAATAGCAGTGTTAATTAGCGTTGTAGCAATTCTTGACACGTCAGCATTGCCGCATGTCCCCGGCGGTTTTTCGCCTCCCATGAAGAGACTGTATATGAAATCGTTGAAGCTCATTTCTGTCTCTCCTTTCTATTAGACGCTGCCGAGCCTGGACTGCGCGAACGTCACGGAGCCGAAGATGTAGATGGTGCGGAAGACGATGCCGATACCTTCAAGAATGTACGCGATGAAAACCGTGAAGACGCCCGCGCCGTAGAACGCGGGGTCGGATACCCGCATGAGAAATGCTACCCCAAGAAAGATCGATGTGCCAAAAAATGTGAAAAGAAGCCAGCCGGAGATCGCGTCGAAGAAAATGATCGCGCCGAGTGCGCGGAGAATGTCGAAGAAGTCGCGATTCATTCTTTCGATTCTAAACAAGACGCCCTGACGAGAAATCAGCGCGACGATGAGTCCCGCCGCCGCGATGAGGACGCCGCCGCCGAAGAGTGCCGTAAAGATCGCGAAGCCGTCGGGGACTCCGCCTGGGAAGGTTGCTTCGAGGACAGCCCAGAGGACGCCTGCGAGTATTGCCCAAACTACGATCAGAAATGCGAATAAAGCAGAAATCGCGCGCGCGCCGTTCCACATAAGTCTCTCCTATCAGAAAAAGCAACCGGATATTGTTGTTAAGAATTACGTGGAGTTTACCCCCCCCATTGAAAATGCAAGTCGCAATATATAAATTTTCAACTAATTTGCTGCATGACTTAGAGACTATTTCAAGCAAGCGACATCGATAATTCGGAGCCGTCAAACGATGCGCTTGACGGCTTTTGCGGACATAGACGACCGCGGTCCCAAGGTCCCGCGCAGACGAGAGCGGACACGCTACCAGAGCTTCTAGAACTCCTCGTCGCCTTCCGCTGCGGCGGGCGGCTCCGCGGCGTTCCGGCGGTCCGCGGCGAGTTCTTCGCTTCGCAGCCTCGCGTACTCGTAGACGTCCGAAATAAACGGCGGTCCGCGGCTTAGCGCTGGATCGGGCGCGATAACGTCCACGAGCCGTCCATTGTCGTCGATCAGGGCGTAGCTGACGTCATGGCTTTCGTCCACGCCGAATTCGTCCGCGAGCGCGCTTTGATGCTCGCAGACGTAACCCGGAATCGAAACGTCGCCGCCGAGTCCGCGGAGCAGCAGCAGAATGTTCGGGTCTATCTGATTCTCCGCGCCGCCCGCTGCTTCGCGGACCGCGCGTTCGAGCGCGACGTTTCCCGTGATGAAATAGACTGCGAGCGAATCCTGCGCGGAAGTCAGGAACGCGCGCATTCTCCGGGACATCAGCGCGGTCAGACCGTTTCCGCGGGGCTGGAAAATCAGGATCACGAACTTCGGCGCGGATTCGTAATCCTCGTAAAGCGTGTGGACCGCGCCGTCCAGGTCTGCGATCTGGACTTCGCGAACAGCGTCCCCCACCGCTATGTTCCCGATGACGGAACTTCTCGAAACCCCTATCCGCGCCGCGAAGACGTCCGAGCGAACAACATCTGGAGTTTCAAGCTCCCGCGGCTCCTCGGATTCGCGTTCCAGTGGAGGCGGTTCCTCCTCCACTGTCAGCGCATCTTCCGCGGCTTCCTCGATCTGCTGCGGTTCCGCAGTTTTTCGGCTCGAATTCAGCGCAAGCAGCACCATCGGCGGAGTGGCGATCACCACCAGCAGGAACAGTCTGAACATTATCTTTTCCGAAGTCCTCATAATTTCATTTCGGATTCTAAATATTTCTGCTTCACGTTCATAGCTCAAATATGATGCAATTGTTTTCTATCCGCTTCGGGAGCCATTATGAACCACGCAGTCAGGATTTTCTTATTCGCCGCGGCGTTCGCGCTTTCGATCTCGCTGGCGGCTTCGGCTCAGGAGTCTCGAAGCCAGGAACTCCGCCGAAGACTGGACGCGCTGAAGGAACTCATAGAGAGCCAGCCTCAGGGACTTCAGCGGCTCCAGGCGACCGGACTTTCCGCACACGCGGAGATCGCGCTGAACACGAATCAGCTCGACCTCTGCGAGCGGAAGATCGCGGAAGCGTACCGCGCCCTCGGGCTAGCCGAGAATCGCCCGGAGCGCGCGCCGACTCCGGGTCCGGAGACCGAAGGAGAATCCGAACCGCCCGATGAACCCGGCGGACTTCCGCTTCCGGATTCCGCGGTCTGGAGCCTTGAAGATTCAGAGGACGCGATAATCGGAATCCAATACGCGCTTAACAACAATCCCGTGCACCGGATGCCCGGCACCGCGCGGCTTTTCGCCCGCTCCGGCGCGAGTTGGATCAAATTCCAGAACGTGTTCTGGAAGTTCATCGAACCAAACGCGCCGCGGGGGGAAGCACATGCGTACGATTTTGCGGTGCTCGACCAGATGGTGAAATCCTGGCAGGAAGCGGACGCGCACATCCAGATGGTTCTGCACTGCAACGCGAAGTGGGCGGTCCGGGGCGCGCAGCCGCCGCTGTCGGAATTCCCGGAGTACAGAAACGGCGGCCTGATCATCGGGAACGACGCGGGATCGCTTCCGCTGGAGGAATATCTGGACGACTACTCGGCTTTCGTTACCGCGGTCGTCGAGCGCTACGATCACGACGGTAGGGACGACATGCCCGGACTGAAGGCTCCGGTGCTGCACTACGAAATTTCGAGCGAAGTCCAGCACATACCTTTCTGGTGCGATGGCGTGGACGAGTACCTGAAAACTCTCGAGCTGTCCCATAAAGCCGCGAAGGAAGCCTCTCCGGACGTGAAGATCATCTTGAGCGGAATGCACTTCGGAAACCAGCTCATCGGGCTGCATTCGCTTACGGAGCTTGAAAGCCGCGTGAACGAAATCGTCCGGGGGAAGCCCGAGTTCCAGAGGTATCTCGCAGAGAGGATCGTGCAGTTCGTTTCCGGGATTTTCGAGGCGACGGAATATTATGACATCGTCGAGTTTCACTCGCTCGCTAGCTATCACGAGATTTTCGACACGGTGAAGTTCATCGAAAATCACCTCCGAAGGCTCGGTCACGATGCGGACATCTGGGTCGGCGACGCCACCAGCGCTCCTGAGATCGGCATCGACGTCGGCGTTTCGAGCGGCGAACTTCCCTGGGAGGCCTCGATCCCGCAGCGGACGGAGATCAGGAACGTTCTGCAGAACCCGCGACATGCGGACTACGGGGAAACAAAAACCTGGTACGAGCGCGAGCAGGTAGGGATGTCGATCAAGAAGATCGTGATGACGAAGGCGTCCGGCGCGAAGCGGATTTTCCTGTGCTCCCTCGAAGACTGGGGCGCGCTGTCGCCTTATCCGTTCCACGGACTTGCGGACGCGTACCGCACGCCGCGGCCCGTGATGGGCGCGATGGCGCTGCTATCGAAGCGCTTCGAGAACTGCAAGGACTTCGCGCGCATCGAAAACGCGGGTCAGGGGGTATATGCGTTCAAGTTCGACTCCGCTACAGGGGATCACGTAATCGTCGCGTGGCTCGAAGACGATCTCTTTTCGACGATGGACTCGGAGCAACCCACGCGCCAGACGAGCTTCCCAGTTTCCGGAAACGGCGCGACGATCGAGCGGTTCTACATCGACGAAGGCGCGCCGAGGTCCGAAAGTCTCGAAATAGCGCGCGGGCGGGTGCGAGTGACCCTCGGAAAGATGCCCGTGATGATCCACTGCGAGGAGTAGTTAGGACTTGGAAAGCCAAGATTTATTTCCTTAATTAATGAAATAACACTTAATAGCAGAGTAAATAAGCTGTTATGATCGAAATTCGGTGTGAATTTCGATCACGTCGGTCTGATTACTAAAATTCCATTTTTTGAAAGTTTACGCACCATGGATGCAAAAGAGAAAATTGAACAAATTCAATCGACACTCGATGGTCTTCGACTTTCTAACGCTTACTACAATGTTGCGC
>JANLHZ010000119.1 GCA_024653775.1 Planctomycetota bacterium | reverse complement strand
ACTATTGCTACGACTCCGGTTTGACTCAATCGCGCAATGCGAACCTGACGCAAATCTGAGCGTGAAATTCAGCAACTTATTTTGTCACACCTCCTTAGTCCCTGTCAGCGTTGAAACCTTGGAGGTTCTTGCGGACACGAGAAGAGATGATGCCAAGGCGCTTTTAGATACCGGTAAGGGAGCGAGATTTCCTGCATCTGTTTATCTCGGAGGTTATGCCGTGGAATTCCTGCTGAAAATGAGTATCAGCGAAGCTCGCGGTGATCGATATTGGACGGGCGGAAAGATTCACAGGATAAAGGAGCTCCGTGATAAACTTATTGCCGTTGCCCCAAAACGCTTCAAGGAAAATCGGGCGTTTGATGTATTGACAACGTACTTCGATAAAAACTGGACTCATCAGTTGAGGTATAAGGAGAAGCAGTACAAAGACAAACATGTTGAAAAATTCCTGAATAACGTAACGGAGCTAAAAAAATGCCTCGTCGGAAAGTAAAGTATCTGGATATAGACGAAAAGACGGAGTCCGAACTTATTGACGCCATCGACGCGGAGATAAGAAGGACTGGTGATGAAAATTCGAGCGATGACAACCCGCAGGTTCTTGTCGAAGACAGCCATCTGACTGAATACAGACATTACTACGTCATCTGGGATAGATTCGAGGACGTTGACGAAGACGCTCGCGGCCGAGTCATTTGGGCGGCTCTGAAAAAAGCATTGAGATCCGAAGAACTACTTAAAGTCACCGTCACCCTCGGCTACACGAAAGAGGAAGCGGAAGAACTTGGTATCGAAGCGGGAGATTGCATCTTGGACTAGTCCAGACGTTTTCCATCGACGAAATCGCAGGCACTGAAAAAAGGTGCTGACATTCCGCCCGGCGCGGATAATAATAGGGGCATGAACGAAGAACAGCCTGAAATCGAACGACTGAAGACGAGGGTTCGTGAGCTGGAGGCGGAAGTCAACACGCTCAGGTCGAACATGGAGGACAAGAATTACAAGATAGATCAACTAAACGCGAAGTTATACAGGTACAAACAACCTTCAAATTTACGTATGTCGCGTGGGACGTTGGACACATTGACCAACTGGCGCTTAGAAGATGCGAAGCGGCTCTATGAAAACAAGAGGTTTCATTCATCAGTATACGTTGGCGGATATGCGGTCGAATGCGCACTGAAGTACGCAGTTTGCCGATCAAAAAACCAGTAGAATCTAGACCCGCAATATCATACGCATAATTTCGAAGTCCTCTGGAAAGCAGCGAACATTAAGATCAAACCGGATGACGAGAAAGGCGTAACAAATTTCGAGCGTTTCAAGCGGTTGAACGGAGCCTGGAGCGTTGACATCAGATATGTGACCGCTAGTCAATTCTCGTCTAATAAAACCTCGATCAAGATCAAATCCGAGAGAGTGGATAGTTTTCTAAAAGACGTGGAGGAGTTAACAAAATGGCTCTTAAAAAGGTAATGCACGTTAAACCGGACGAATCCCTAATTCAGGAAATGATCAACGTCTTAGCGCAAGAAATGCAATCAATGCCTAATGTCAACATAGTTGACGATCCGCCGGAAGTGCTTGTCGAGAGAGGCCACTTAAGCGACTATAGACATTATTACGTGGTTTGGAGTCGATTCGATTCCGTTGATGATGAAACTAGATCAAGGATCATATTCGATGCCATACGTAATGCCTTCGGTCATAATGAAGCGATGCGAGCGACGGTCACGCTCGGACTCACAAGGCCGGAGGCCAGCGAGATGGGAATCAGCGCAGGTCCGTTTACAAAATTGGAAGAACTTGACTTAGATGACGATGATGATGACGATCATCTACTCTGACCAATCCTCAAAAAAAACTGCTGAAACTCGTCAGTTCTCGTTTAGAATCATGGCATGAACGAAGAGCAGCTTGAAATCGAACGACTGAAGACGAGGGTTCGTGAGCTGGAGGCGGAAGTCAACACGCTTCGCACCACCACCTTCAAGGACGAAACCCAGGACTCCGGCGGTGCCCCCAGCATTCTCGGGCTGAAAAGCATGTTCATCCATCTCGACGACAAGAACGTCGTCAGGAACACCAACAAAAGCATGCTCGCGCTCCTCAAAATGAAAAAGGAAGAGGCGGTCGGGAAAACGCTCGCGGAGATCGACAAATTCCACTTCGCGCCGGGGATACTTTCGATGCTCCTAGGCGAGTCGAAAAAATCCGGCAAGACCGCGATGAAGACCGTCGAGTACGAAGAGGCGGACGAAAATGGCAAGGAAGAGAAAAAAGTTCTCGAGATCAAAGCCACCGTCCAGGACGGCTACTCGCAGGTGCTGATCGACGACATCGCCGACGAGGTGCTGATCAAGGACCTTTTCAGCCGATTCGTGGCGCCCGAAGTCATCGACACGATGATGAGCATGAAAGAGGAGGACTGGCGAAGACCTAACCGCCGCGAAATGACGGTGATGTTCGCCGACATCCGAAAGTTCGTCGAGACCACGGAAAACATGGACCCGATCGACGTCAAAACGATGATCGACGAATACCTCGAACTCGGACTCAACATCATCTGGAAAGCCGGCGGCACCGTCGATAAGGTCATCGGCGACGCAATCATGGCGCTCTTCGGCGCTCCAGTCTGGCGGGAAGACCACGCGCTGCTTGCGATCAACACTTCGGTCAGCATACAGAAAGCCTTCGAGCAGCTCCGCAGAAAGTGGGAGCTTCAGGGAAAGCCGTCGCCCACGCTCGGGATCAGCATCAACACTGGCGAAATGATGGTCGGCAACATCGGCGCGAAGAGATTTCTGAACTACACCGTGCTCGGCCGGGAAGTGAACCTCGCGTCGCGCATAAACGAAATCGCGGAGGGCGGGATGGTCGTCATCGGGCAGAACACGCTGAAACGAATCGAGCTTGAGCAGCAGAAATTCGCGAACACGATCACACACCCGATACGCATCCGCTCCCACGGAAAGATCAAGGCGAAGGGTTTCGACGACCTCATCCAGACGTACTACATCAAATACTGACTACCGGCGCAATGTTACAAATAATTCGTAGACGGCACGAATAAAATGATCAGGAAAGTCGGTCGGTCGATTTGCCTGGCATGGGTTTCGTCGCGCGAATCTGACGGTGGCCGCCGCCCTGGGAAATTGCGTCGTCGACGCGCGAGACCATCTTGAAGACTTTGTCCATCTTCGTGACTTTGAAAATCTGCTTCACCGCGTCCGTGCACCCGGCAAGATAGAACGTGCCGTCGGAACGGACCAGTTTTTTGTTCACTCCCATCAGGGTGCCGATGATCATGCTGGTCAGATACTCGACGTTCGAAACGTCGAAGACGATCTTCGCGCCGATTTTGTCGTCGACGACGTCGGAAAGTTCCTTCTTGAACGAGGCGATGTTCCGATCGTCTAGCATCACCTTATCACCATCGATCTTCAGAATCAGGAAGCCGTCCTTTTCCGTTGCCCTTAGCATTTGTCACCCGCGTGAAGATTGTTACCGACAAGTTTCACAGTATACGTTACCATGTTTTTTGTATTCATCATTCTCAAAAAAAGCTATAAACGCGTCTCTCTCATACAAATGTGCGCAGGAGACAATTGTGAGTTTCGTCGTTCCTTTCGTGGTTCTCGTTCTGTGGTTCGTGCTCGTTCTCTTCGTAAGCTACGGCTCGATGAATCTATGGGTTCGAACGATAGGCGCCGTGCCGCTTCGGGTGATGGTCGCGCCGGGCGTAATCGTGCATGAGTACTCCCACGCGCTCGGGTGCCTGCTCACAGGGGCGAAAATCAAGGAGATCGTCCTTTTCGAAAAGACCGGAGGACACGTCACGCACCAGATGCCGAGAGTCCCGCTCATCGGAGGACCAGTTATCAGTTTTGCGCCGGTTATCGGCTGCCTGCTTTTCCTTGCGCTCTGCGGCTGGCTTCTGGGCGATCCGCTGAAGGTTCTGAACCTCGATTCGAAGGTCCCGGTCGCTAGCGCAGGCGGAGCAGGCGCGGAGCAGGTGGCGGAAAGCTCCATCGAGTTCGCGAAGATCATCGGGCAGAGAGTGCAGACGAATTTCGAAATCTTCTACACCGAAATCCCGAATCAGATCGCAAGCTGGAAAATGTGGTTGTTCCTTTATCTGTCGGTCTGCTTCACGATCTGCATGGCTCCGTCCAGGCAGGATTTCAAGAACAGCTACGTGGCGGTGATCGTCCTCGTGCTGCTGCTCGCGTTGGCATACGCCGCGATGAAGTATATGAACGTCAGCGCCGAAAGCGCGTCGATGTACGTTCTGACGCACATATTTGGAACCTTGTGTTTTTCGGTTACAATGCTCTTTGTAGTGCTCGCGCTGTCCCTTGCGCCCTTCGGCGTGAAAAAAATTCTCGGAAAGTGAGTATGCATTCAAGGCTCGAACAACTCTTCGAACGAATCGAAAACAAGTCCGCGTCCGTAGGCGTCATAGGCCTTGGATACGTCGGTCTCCCGATCGTCAGCGGATTCCACAAGGCCGGATTCAGGACGGTCGGCTTCGACGTTGACGAAAACAAAGTCAGGAAACTAAGCGCGGGCGAAAGCTACATTCTCACGATCCAGGCTCCGCGAGTGAAGGAAATGCGCGAGTCGAACCGCTTCGAGGCGACGAGCGACTTCTCGCGGCTTCGCGAGGTCGACGCGATAATCATCTGCGTTCCGACGCCGCTCGACAAGCACTTGCAACCCGATATGAAATACATCGAGTCGACGCTAGAGAACATCGCGCGGATGCTGCGCGCGGGACAACTCATCGTGCTCGAATCGACGACGTATCCGGGGACAACGCGCGAGGTCGCGCTTCCCGCGCTCGAGAAGACGGGTCTGAAGGCGGGCAAGGATTTCGCGCTCGCGTTCAGCCCGGAACGCGAGAATCCGGGCGACGCCGACCATCCGCTCGGCACTATCCCGAAAGTCGTCGGCGGCGTGGACGCTATCAGTGGCGATCTCGCGGAAAAGCTCTACGCGAACGTGGTTTCGAAGGTCGTGCGCGTTTCGACGTCCGACGTCGCAGAGGCCTCGAAGATCCTCGAGAACATCTACCGCTGCGTGAACATCGCGCTGGTGAACGAACTCAAAATTCTTTTCGACGAGATGGGCATCGACGTATTCGAAGTCATCGACGCCGCGAAGACGAAGCCGTTCGGGTTCCAGGCGTTCTACCCCGGCCCTGGCCTCGGCGGGCACTGCATCCCGATCGACCCGTTCTACCTGACGTGGAAGGCGAAGCAATACGAGCTGCCGACGCGGTTCATCGAGCTTGCAGGCGAAGTCAACCGCGGAATGCCGCGCTACGTGATCTCGCGGCTTACGAGCGCGCTATCCGACCACGGAAAGGCGCTGAAGGGCGCGAAGGTGCTCGTCTACGGAGTCGCGTATAAAAAGGACGTCGACGACCTTCGAGAATCTCCCGCGCTCAAGCTGATCGAGCTTCTCATCGACCGCGGCGCCGACGTCAGCTACAGCGATCCGTTCATTCCGCGGATGCCGAGGACGCGGGAATATCATTTCGACATGTCGAGCGAGGACGTCACGAAGGAATCGCTGAAATCGAAGGACGCGGTGATCATCTGCACCGACCACACGAAAGCCGACTACAAGTTGATGGTCGAAAACGCGCCGCTCGTTCTCGATACCCGCGGCGCGACCCGCTCCCTCGGCCCGCGCGACAACGTCGTCACCGCGTGAATGCCTGCACATGTCCCACTGTAAATTATTAACTTTTGTTTCTAATTTTGTGATTTTAGGATAAGCTGTCCCGCGATTACTCGCGCAATTCTAAGCGCATATCAACCGCCATGAATTTTCTCCCGGAACAACTAAAACTGAATGAATCTCGCCTATAATCGTCCGCCTGTTTCGGGGAACACCATCACGAGTAACTTGATTTGGCTGGAAACTAGACTTGAGATGATTACTGCTGGTAGAATTCTAATGTAAGAGCAGAGAACTGCGAAGGAGATGGAAAATGACGAAAAAACAAAGAAAAAATACCCCACGCAAAAAGGAAATCGTCTCCTGCTGGGATTCGACTCCGGCGAATTGGAAATTGAAAAACGATGCGGAGTTGAGTGATGCGCAAATTGAAGACGTCATAAAAAAACTTGTGAATTTCAAATCAAGCCAAATTTATAAAGAAGTCGTCGAACCCTTTAAAACGCCGATCACCCGCGAAATGCTCAATCGACCCGTGGGGCATTGAACTGAAGAGAGGCCTCTAATTTGCCCGAATTATTGTTCCATAAATTTGGTTCGGACGTTAATCCGTTTAAAGAACTTAATAAGTTTGGGCAATCAAGATATTCCCGGTATCTACTGAATTACCTCATAGATTTGGAAGCCAAGTCGATCATCGAAGAACCGGAATATTTCGATCTAAATTATCTCGCCGAGTACGCAGCGTTTTATAGCGTAAGCTCATGGCCGTATGGGAATATATGTCGTCGATTTCATTTCTTTAAAACTAAGGTAAATAGATCGCTCATTAAAAAGGCTGCGGGCGGCGACAAAAAATCAAGCGCGGTTTTAAATGACAATTATCTGGGCTTCATCGTGTTGCGTCCGCTTCCGCACGCGCCACTCGGGAGGACGGTGCTGAAGCGGTATCCTGAGCGAGATCCAACCTTTCCAAGAATCGACAAGCCCAACAGGGATTACACTTCGCACTTGGCGGGCATAACGCTTAAAATCTCTGGCGTCGCGTGGCAGCAACAGGATACGGGTGTTGGAGCCTGCGCAACGGTAGCGCTTTGGTCACTGCTTCAATCGGCGACATTCGATGATGGCCACGCAGTACCAACTACTGTCGACGTTACTCGTTTCGCGCATCACCAGTCTCCATGGGGAAGTCGCGTTTTTCCTTCGGACGGCCTTATCGTCGAACAAGTATGCACGGCGATAAAACAAACCGGGCTCGAACCTGTTTTCGTTCCTGGCAATGTGGTTGTCGAAATCTCTGACAAAGCTATAGCCGCGTTTTCCCCCAATTCGTTCAAGAGTGCGTGCGCTTCCTTGATTCGATCTGGATATCCCGTTTTGCTTGCCGGCGAACTGAAGTCTGATGACAAGCTCGAAGGTCATGCCGTTTGCGCGGTGGGATTCAGGGAAAAATCTCCGGCTAAAAACACAAACTTTCAAGATGGGAGTATCGAATTTCTTTACATACACGACGACAATTTGGGTCCATATGCCAGATTCAAAATCGTGGACAAAGAATTTCAACAATCCGAAAGCCAAGAATCCAATGCCTACGTGTCCCTACAGCATTCTCCTCCAACTCGTCGTTTCGAAAGCGGAAACGGAATTGATACTGACTCCGATTACCCGACATTCATTCCCCAGGGATTAATCACAGGCGTACATGAAGGAGTTCGTCTAAACTTAAAGGAGAAACTCTACGAAAGAGGCTGTGAGCTTCTTATGGCGTTGCAAGCTATTACGGAAGAGTTGGCGAAAAATGGTGATTGCAAAAAGATGCGATTAACGGTTCAGTTTAAAATTGTCAAGCTTAGCGAATACATCGAGGATGGACTTCTAATCCTCAAAAGACCAAACGTGCGTTCAAAGACACGACTTGCGTTATGCGAAAATGTGCGACCGATGAGCTTACACGTCGGGGTTGTCCGCATTTTCTCAAACAATAGACCAATGGTTGACGTCTTGTATGACACGACTGACGCGAACTCAAACGTGAGGGCATTCTGCAATCTCCGCTTCAACGACGTAGCGAGTAAAGCAATGTCGACGATTGTTAAGGCCAAAGATAAACTCCAGAAAGCGGGATACTGCACTGAATTCGGTGATACCCCCGTCGATGCTTTTTAATCGAATCGGCTTCCTGTGGATAATCCATCCCGCCCGACAATTGTGCTCTTGCACACGCCAGTGAATGCCGATCTTTGTTTGACGCAGGCGTGGAGTTTATTAAAATTGGAACCTCGCGCCCGGCCGGGCCGTCAAAGAATCAGGAAAGTCGTTAGGAGGCTAAAATAAATAAATCATACATCTCACATCTCATCTTCACGCCACTTTCGATCCGCGCTCGGTCGCAAAATCCTCATCGGAACAATAGCTACGACTCCGGTTTTGCTTCCTCGCACAAATCGAATCTGACATAAATCTGAGCGCGATTTTGTATGATTTATCTACTTTAGCCTCCTTGATCTCCAAGGCAAACGAATTCATGGCCTCTACCCCCATCAGACTGCGGATGCTCCTCGCTATCCTGACAATGTTCGGGATGTTTCTCTCCGTCGGCTATTTCGTGATCATCGTCGCGGAGCCGGAGCTTGGAGAGCAGATCGACGTCCTCGGCATTCGAGAGACGATTTCCGGGACAGGATTCGTCATAAGCTCGCGTCAGGCCGCGGACTCTAATGGCACCGAGGAGTACCGGAACCTGCTGGACGAAGCGTTCCGGAGCGAAGGAATCCTTCGCGACCAGCATGGCGATCCCATCCGGATGCCGGACGGAAGCGCTTTCCCAGCGGGGTCGCGGTTCGACGAAGCCGGGAACATCGTGACGCCATCGGGGGACGTCTATAAACCAGTCGCGGCTGAAGGCTGGTCTACACAGTACGTTTTCGTCGATTCGCCAGGCTCTTCGGGAGCCGCCGCGACGATCGATTCCGACCTGATCGGCGGCGCGAACCGAGCGCAAACAGTCGCGGCGGTTCAGACCGCTAGCGAAACCGAAGGCCGCCAAGGTCAGAACCGTCAGCGGGAAGTCAACCTTGCGGAGATCACCGACGAGAACACCCGCGACAACGTCCCGCCCGAGCTTCGTGGCGCGGTCGATTCGTCCAAGGAGTTTCCGCAGGCGGACGAGTTCATAAATCCACTTCAGGGCATAGGGCCGAATCTCGACGTCACCGACAAGCCCGAGGACGAAATCAAAAAAGCGCAGTCGGAATCTGAGAACCCTCTCCCGGAAGGAGAGGAAGAAAATAACGAATACGATCCATACGAGGATTGGGTCGATCCGTTCGCTTCGGAAAATCAGAATCCGGAGGACACCGAACTTGTCGACGAGAGCGCGGAGAGCGAAGAAGACAAGATGAGCGAGGAGGAGGAGATCGAGCTGGTCACGCAGCACGGCCTCCGAGGCGACTATTTCGACTTCCTTGACGGACAAATTCGCGAAATTCCGGAACTCGAAACCATCCCGCCTAGCTTCTCGCGCATCGATCTGAGCATCGACTTCGAAAACGACGAGAGTTTCGCGCTGCCGTTCGTCCCGGAGACTTTCGCGACGCTCTGGCGCGGCTATCTCTACGCGCCCGAGGCCGGGAACTACAATTTCGTCTGCGGCAGCGACGACGGCATCCGGATGATCATCGACGGCGTGAAAGTTCTCGAACACGCTGGACTTCGCCCCTACGGCGAAACCTCCGGCTCCATCGAACTGACCGAAGGCTTCCACGAATTCCAGCTCGTGTTCTACGAGAATTACGTTTACGCGTCGTGCAGGCTGTTCTGGCAGACTCCGACGCTTGCGCTTGCGATAATCGACCCGAAGTACTTCTCGCCGCCGACGGAAATCGCGGACGTCATTCAGCCCCACGTCACGCAGATTTCGCCCGCGTCAGCGAAGGTCGGCGCGGAAATCACGCTCCGCGGCATCGGCTTCTCCGACATCCCGACGTTCAACCGCGTGACGTTTAACGGAGCCGACGCGGAGATAATCGAAGCGCAGCCTAATCAGTTGAAAGTCGTTGTGCCTGTTGGCGCAATCACCGGAGACGTCGTCGTACAGGTCGGTCCGCTTTCGAGCCTGCCGAAGAAGTTCGAAGTGCTGAACCTAATCGGCCTCTACGCCGAGTATTTCAGGCTCGCAGCGGACCTTTCCGAGTACCCTCCTTTCGAGGAGATGGCGCCGTATTTCGTCAGGCTCGAGCCGAACCTCGATTTCCACCGCGACAACCTCTGGAACCTGCCGTACGAGCCGGACATCTTCGCGGCGCGGTATTCCGGATTCCTCTACTTCCCGGAGGACGCGGACTACACGATCTGGCTCGGTTCCGACGACGGCTGCCGGGTCGATCTCGACGGCGGCGTCTATCTCGAAGACACCGGGCTGCACGCGTATCGCGAGAAGGAGCGCACGAGTCACTTCTTCAAGGGATTCCACCCGATCAATATTATCTTCTTCGAAAATCGCGGCGTCGCGCGGCTGAGGCTTTTCTGGCAGAAGAAAGGCGATCAGACGCGCAGCGTGATTCCCGCGGGTTACTATTTCGCGCCGGAAGCGCTCGCGAGTGCGCCGACGCCGCAGATAGGCGGAATCGATCTCGAAGCCGCGGACTGGAAGGAAGAGATCAATATTTTCGGCCTCGGCTTCGGCGTGGACCCAAAGTTCGTGCGCGTGCTGTTTCCCGGCGACGTGTGGGTCAGGCCCGACGCCGCCTTCGAAACGCGGCTGGTGGTCAAGGTTCCGTACGGCACCACGAACGGCGACATTCGCGTCGAAGTCGGGATAAAGAAGAGCCTGCCGTTTCCGTTCCGGACGCGAACGCAGTCGGGACTGATCGGCGACTACTACATTTTCGGAAGCGCGGAAGAAGTCGCGGCGATGGCGTCCAAGGAGGCGATACTCTCAGCCACGCCGACGTTCGCAAGGCACGAGACGGGCTTTGCCCATCATTCCCAGGAAAGCTGGAACTTCGAGTATCCGAAGAACTACTTCATAGCGCACTGGCACGGGACTCTCGCGCTCGAGTACGACACCGACATCGGGTTCATCCTACAGGCAGACTACGGCGCGTACCTTTTCGTCGACGACGAGATCGTGATCGACATGGGCCCCGCGCACGGAATGATCGAACGCTACGGAAGTAGGATGGTTGGGGCGGGCGAGCATCAGTTCGACGTGATATTCATCCAGAGCGACGCGAGCGCGCGAATCGATCTTATGTGGACGCCCCGCGGAAAGGCGGAACATTACAAGGTCCCGTCTTACTGGTTCCTCCCGCGGGACATCCGCGAGCCTGCGCCTGAGACGATCCCGGAAATAACCGTCACCCCCGGCGGGGAATGACGAGACTAAATTAGTGCATCACTTTTGGCGAAATATGATGCACTAACGATTTTGTGCTTAACAGATGAAGGACAAAGGCTCTCATTTAACCTGCTATTTGTTTTAATTCTGTAAACTCTATAACAGCCGGACGTTGTCCAGATGCCGCGTAGAGTTCGTTCAGGATTCCTTCCTGTTTCAAAAGCCTCGCGATTCGTTCCGCTGTGGGTTTAGGAATACCTGCGCATTTGACGAACGTTGGAACCGTAAATGTCGGGAAGCTGAAAAACCAATCAAGCGCCTTGATTGCATATTGAGAATGTGTGAGTTCCTGAATCCGCTCCTTCTTCGAATCGTAAAGGTCGAGAATCAGCTCCGCCTTTTTTTGATTGCTACAAGCCTGCGCCTCAATCGCGGTAAGAAAAAACGCGCACCAGGAAGTCCAGTCGTCATCTCTCGATACCGCGAGAAGTCTGTCGACATATTCTTGGCGATTGCTTTCGAGGTAATCGCTTATGAAGAAGTCGGGGCTTTGAAGCAATCCTTTGTATACCATAAAAAGCGGAATTAGAAGTCTCCCAATTCGACCGTTGCCGTCAAGGAACGGATGGATTGACTCGAATTCCGCATGCACGATCGCAAGCTGCGCCAGCTTGTCAAGCTCGTTTTCATGAAGGTATGTTTCAAAGGCAGCGATCAAATCCGGAATTTTTTCGGCTGTCGGGGGATTGAATCTCGCCTCCTCCGCTGGACGCCCTTTAATCCCGATATGCACCTGCGATCGTCGGAATTCCCCTGGATCCTTGTTCTCTCCGCGAACTCCCTGCATTAATCGCTTATGGGCCGCTTTGAGTATCCTTTGTGCAAGAGGAATGGTTTCAAGTTGCGTAACGGCGGCATTCATCGCTTCTCGATAATTGACAATCTCAAAAATATCCCGTCGCTTTTCCTCGCTCGATGCGACTCCGGTGGCTTCGAATTCGAAGACTTCGGCAAGTGTGGCGAAGGTGCCTTCGATGCGACTCGACAGCACCGCTTCATTCGTCATAAGAGGCGAAAGCAAAATTTTCGAATTCGGCATCGCGCGAAGAAGTCCGTCGTATTTCGCCACCGCGGCATTAGCGGGACCGATCAGTGGGACAAGCCGTTTCCAATCGATATTTTTAGGCGGGAACTTTCCATAGTGGTACTCCACCGGATTCATTTCGACCTCTCGATGCCGAGTTCCTTGAGTTTCTGCTGAAGGCTCTGGCGGTGCATGCCGAGGAGTTCCGCTGTGCGCGAGACGTTCCAGTCGTTTTCTTCGAGCTTCTTCGTGAGGAAGTCGCGCTCGAAGGCTTCGACGAATTCCTTTTTCACCTCCTGGAACGGCCTGTCGTCGTCCATCGACGGAATCTCGCGGGAAGGAGCGGAGCCTGAAATCGAAACGGGTTCCGGCCGGAACTCTGGCGGGAGGTGCTCGAGATCGATCGTCGGACCGTCCGAAAGCACGACGGCGCTTTCGATCACGTTTCGAAGTTCGCGCACGTTTCCCGGCCAGTAATGCGCGAGCAGCGCGTCCATCGCCTTTTCGCCGACGCCACCGATCTCGCGGCGGTGCAGCGTGTTGTACCGTTTCAGAAAATGGCTCACCAGCAGCGGAATGTCACCCAGCCGATCGCGCAGCGGCGGCAGGTTCAGTTCGACCACTTTCAACCGGAAATAGAGGTCCTCGCGAAACGTGCCGTCCGCGATATGCCGCTGAAGGTCCTGATTCGTCGCGCTGACGACGCGGACGTCGACATGAATATCCTCGTTTCCGCCGACTCGAACGAAGCTGCGCTCCTCGAGCACGCGCAGAAGCTTCGCCTGGCTTTGGGCGCTCATGTCGCCTATCTCGTCGAGGAAGATCGTGCCGCCGTCCGCCTGCTTGAACTTGCCGTCGCGACGACTCAGCGCCCCCGTGAACGATCCCTTCTCGTGCCCGAACAGCTCCGCCTCGACAAGCGTTTCGAGCAGCGCCGCGCAGTTCATCGAGACGAACGGCTTCGCCTGGCGCTGGCTAAGGTTGTGAATCGCGCGGCTGACGAGTTCCTTGCCCGTTCCGCTTTCGCCGCGGATGAGCACCGTCACGTCGGTCGGCGCGATTCGTTCGATGAGGCTGTAGAGCTTGCGCATCGACTGAGATTCGCCGATGAGCATTCCGTGCCCTTCCTTTTCCGAAACGACCTGCTCTAGCTGCTCGACCCGCGTCTCGAGCTTTCTCTTTTCGAGCGCGCGGCGCACCGTCAGCCTAAGCTCCTCGGGATCGTACGGCTTCGTGATGTAATCGTACGCGCCGCTTTTCCAGGCCTGCACTGCGACCGACTCGCTTCCGTACGCTGTAACCATCACGACGAGCGGCGCGCGATCGAGCTTCGTAAGCCTGCCGAGTAGTTCGATCCCGCTCATCCCAGGCATATTCACGTCGAGAAGCGCCACATCGATATTTTCGTTTTCGATGATCGAAAGCGCTTCTTCGCCGCTCGAAGCCTCCTTCAGAACGTAGCTCTCGCCGTCGAGCGTGCGCAGCATCCCCCTGCGCGCGGCGGCTTCGTCATCGACCAGAAGAACTGTGGGATCGGCCATTCGTCCAAATCTACCAGCTTCGAACAGAAAAGAAAACACTATCGTTCCGACTCGCGGCTATCGTTATCCCGATCAGGTCCGTGCAGAACTACCCGAAAAGTGTGGCGATCCTCTGCCGGGCAGGTTTAAGATTGGCGAAACGCAAGCGAAATGGAGGAAGCAATGGACCACCACAATCCTGAAACGTATTCGTTCGACGATTATCTCTCCGCGCTGGGCGCGAACTGGTACGAGGAGGACTCGCTGCTGCGGAAATGGACCTCGCGGATCGAGACGCCGGCATTCGACTACGAACGGATTCTGTCGCGCTTCGGCGATCTCGCGGCGAACGAGTTCCGAAAGAACGCGGAATTCGTCGAGCGGAAAGAGAACCTGCCGTACATCGAGGCGCGCGATCCGTACAACCGCCGGGCGGCGGACGTCATCATCCCGGATGTGACGCGCAGGATGCTCGCGAAAATCCACGGCTCCGGAATGTGGAAAAAGGATTTCGACCCGCGCGCGCGCTACGCGATCTGCTACCTCCTGAATCTTAACGGCGAGCACGGCGTTACGTGCAGCACCGCCTGCACCGACGGGATGAATATCGCGCTGCGTAAACTCGGCACCGGCGATTTCAACCGCGGGGTTATCGAAAAGCTCGAGACCGCGACGGAAGACAACTGGATTCACGGCGCGCAGTTCGTAACCGAAATTCAGGGCGGAAGCGACGCCGCGACGAACGCGGTGGAGGCGATCCCCGCCCGCGGCGAGGCGTACGAGCTTAGCGGACAGAAATGGTTCTGTTCGAACTGCACCGCCGATTATTTCCTCGTGACCGCTCGCTGGAATCAGACGGATCTTTCCCACCGCGGCGTCGGGCTGTTCTGCGTGCCGCGATACGTGGATGGAAAGCTCAACGGCTTCACCATCGACCGACTGAAAGACAAGCTCGGAACGCGCGCGCTCCCGACGGGAGAGATCACGTTCAACGGCGCGGTCGGCTTCCTCGTGGGCGAGAAAAGCGAAGGCCTTAAGAATATGGTGCAGATCGTGCTGACCGCGAGCAGGATGCACAACGTCATCGCCGCCGCGGCGAGCGCGCGCAGGTCGCACCGGGAGGCGAAGGCGTACGCGGAGTTCCGGCACGCCTTCGGGAAATCGCTCGCACAGTATCCGATAATCCGCCGGACGATCGAGAAGCTTGACCGCGCGGCGGACCGGATGAGCGCCGGCGCGTTCGCAATCATCGACGAGTTCGTCACGTCGCAGGCTAAGGACGTCACGCGCGAGAAGGCTCTGTGGGCGCGGATAATCATAATGCTCGCGAAAGCTATGGCGTCCCGCGAAATCCCAGGCCTCGTCTACGAAGCGATGATGACCTTCGGCGGCAATGGCATCGAGGAGCGATTCTGCGCCATGCCGCGGCTCTGGCGCGACGCCGCGATCTGCGAGACGTGGGAGGGGCCTTATTCGCTGCTTCTGTCGCAAAGCCTCGGGGACCTCGCTAAGTATGGCGTCGCCGGTCGCGAGGCGGAGTTCCTCAAATTCGGCCTCGGCGAGGCGTACGAGGAGGGCTTCGCGAAGAATCTGGGCGAAATTCTCGCGAACCCGCAGGCGGACGAATCGATGTTCGCGTTCGAGACTTTCGCACGCGACGTCTACACCGCATACGAGGAACGTGCGCTCGCTGAACTTGTTTAGATGCTCCGGAATTGTCTTACACTTTATTCGTGCCGTCTACGAATTTTTCGTAATACCTTGCGTGGGCGTTCGGTGAAACACGTGGCACTGACGTCTCATTCGCGATTTCACGGTCAGGATGACCGTGCCACGCAAAGAAAACGCCGGGACCATTTCCGACTGCAATAGCCTTCAAACGTCTCGTCTGACGGCTTCGAGAAACCAAAAGTAGCGGGTCGAGTAGTTTCATAGTATCCGCTTCACTTCATAAGATCTTTCGAGAACGCGCTTGGCGACGATCCCGGCACCAGCGAATACTTCGAGAAATCCGTCATGCCGTTTGCCCTGAGGACGTCTTCGTCGTAGAGCGCCTGACCTGTGAGTTCGCTCGCCGATTTCTGGAGGATGCAGACTGTCGCGTCCACGAGCACGTCCGGGGTTCTCATTTCGCTTTCCATCCCCGGCCAGAACGTGCGCGTCGCCTGAGAGTCCACCGCAGTGACTGGCCAGAGCGCGTTCACGGAGATGTTGTCCGCGCGAACTTCCTCCGCGAGACTCTGCGCGATGAACGTCATCCCGAACTTCGACAGCGCGTACGCCGTCTTGCCGACGCCTTTGTCCGACATGGGCGGCGACATCATGATTATGTGCCCGCCGCCGACTTCGCGCATCGGTTTTATGCAGGCGCGGGAGCATAGGAACGCCGCGCGCGCGTTCACGCCCATCACGAGGTCGAATTTCTTCGCGGGCGTGTTCTCCACGGGTTCGAGGAAAAGCGCGCCGGCGTTATTCAGCATTATGTCGACCCTGCCGAAGGCGCGAAGGGTTTCGCTGACCATATTTTCGATCTGCTGCTCGTCGCGGACGTCCACCTGCACCGCGATCGCGCGTCCTCCTATAGCGACTATTTCCCGCACGACGTCGTGGATGGTTCCGGGAAGAGTCGGATGAGGTTCCGCGGTCTTCGCGGCAACGACCACCGCGGCTCCTTCGGACGCTAGCCGGAGAGCAAGCGCCTTCCCGATGCCGCGGCTTGCGCCTGTGATGATTGCGACTTTTCCTTCGAATTTCATTTGAACCTCGCTTCGTGGTTTTCGACGGATGAAATATGGTGTGACGAAATAATAAACCAGGCCCTCCGGAATCCATAATCAAAACTTCGGTGTCGGGTCATCCGTTTTCCGGGTTCCATTTTGCGCGCGCGCTGTTATGATTTCCGGATGAACGGAATTTTCAGAGACGATCTCTTCAAGGACAAATCCGTCCTCGTCACCGGAGGCGGCAGCGGCATCGGACGCGAAATCGCGCTCGCGTTCGCAAGGCTCGGCGCATCCGTAACGATCGGAGGACGCAAGGTCGAAAAGCTCGCGGCTGTCGAGAAAGAGCTGCGCGAGATAACAGATGGCGTGCTCACGTTCAGCGCGGACATCCGCGACGTCGAAGCCGTCGAAAAGATGTTCGGCGCGCACGGAGAAAAATTCGGCTCGCTGGATTTCCTCGTGAACAACGCCGGGGGGCAGTTCCCGATGCCCGCAATGCACTTTAACAAGAAGGGCTTCGAGGCGGTCATCTCGACGAACCTCACGGGCACGTTTTTCGTCTCGCAGACCGCGGCGAACAAGTTCTTCATCCCGCAGAACCGCGGCTCGATCGTGTCGATCGTCGCGTGCGTTCGCCGCGGGTTCCCCGGACTCGCGCACACCGGTGCCGCGCGGGCGGGGGTTATCAACCTGACGATGAGCCTCGCGGTCGAGTGGGCGCGCTTCGGAATCCGCGTGAACAGCGTCGCGCCCGGAACCATCGAATCGAGCGGACTTGCGATCTATCCGCCCGAAGTGCTCCAAAAAGCGAAGGACGCGAACCTTATGCACCGATTCGGCGCCATGGAAGAGATCGCAAACGCGGTGATCTATCTTTCGAGTCCCGCGGCGGCGTACATCACTGGCGAGACTCTTTACGTCGACGGCGGGCAGAGTCTCTATGGCGACATCTGGGAAGCGTAGAGGTAGTTAAGAGTTAAGAGTGAAGAGTTAAGAGTTAAGAGTTAAGAATTAAGAACTGGGAATTGTCACGCGCACGGCGCATCGGACAAGATCGAAACACAGGGAACAGGAATTGACGCAAAATTCGACGGATGAAAAATTCGGAGCAGAGGACGAGGCGGAAACTATTTCCGGAGATCGCGTCGAACCGGGCGAGGTTATCGACAACCGTCTGTACCTCACCTTCGCCGCGATGCTGGTACTGTTCGATTTCCTGCTTGTCTGGCTGAGTGTAGCGTTCTGGTTTCCGTATTCCGGGTCGGTCTATTCGACGCTCCGGGTCGGGGTCCCCGCGGCGTTCATCATCCTGCTTAACACGAAGTACCTCGCGCCGCTCGATCGGTTCGGCCTCGGGAAGATCGACTGGGCGGAGGATTTTAAATTCCTCCTCAGGCTCGGGATTCCGATCGCAGTCGCGATGGCTTCTGTCATGCTCATATTCGTCGGCGCGCTCAGTTATCTCGATATCGGGATGAAATTCTTCGCGCCGCGCGATCTGAGCTTTGGCAGCCTGCAATCGTTTCTGATCGGCTCGGTGATTTGGGCGCCCTTCATGGAGGAATTGCTTTATCGCGGAATTCTGTTCACGTCGCTGAAAAAGTTCGCGGGCGCATCGAAGGCGATTTTCATCAGCGCGTTAGCGTTCGTGCTCCTGCATGTGATCTTTTTCGTGTACGGAGACATCGCGTTCGTCGGGATCGAGTTCGTGAGTCACTTCGCGGGCGGACTCATCCTCGCGTACGTGATGGACAAACGGAATTCGCTCCCGCTCTGCATGGCGTTCCACGGCCTCGGGAACGTGACCATCTTCGCGCTCGAGTACGCCGGAAGCGCGTTCGGCGTCTGACGAATAAATTATCTCACGCAAACGCTGCCGTTTATTCGGAGCGGCTTTGTTGCATAAATCGATGGCTTCAATTCCCCTCTCCCGCCGGGAGCGCACCTCGTGTGTCGGGCCGGGGTGAGGGCGAAATGTTTCGACAAACGACTAAGAAACTATCGCAGGCAAGCGACATCGATAATCCGGAGCCGTCAAACGAGACGTTTGACGGCTTTTGCGGACGAGGACGTCCGCGGTCCCGGTGGCCACGATCGTTACTAAATACGGTTCACGGCGTGAACTGGACCTTCGACGCCTGAGACAGACTTGTCAGGTTCTGGAAAATCGAGTTCGGGTCGAAGGTCGAGAAATCGACCGGGACGTCGAGCGTGAATCCCGAAGTGTGAACGTCGTAGGTCGTGCCCGTCTGAAGGCCGAAGGACGCGACCGAACTCGGAAGCGTCGGCACGGTGAAAGTTTTCGTGTTGTTCTGCCTTATGAACTCCCACACGAAGTAACTGTTCGGATCGGAAATCTCCGTGATGAAAAGGCCGTCGCTTGCGATCGCGGTTCCCTGGGTCCATGAGATCGTCGGAGTGACCGAGCCGCTCGCGGGCGTGTCCATAAGTATCGGGTCCGGAAGCTGGATAACGTTTGCGGAACTAAATCCCGCGGTGCCGGTGAACCTCGCGATTCCCAAAGCGAACGGGCTGCTACTGTTCTGCTCGTCCGGATTGACGACAGCCATAATGCGGTAGTTGTCCGTCACGCTCTGCGAAAGCGGGAGATAGTTGACGTCACCCGCGTACTGCGTACCAGTGGTGGCGGACGCGAGCGCGATTCCGAGGGTTATCGCCTCGTAATGCTCGCTTGAAAGTACCCCGCCGACCACCATCGCGGTAAGTCCGTTCGCGGTGATCGTCCAGGAGCTTGGGACGTCGAGCGTCACTCCAGTGAGTGCGGTGACGTTCGTGGAGGATTCCGTCGCCATATCGACGTTCAGCGTCGTCGTCCCGCCCACCGATCCAGCGGCGTGCCCCGTCGTCACGTAGACCTGCGAAACTCCCGTCTGGCCGAAAACGATGATCGACGTCGAATACTCCTCGCCAGGGTCGACGTACAACGCAAACGTGCCGGAAGTGTCTCCCGCGTTCACCGCGACGATTTTTTCCTGCTTCGAAGGCGTGAATCCCGTCGGGTACTTCTCCATCTCGTTCGTTACCTTGAACTCCCCGAGGTCCTGCCCCGCGCTACCCGCCGGCGAAAAGCCGCTGGCGGTTCCCGTGACGACGTGCGGACTGACGGGCGTCATCGGCTTCGCTTCTAGGTTTCCGTACGCGGCGTTGAATCCGAAAGTAGTGCTGAGCTGGTACGCCGAGTGGATGAACGTAACGGTCTGCGGTCCTGAAATTCCGGTGAACGTAACCGATCCGTTCACGTCCGTGGTCTGGAAGTTCGTGCCGTCGGTGCCGAGCATCACCGTCGCGCCAGCGATGGCATTCTTTGTGTATTTATCGAAGAACCGGAGGCCCATCGAACTCGTGATCGGACCTCCGCCGAAGCTTTCGTCAGCAAGGTATCTGAACCCGCCGGATTTGGTCGCGGAACTACCGGAGATTGTGATAGTGACGTCCGCGAGTCCCGCGGTTCCCGCCGGGACCGTCGCGGCGATGGTGGTCGCGCTCGTGACGCTGACCCCCGTCGCGGAGACTCCTCCGACCGTGACCGTCGCGGTGTCGTTGCTTTCCCAGCCCGCGCCCGTGATGGTGATGGCGATCCCTCCCGCGGCGGCGCCGAAGTCAGGCGAAACCGAGGCGATCGAGTACGGGCTTGTCGGAAGCGCCGCACCTGAAGAATCCGACCCGCTCGAGCACGCAATGGCGGCGAAAAACAAAAACCCAATGAACGCGGCAAGTCTTAGTATGGTCATCGTTTTGTTCTCCGAATTTAGCACGCAATATTATCTATTATGTCAGAACCTGGAATTGAATATAATGAAATCAGGTTACATGGAAGAATACAAGAATCTTCCGCGTGATCTACTACCGCTGAACTTTTCAGTGCCTGCGGAATATAAATCTGTTATAGTTCGAAAGACTTCCGACTTTGAGGAGACATAAAGAGTTCTGCCGATGAAAAAACCAAGTTTCGACGATAAAGATGGATTCGACGAAATCCCCGACGGAGATTTCGATACCCGCTCGCGAAGGCCGAAGGGCGGCTTGCTGCTGATTCTGATTTTCGGATTTCTGCTGGTAGCGCTGTTTTTCGGTACCGGAAGTCCGACAATGAGCGGAAGGGAAAAAATATCCCTCAGCAAGTTCAACGTGCTTTTGACCAGTCCGGAGTGCAGGTTCAAGGAGGTTACGACCTACGACGACGGAACCGTCGACATCGACTACATCGACGAAAAGAACAACGAGCAGAAGGTGTACGTCAAATTCGACCCGAAGTACCTCTACGGCGACGTGGGCAAGGACACTTACCGGCGCGTCGAGGAAAAAGTTCAGGAAGACGGCGCAATCCTCCAGGCGGAAGAAAAAATCCAGTGGGGTTCGATTGTCCTGAATATTCTCCCGTGGATTGTGCTGCTTTTCCTGATCTGGTTCTTCTTCTTCCGTCAGATGCGCGCCGCGAACGGTCCGGGGGGAGTCCTCAGTTTCGGACGCAGCCGCGCGAAGAGTTTCAACGAGGAAAACCCGACCGTCAGCTTCGACGACGTCGCTGGAATAGACGAAGCGCGCAGCGAGGTGCAGGAAATAATAATGTTCCTGAAGAACCCGAAGAAGTTCGAAAAGATCGGCGCAAGGATTCCCCGCGGCGTGCTGCTCGTCGGTCGTCCGGGCACAGGAAAGACCCTGATGGCGAAGGCGATCGCAGGCGAAGCCAAGGTGCCGTTCTACAGCATTTCCGGCTCGGACTTCGTCGAAATGTTCGTGGGCGTAGGCGCAAGCCGCGTGCGCGACCTTTTCCGCCAGGCGCGGGACAACGCGCCTTCGATCATCTTTCTCGACGAGATCGACGCGGTCGGTCGTCGTCGCGGCACCGGCCTTGGTGGAGGCCACGATGAGCGCGAGCAGACACTGAACGCGATCCTTGTCGAGATGGACGGCTTCGAGACTTCGGTCGCGGTCATCGTGATCGCTGCGACGAACCGCCCGGACGTGCTCGACCCCGCGCTGCTCCGCCCCGGAAGGTTCGACCGTCAGGTCACCGTCCCCATGCCGGACGTCCTCGGACGGGAGGAGATTCTGAAGGTCCATGCCGGGAAAGTACGGATGTCGAAGAACGTCGATCTCGAACGCATCGCGAAGGGAACCCCAGGGTTCTCGGGCGCGGACCTCGAGATGGTCATCAACGAAGCCGCGATCCACGCGGTTATGAAGCATCATAACGACGTCGAGCAGGAGGACCTCGAAGACGCGCGCGACAAGGTAATGTGGGGCAAGGAGCGTTCGAACGCCGCGATCGACGAGACCGAGCGCAAGACCACCGCGTTCCACGAGGCCGGGCACGCGATCGTTCAGTTCTTCGTTCCGGAAGCGGACCCGCTGTACAAAGTCAGCGTCGTTCCACGCGGGATGGCCCTCGGGATAACCACTTCCCTCCCGAAGAAGGATAAGAACATGATGACGTCCACGCAGCTTCTTTCGTGGATCAAGATTCTCTACGGCGGACGTATCGGAGAGGAGCTAGGCGTCGGCTCGATTTCGACCGGCGCGTCGAACGACATCAAACAGGCGACGGACATCGCGAAGAACATGGTCTGCGAGTGGGGAATGTCCGAGGTCGTCGGTCCGATCCTCTACACCGAGCAGCAGGAACACATTTTCCTCGGTCGCGACATAACCCGAACCGCGGATCACAGCGAGGCGACCTCGAATCTGATCGATCAGGAAATCCGCAGGATCATCAAGGAGTGCTTCGACGAGGCGAAACGGATCCTCGCGGCGCACATGGACGCTCTCGAGCGCGTGGCGCTTGCGCTTCTCGAATTCGAAACCATCGAAGGCGAGGAGGTAAGGGCGCTCGTCGAAGGCGAAGACATCACCGAGCAGATGCGCAAGCGATTCAACGAACGCCGCAAGGAGAAGGAAGATCAGAAATCGCGGAGCACGGAACTTCTCGGCAAATCCAAAAAGTCGGAGACGACCCGCGAGACCGACGCGCAGGAGCGTCCGATGCCCGGTCCCGCTCCGGCGTAACGTTTCGCGTGGCACGGGCATCTTGCCCGTGAGTATTATTTCCCACGGACGAGACGTTCGTGCCACTTATCCGCTTTCTATTCCGCTTGTTCCGCCTTTTTGTCCTTCCCGCTTGCGGCGAGAAAGGATCGAGGGCGCCCTCGGTGGACCCGAAGTTATCGCGTCGCCGGAGAAACTCGACGGCGATCTGACGACTCCGGGTGGTTCGAGTTCGTTACCCGCGTGGAAAGAACCAGCCTGCGTTAGTTTATACCGCACTCCGGACTTACCTTTTCACGCGCGATCTCGAACCTCCAATCCCTGCTTCTTCTTGTTGCAACAATACTTTGTTGAAGCACTATACTACTGCGCATTTTTTTACGGTTTTTTTTCGCGAGGACATTCTGATAGCGCAGACGTGGCACGGGCATCTTGCCCGTGTTTTCACGGACGAGACGTCCGTGCCACGCGTCTCGCCTACAGCAAAAAATAATGCGCAGGCGAGACGCCTGCACTCCCATTCACGGACGATTGCGAAAGTGCTACGTGCTTCACCCAACCGACACTATATAATATTACAAATAATTCGTAGACGGCGCGAATAAAATGTATCCAGATCACTTTCTTGGTGAAATGCTCACTGTCACTTTGTTGCCGACCCTCGCTGGCGGCGTGTCGGGTTTCCCAAGTTCGTCGAGCAGCGCGATCGCGCGGTTCAGCATCTCCGCGCCCGAATCGATGAAATTGATTTCCCTGCCCTTGAACCAGATCGTGAACTGGACCATGTCCCCGGCTTCGAGGAATTCCTTCGCCTTCTTCATCTTGGTCTCGAAGTCGTGTTCTTCGGTCCTCGGACGCAGACGGATTTCCCGTCGATGCCGCTGGTGGGCCTTCGCCTTCGCCTGACGGTTCTTTTTCTGCTTGTCGTACTTGTACTTCCCGTAGTCGAGAATCTTGCATACGGGCGGCTTGTCGAAAGGCGACACCTCAACGAGGTCCAGCCCCGCCTCGAATGCCATATCGAGCGCCCTCTGTGTCGAAACAACGCCGACCTGTTCGCCTAGGTCGTCGATCAGTCTAACCTCCGGCACGCGGATCATGTGGTTGATACGCGGGCCGCGATCCGACTGCACCGGCTTGCCCTTCTTTTTGGATGTCTTGCGAATAACGATCTCCTTACAAAACCTTGAAATTCCCACCGCTTCCGAAGTCAGGCTCCCTCGATCCGGTAGCCGGCCCACGGAGCATCGACGGCTCCAGCGCCGCAGTGGGTGTAAACGTTGACGGGTTAAGTATTCGCCCATGAACCGGATTGTTACAAGCAGAAATATCAAATTTAGGCGCCGAGGCACAACGGTGTCATTGACAATTCCCGGGGCCGACTTTACGCTGTTCCAAACTTTTCTCCCTACGAATACCAACCTGACAAAGAAGATTCGCGGTGAAGACAGCAATTCTAAACTGTGAGTATTGTGGATCGAAGCTCCGCCTCGTGCTGCCCGCGGGAAGCAGGCAGCGCAGGTTCGAGTGCCCCGCATGCAAGGCGATCCACCGAATTTCGAGGTCCGTGTTCGAGTCCGCGGGCGACCCGGAACTCGAGGGAATCCGCGATGAAATTTCCGCGGACGGAATCAGCGACGAAGCCGAGCGCGATCCGGATGTTCCAGGCGCCCTCGATAGCGAGGTCGAGAAGGAAAACGCGGAAATCACGGTGGCCGTGGTCGAAGTCGAAATCGCGCCGGAAGTCGCGGAAGACGAGGACGAGGAATTCGTCCCCACGGGCGACGACATGGAAGAAATCGTTCCCGCCGGTGACGAGCAGCCGCTGAACTTCGCGGATACCAGCGACAGAGTCCCGACCACATCGGAAAAACCGTCGGAAGAACCTGAGTCGGACGTCCCGAGCTACGATCCTTCGAGATCGCCTTCGGAGGGTACGATGCATTTCGTCACCGCGGCGCTCTCGGCGGAGCACGTCGCGATAACTCCAAGGGTCACGAAGAAGGTCCGGGACGCGATCTATTACAAACAGGACGGCAACCAGGTTTTCAGGTTCACGTACGCGACGGTGAATATCCGGTCCGCGAAGTACGACAGCATAGGCGACGCCGTCGAGAAGGTGAAGGACTTCGAAACCACGCCGCAGAAAATCGCCGGAAAGGACGCGGCTTTCAAGTTCATCGTGCTGCGTCCGGACGGCCCGCCTGAGCCTTCGGAGGCGATTGTCCGGATTCTGATGCAGGAAAACGACGGAACCCTCGTCGGGAAGACCGAGCGCGACTCGATCTACGGAGAGATCCTCGATTTCGGGGAACATCACGTCGCGATCAGCCACGCTGGGATTTCAATTGCGGGGAACGTCGAGGAAGATCAGCTTCAGAAGTATTTCTACTACATCGCCCAGATCGGAGCCGCGATCGCACGTTACCATTATAACGAACGCACGCTCACCGAAGTGATGGTCGATATCCGCGAGCGCGCGGCGGATTTCGACATCGAGAGGTTACAGGCGATCAACATCTCGACGTCGAAGGCGATGCTCGACATCAGCGACGAACTCCTCGATATTCCCGCGCGGGAAAGCTACGTGCTGAACAAACTCATCAGCGTGGCGAACATCGACGTGTATGAAAACCGCATAACGCGAATGCTCGAGATCATCCAGCACCACGTGGCGCACAAGCACGCGCTCACCGCGAAACGATCGAGCGCGCGGATCGAGTTCGTCATCTACGTCATGGGTGTCATCGCGGGATTCTGCGGCTTTGCGGAGGTATTCCAGGCGGCGGACGTCATATTCGAGGACGCGCACACCTACGCCATTTTCGGCGGCTTCGGGATGATCGCGATAATCCTTTGCTTCGCGACGCTCGCTTCGTACCTCTACTACAGAAACCGCAAGGGCGCGCTCCACGCGGGGATAGCGCACAAGAAGAAGAACCATCTCATGACGAACCTCGCCAGCTTCGACCACCAGAAAGACCACCCGCTGGCGCAGAGCGATAATCACAAAAAAATCGGGTAAGTCGGTCGACGACGGGTTATCATTTCTCGTCCTTTCAAAAGTTCCCGCGCGGTTCAGGAGCAGGAAATGATTATGCTTCTCGATCTTCTACTTCCAGAAGGCCTCGTCTGGATGAGCTTCGACGAGTTCGTCGAATGGTGCGATCATCACGAAGGTTTCATAGTTGGAATCTCGACGCTGCTGTACGTGCTTTTCACCGTGGTCGTGATCGTTCAGACCAAGCGCGCCGCGAGGGATTCGCGCCTCGCTATCAAAGAGATGCAGGCCTCGCGGGAGGCGGAATTCCGACCGCAGGTGTTCTTCGACCTGACCTTCAACTACAACCAGGGGACCGTGTTCGCCAACATCGAGAACAAGGGCAGGATGACAGCCCACGACATCTCGTTCAAGTTCTCGGAAAGCGTGAGCCTGATCGACGTCAGCCACGACGATAACGGCAACCGCAAGGAGAAGGAAATCGCGCTCGCCGAGGCGCGCTGGCTCAAGAATCTCAACAGCCTCATCCCCGGAAGATCATTCAAGATTTTCCTCGGCGTCACAGGCTCGTTCCTGAAACTGAACCGCGGCAAGCGCCAGCTCGGATTCGTCGAGTACCGCGATCCCACGGGGAAGAACCTCTACAGGGAGCCGATAGACATAGAGGTGGAAGACTACGTCGAAATGGCGCAACTCCGCGAAAGCGATATGCAGGACCTGATCCGTTCGATAAAAGACATCGAGCGCGCTCTGCAACAAATCGCGCGGAGGTAGGCGCCGAATCGTACACTTTATTCGTGCCGTCTACGAATTTACCGTACGATTTTTCGTGTTGGTTTGGTAATTCACGTATTCTGCCATCCCCGCAGGATCAGTTCGCCATCTTGAATTTAATTACTTTGCGCCTTCGCACCTTGGCGTCTTTGCGCGAAGTATTC
>JANLHZ010000116.1 GCA_024653775.1 Planctomycetota bacterium | reverse complement strand
GAATACTTCGCGCAAAGACGCCAAGGTGCGAAGGCGCAAAGTAATTAAATTCAAGATGGCGAACTGATCCTGCGGGGATGGCAGAATACGTGAATTACCGAACCAACACGCGCAACGCACCATTATGTAAAGATCATTTTAGATTTAGAATAGTGTTACGACTCGTGACACTATGATATTTTTTAAAAATAACTTCATTATGTACGTTATTTATTGTTGCTGCTTTATAATTTAACGCGCTTCCTCAACCCGCCTCTACTGCGTGAACAGTTGCAAGCTTTCACCCTTCATGATTTCGTTCGTACGCGATGACGCGATCGAGAATTTCGTCCAGAGTCTTCGTGGGTTTCCAACCGATGAGGTTTCGAATCTTGTCGGTCGACGGAACTCTCTTGCGCATGTCCTCGAACCCGGCTTCATACGCCTTGTCGTAGGGCACGTACTCGATCTGCACCTTCGGATCGACTTTCGCGATAATCCTCTGCGCGAGACCCAGAATCGTGACTTCCTCGGTCGAGCCGAGGTTGAACACTCCGCCCACGGCTTTTTCGTTCGTGGAAAGCTGGTACACCGCGCGCACCACGTCGGAGACGTCGCAGAAGCAGCGGGACTGTCCGCCGTCGCCGAAGACGGTTATCGGTCCGCCGGAAAGGGCCTGGCGCACGAATCTTGGGACGACCATCCCGTACCGTCCGGTCTGCCTGGGTCCGACGGTGTTGAAGAACCGCGTGACCACCACGGGAAGCTTCTTCTCGTGGAAGTGCGCGAGCGCGAGGAATTCGTCCAGCGCCTTCGAGCACGCGTAGCTCCAGCGTCCGTGGGTCGTCGGGCCGATGACGAGGTCGCCGTCCTCTCGGAACGGAAGGTCGGTAGACTTGCCGTAGACTTCGCTGGTCGACGCGATCATCACTTTCTTGCGCTTCTTCGACGAGTGGCGTAGGACGATCTCGGTTCCGGTGACGTTCGTCTCGATGGTCCGCACGGGACTTTCGACGACGAGCATTACCCCGACCGCCGCGGCGAGGTGTATCACGACGTCCGCGCGATCGATACATTCCGCAAGCAGCGCTTCATCGCAAAGCGAAGCGGTGACGTGGCGGTACTTCTCGGAATTCCGGAGCTGCTCTATGTTACGCACCGTTCCGGTGCTGAGGTCGTCGAGGCTTTCGACGAAGTGACCTTCGCGGATTAGCAACTCGGAAAGATGAGAGCCGATGAATCCCGCGCCCCCGGTGATGAAATATCTTGTCATGGCAGATCCATTCTCAGGTGGACCGAAACCGATTGTCTTTCGGAATTAGCGACACTCGGAGCTGACAACCGGAAACCGTATTTGTTAGTGTATAGCTTGATCCGGAATCTGCAATCTGAATTCTGAAATCTGAAAGTAGTCAGTAGTCAGAAAATTCAATCTGCAATCTGAAATCCCTATAATATTGGCGCCCTATCGGGCGCGTGGCCAAATCCATGCAACTGGGCAAACTCGTCAAAGGCACACTTATAAGAAGGTACAAGAGATTCCTCGTCGACGTCCGGCTGGACTCCGGGGAAATAGTAACCGCGCACTGTCCGAACACCGGGAGCATGAAGACCTGCTCCGATCCGGGGATGGGGGTTTACCTCAGCCGGAAGGACTCGAAGACCGCGAAACTGAAGTTCGGACTCGAGCTTATCGACGCGGGTACAGGCCTTGTCGGCGTTCAGACCCACAAGGCGAACGACATCGTTCACGAAGCGATCGCGTCGGGGAGCGTGAAATCGCTCGCGGGGTTCGACGAAATCCGGCGTGAAGTCCGGTACGGCGAGAACTCGCGCGTGGACATTCTGCTCCGGAAGAAGGACGAACTATGCTTCGTCGAGGTGAAGAACGTGACGCTGAAGGACGGAGACCTTGCGCTGTTTCCAGACGCCGTGAGCGAACGCGGACTAAAGCATCTCGTCGAACTCGCGCGCGAGAAGGCCGCGGGGAATCGCGCGGTGATTCTGTTCCTCGTGAACAGAATGGACGTCAAATCTTTCGCGCCCGCGACGGAGATAGACCCCGCGTACTCCGCGAAGCTCAAAGAGGTGAAATCCCTCGGCGTGGAAGTTCTCGCGCTTCAGACGAAGATCACGCCGGAGTCGATCGAAGTCGACAAGAGCATCCGCGCGTACGTTTAGGTTCGTAGTGACGCCGTCAGGCGTTGAAAGATGCCCTTACGGGCACACTACGAGCCAATCACTCGTACCGCACCGCGCTGATGAGTTTGTCCAGCACCGCGAACGCGATCTCGCGATTCTGCCGGACGAACTCCAGGCGGGAATACGCCTCGGCCCGGAGCGCGCTTCCGAATTCGTCGACCGAAAGGATGACGAGAACGAACACAGCGTCGTTCTTTCCGTTTCCGTCGATGTCGCGCATTTCAGACTCTTCGAGAATCGTTTTGCCCGCAAGCCGCTCGAAGGTCGCGTCCGCGATCTCTGACCGCTGCTCGTCAGTGAACGCGACCTGATCATCGAAATTCTTTTCGAACAAAGCCAGAACGTCCCGCGAGAGCGTCTTCACCCGCGCCTCGATATTTTTAGCAGCTTCGTTCGCGGCGTCGACCTTCGACCCGTCGGCGGCATGCTCCTTGTCCTCTTCGAACCTCGCGCAGCCGGCTGCGTGGAGGCAATCCGGAAATCGATCGCCCGCGAGAAACCACGCCGGGAATATGCCGGACGCGATCTGAATCTCGGCGTCGATCGTCCACTCCTCCTGTGGATTCCGTTCGAGAATTGCTCCGAGGAGCGAATCGACGTCGCTTGCGGACCTCGCGTTTGCATCCGTCCTCGAAGAGAGGATCGCGTTCACCTTTTCGCGAAGCAGCGCAGCCATGGTTTCAGATGGAACGTAGCCGTGAACCGCAAGCACGCTTCCGACGGGGGATTTCTCCTCGTCGACTTGCACGATCCTGTCGATGACGAGTCCACCGAGCGCGGCTTCCGCGACTTCTTCCGCCGCGATCTGTAGCGCGTCTTCGTCCGCCCCGAATTCCACGAGCACTTTCTCCGCGATAGCGCGCAGGTTGGCTTTGACGGAGGTCCGCATCGACGATTCCGCGCTGCTTCTCGCGTCATCGACCTTGTCCCCTATCGCGGCATACGAAACGACGAAAAGCGCGTCCTTCGAACGTTCCGCGCGTCGGCACCACTCCGGAAATTCCTTCAGCGGTCCGGAATGCATTGGAAGAGTAGCCGCCGGCTCCGTCCGCTCCCGCGGCGTCAGTTCGAACTTCCCGCTACAGGCAAGTGAGAGCGCCGCGACAGCGATAACCGTAAGCGCAGGTTTCGAGTATTTTCGGATCCTGTCACTCACGTTCAAATTCCTCCGCTAAAAGTCGATCGAGTTCATTGAACGCTTCCGCCGCGTCATCGCGAACCAGAGCGATTCTCTTCGATGCCTCTTCATGCAAGGACTGCGCCACTACATCGGCGGTAAGAACTGCTCTCGCGAAAAATGTGTCCGGTCGGCCGTCGCCGTTCTGATCGCCGAGATACTGTTTGTCAATCATAATACTTGTCTGAGAACTGTAGACGACCGCGCGGCTGATTTCACGCGCAATCTGTTCCGTCACTATGTCTTCTCCGTTTTCGATCATCGCGGCGTAACTGGCAAGAACGTAGCCAATCTTGGTCTCGAGAATTGCACCCATCGCCCGCCTGGCCGCCGTTTCAGCGCCACGCTTCGCCATCTCTAAATCGCCCGCGTAAATCGCGGCCCCGGTTGAGTATAGAGCGTCGCTTGAGTGTTCGATGTTCATATACCAGTCCGGGATATCGATGCCGACCTCTGCAGCTTCCTGCTCTTCCGGCTCCTCAGCCTCCTCCGTCTCCGGTTCTCCTCCGAGAAGCTCGTCTGCGAGAAGTTCCGAAAGCAACTCGATCCGTCGATCGTCGTTGAATCGACCCCAGCCTCTGCCGCGAGTATGAATGCGAAGCTGTTCGAGAATCGTATTTGCACCAAGCGTCGCGCGGGCGAAAACCCTATCCTCAATGCCGTCTCCGTCTGTGTCCGCGATTCCGGACTTGTCAATGAAGATTCCGTTTCTCGCGCCACTGACTACCGCTTGCGTCGCACCGATGACGTCTAATTCAGCTTCCGACCGTTCGGCGAAGGCGCGTAGGACATTTTCGACGACGCTCCCAAGCTTTACCGACAAGTTCCTCCTAGATGCATTCTCCGCGGCGTCCTTCGCGACCTGAATATCCCCGGCATATCCAGCGCTTCCGACCGCGTGCAGCGCTTCGGGCGATCTCTCCACTCTTTCGTACCATTCAGCTTCGACCTCTCCCTCGACCTCGACAGCTTCGTCGATCGGGTTTCCTGAAATCGTTCTCGGAGCTCTTCGCTCGCTGTCCACGCCGATGATTTGCACGATAGGATTTTCGAACTCGTCGCCTACAAGTGATTCCAGACTTGCGATGGCCGCCTGCACTTCAGGATTCTGGACGTTCCAGCGGCTTAACAGCGAACCGCGAAGCGAATCGACGACGGTTTTCGCGCTCAGTTTCGACCGCACAAGCACGACATCGTCGCGTCCGTCGGAATTGAGATCAAATGATCTGACCCTGTCCGCTTCGATTTTTCCACGGGAATACGTCACAGCTTCGATGGAAACCTGCATCCGCGCGACTTCGTCCAGTCTGGCGTTTCCTTCGAATGCGCCGAGAACCGAGTGGATTTTCATCATCAGCTTCATTTCGATTTCATTCGCCGCGGCTTTGGTAGCCCCATTCCGCGCTGCGTCCTCGTCACCTTCGATTTCGCAACTCGCCACCGCGAAAAGTGTATCCCGCGATCTTTCGACGCGCGCGTACCATTCTGGAAACGCTGGATCGCCTTTTGCCGCGACAACAGAATCCTCAGTGCCACCTTCAGTTACATCTGCGGCGATAATCAAGATCGCAATCGCGCAAATGAACATCGGTCGTTCAAAGTGTTTCGAGTCCATGCTTTCTCCAAGTTTTTGTGATTACTAGGGCTACGTACGATGATAGCCTGCACGCGAGGTTTCCAAAAACAAAAAACCCGCGGGAAATGAATCCCGCGGGCTTCGAATCGAACTATAAAATCAGATTCAGTTGGCCTTCACTTCCTCCGCGAGGAGACGGTCCAGTTCCTGGAACGCTTCGGCGGCGTTTTCGCGGACGCGTTCGATCTTCGCGCTCGCCTGATCGTGGAGCTGCGCGGTGAGGACTTCCGTCGTAAGGACCGCGCGGGCGAAGAACGTATCCGGCTTTCCGTCGCCGTTCTGGTCGCCGAGATGGGTCTTGTCGATGCTGACGCCGTTCTGCGTGCCGTTTACTATGGCGCGAGTGGCTTCCTGCATCATCGACTCGTTGACGGTGGTCTCGCCGTCGTTGATCTGCGCGGCGTACTTGGTGAACACGCTCTGGATTTTGGTCTCGAGGATCGCGCCCATCGCCCTGCGAGCGGCTGACTCCGCGCCCAATTTCGCCATTTCGAGATCGCCGTTGTATTGCGCGCTTCCGGTTGCGAAGATCGCGGTGTCGGTATTTTCGACGTTCATGTACCACGCCGGGATGTCGTACCCGCCGACGCCGTTATCGTTGTCTTCTTCGACTTCCGCGGGCTTGCATCCCGTAAAGCCGAACGCGACACTGATTATACCGAGACAAGCGATGAAATTGATCAGTTTCTTCATACCCTTTTCCTCCCTTTTAATCATTGCATCCTTGGATGCGAACTATGAAATCTTATTGATGCTCTGGTAAGCCTCGTCCAGACGGGTTCGTTCAGCCCGAGCCAATTTTCGAGGTGTAAACTATGTCACGTCCTTCCTGAGGATGCCGATCATTTTAGTTGCCGGAATTTTCGTAATACAGAGGGTCGATAAATCTTTTTGTTTACCTGTTCACGGGGCTGGGATGATCAGTCGCCGAAGTCGGGGGGAATGACGCTCTGGCAGTCCCGGCATCTTGACGCGATCGTCGGGTAGTCTTCCTTCCACGGACGCCTTGCGTAGAGGATTCCGCCTTCGCGCTCGCGGACGAGTCCCGCGTCGGTCGGCTCCGAATAGACGATCGGAATCGAAACCAGATTCGCGCCGCCGCAGATGGGGCAGATTTTGCGCTGCAAGGTGGTGGGCGCCGGAGGCTCCTCTGCGCGGCTTTCCGCCTCGGTATAGTTCGGCTTCGGACTTAGCGACGGCAGCGGCGGTCTCGGAGTTTCCGGGCACGACGAAACGAAAAGCGAAACTCCGAGGATAAGGAGCGCGAAAAGAATTGCGCCGAACTTTGTCATCTTTCGTCTCGCTTCTTGTATACGTGGCACGGGCATCTTGCCCGTGAAACCATCGAAGAGACTTGTATACGTGGCACCTGCATCTTGCCCGTGGACCATCGGCGAGACGCCGATGCCACATGATTCAACGAACTTATACCATAACTTATTCAGCGCGTCATTTCGGGATTTCGTTCATGCGGTTGTCGCCATTCGTTTCCGGAATTTCGTGCGGCGGCACATCCGGCGGAACCGTGGCGCGGCCTTCGATTATCGCGCGATCGATCGCTTCCGCCCCCGAGCCGAGGATGGCTTCCGACAAATCCACCGCGATCGTTCCGAACGCCGGGGCCTCGGACTTTCCTTCGAGGAACGAAAGCAGCGGCTCATCGAATCCCTTCGGGGCCTCGGCGACGCTCTTTTCGTCGAACACGCGGTAGAGCGCGAACCTCATCCTCAGCGTCGCGTCCTTCGACTGAGAACCAGATTGCCGCAGGGATTCGTCCACGATCAGATGAAGTCCCGCGCAGCGCTTCTGGCTAAAGAGGAACAGTCCGGAAAGCGAAAATTCGTGGAGTTCGGTGTTTCCGTACCTGCCGGGTTCCGCGGTGACTTCGAACCTGATTTTAGCGATTCGATCGCCTTCGACCTCGGTCCAGGAAACGAGGGTGCATGTCCCGCGGATTTCGCTTTTGATGTCCGTGAGGCGGAACGCGGAGCGAAGCGCCTCGATGTCCGGAGTCCAGGTGTCGCCTTCCCGCACCGGCTCCTTCGGAAGCAGCGCGTACTCGGTTTCGTGGTGCATCGAAATCGCGCCGAGTTCGCGAAGCGAGAGCCTTCCCTTCGGCTGGTTGTAGACCGGCATAAGGCCGTCATTTTCTATTTCGACGACGCAGTCTTCGAGACGGTTTCTCGTTTCGGACGGATTGTTCCGCTGCTCCTGAGTGACGGTCCGCGAGTACAGGAATTCGATGCGCTTTTTCCGGACGTCGCCTTCGCTTGCCGCGAGGATGCTGTGGATGGACTCTTCGTGCATGCACGAATAGATGCGCGTCGGGTAGCGAACGTTTTCAGCAACTAGCGTCTCCTCGCCGAGGCTTTCGATAGTCTTGACCACGAGATACGTCTGCCCCTGCTGGTAGTGGTATCGAAGGAGGTTGCCCTTGTCCGCGAGATCTTCGTATCCGACGACGCTCGCATATGACGGCTCCTGGGTTTCGTCCTGCTCCGTCCGCTCGTTCGAGGCGCAGGATGACGCGAGGAAGAGCAGAGTCAATACGAGCATCGATTCGAGTTTGCGATTCATAGTTTTCGTCCATCGCTTGGTTTTGACGTTATCATAGCAGACTATCAGACGTTGACCGAAAGTATCGCGGGAAAACTGTTCACGCGCGAAGCCGGGACCTGCTAAAGTTTCAGAATGGCCTCGGGACGAAACAAAGCGTTCGGATTGTTCAAGGTGCTCTCGATCGCCGTCCTCGGCGGTTATGCGGTCTACCTTACGACTTCGCCAGAGGATTCCGACTCTTCGAAGATCTCGGACGAAATGCTTCCGTCCTGGTGGAACGAAGTCGCGTTTCCGGAAATCCGGGGGGCGACCAACGAAGAGCGCTGGAACAATCTCCGCGAAAAGTATCTTTCGGATCGCTGGCGCAGCGTCGCGAAGGGAGTCGCGATGCTCGAGAAGATGAACGTGGGAAGCGATCGCGTCGAGATGATGCTGCTGTTCGCGCAGATTCTCGCGGAGGGCGGGGAATGGAACGTCGCGTACAAAGTGACAAGCCGGACGCTCGAGTTCATCCCGCTTGTGAGCGATTCGAAGCTGTTCCTTCAGCGGGCGCTGCATCTTGCGGTCGCGACCGCCGAAAACGCGGGTCTGATCGAAGAAGCGCGCCGGCATCTCGTTTTTCTTTCCGAGGACGATTCGATTCCCGCGGGGACGAGAAGCCGCGCTAGCGTTCAGCTTGCAGCCTTCGATCGTGCACACTCGAACGAAGGAGTCGTCAGACTTAAATCCGCGGACGGCGGCGAAGTCGATTTCGCTATCAAGGATTTCAGCAGGCCCGCCCGGCCGTCGATGGCGACCCCGCAAAAAGTGACTCTCCCGGGCTGGCCGCTGCGGTTCGAAATCAATTTCTCCCGCTGGACGAGCATAGCCATTCCGGACCCTTCTCCGCTCGGGGAACTTTCCTTCGAAAACGAATTCGAGAAGATCAAATGGACCATGGATTTCCGGAGGTTCGAGGACGCGGGCGCTGTGCCGAGGTGCGCTTCCAGCGCCGCGGCGATAATGAACGACGTGTACGCAGGCTTTATTTCGAGCATCGAACTTTCGTCGACGGAATACGAGACCATCGTCTACAAGGTGGAGCGCCTTGGCTTTATGCTCTTCGTCAGATCCCACACCACCGGAATCGCGGGGATGGGCGGAAACGAAACCGTCGCGGCGTACCTGCTTCCGTACGTTCCGGGCGGGTTCCAGATTCTCGTTCGCGGTCCCGCGAAAGTCGACGGCAGCGGATCAGCCTCGAATGCGGAAAGATTTGCCCGGGAACTCGTCGCCTGCGCGGAGCCGATGAAGTACAAATTTCCCGCGCTTCGCGAAGGCTGGTGAATCTGGCTTCTAAACGAAAACCAGCTACCAGATTGTGTTCAAACGCGATTTTATTGTCGTCTGTTATAAACGGTCTTCAGGCGCTCAAGAGTTCATTATATAAAAGTTTTTTAAAATTATAACAGTGTTACGACTCGTGACACTATGATAATTTTTAATAGTTACTTCATTTATTATTTTTATACCTCTTTTTATAGTGTATTTTGTGTCGGTTCGGTGATACACGTCGAATCGGAACGCCCAGGCACTTTCGAGGCGTCCGAGAAGTAATTCAGCGCAAAAAGGTGACTTCCGGGTAACCGTTCACGGGGTAGTTCGCGTTCGTAGTGGCGCCGTAAGGCGTTTCTTTGATCCACCACACCGCGAAAATATGCTCTCACGAGCACACTACGAA
>JANLHZ010000109.1 GCA_024653775.1 Planctomycetota bacterium | reverse complement strand
CGCGGTAAGCGCGTCACGTCCAAGCTCTCCAAGCGCTTTCGCAACGTCCTCACGCACCTGCCAGTTCGAATCCGAAAGAATCGGCTCCAGGTCTTCCGCAAAGCCAACGCGGTCGTTCGAAATATCGTAGAGCGCCTTCGCGGCAGCGAATTTCACGTAGCCATCGGAATCGCTCGCGAGAGTGTTTTCGATGGCTACGTGAAATTCGCTGCCGCGAAGGCGCTCTACGAGATTTCGAATGATCGCGTTGGCTTTGCGGAAGACCTGGAGCCGATTCTTTCGGATTCGAACTGGCAGGTGCGTGAGGACGTTGCGAAAGCGCTTGGCGAGCTTGGACGTGACGCGCTTACCGCGCTTGATGCGCTTCAAAAAATGTCCACGACGTTCGAGCGCTCGCCTTCCGTTCGCGCCGCCGCGCAAAACGCAGTGGTGAAGATCGCTGGATAGGAATCGCGTCACTTCTTAAGTTCATCGTCGCTTGATTGATCCGGGTCCGGTAAACTGCTCCGATAATGTTGTTCGGACGTATATATTTATTGTCTCCCGTCAAAACAGCAAAGGCATAATGAGCGATACGAATACAAATCAAAGTCCGGGAACTGCGCAGAGTCCAGCGCCTTCTTCGCCTGCAGAGGCCGCGGCTTCTTCGCCGGGCAAAGCGAAAGAGGACAAGGAAAAGAAGGAAGGGCACTGGCTGAAGGAAAACGTCGAGGCGCTGATCGTCGCGATCATGATGGCGCTCGTCATCCGCTACTTCAGCATAGAGGCGTTCCAGATTCCGACCCAGAGCATGTTCCCCACCCTCTACGGCGAGAACAAGGGCAGCAACTTCGGGGATCGAATCCTCGTGAACAAATGGATCTACGAGTTCCGTAATCCGGAGCGTTGGGAGGTCGTGGTCTTCAAGTACCCGCTTAACACGCAGAAGAACTTCATCAAAAGACTCGTCGGACTTTCAGGCGAGACGATCCGCATAACCGACGGAGACGTCTACTCAGCGGAAGTCCCGGAGGGAAAGCGGGCCGAGTGGGAAGACTTCCACGTATTAAGGAAGCCGCGGTTCGTCCGGGAGTCTAGCTGGCTACCCGATCCAGTGTACCAGATGGACCGGGACGTGACAAAGTCCGACACGCTGCTTGGCGACTGGATGGTAGTTCCGTCTAACCAGCGCAAGGTCGGCTTCACCGAGGAAACCGTGGACGGCGAGCGATGGATTCGCGCGGGATGGACCGAGGAATTCGAAGGCGAAATGAACGCGGACGACGAATGGTTCATCGAGTTCACCGGCTACGACCTCGAAAAGCGAAGAGAAGCGGAGAACCGGAGACCCGACGCGGCGCTCTGGAGCACGCGCAGGTTCGTGAACCTTCAGGCCCCGCTTTCAGAGGGTCCGGGCGCGAGGTGGGAGCTTTCGCCCGATCTCCGCGTCGAAACCGTATACAGTCTCGACGAGAAACCCGGAAAGAAACCCGCGACGCTCCTTTGCGAGCTGGAATGGATCGACGACACGAAAAACGTCCTGAGATACGAAATCGGACCCGACGGCAAAGGTTCCGCGACGCTCAGAATGATGGAGCCGTTGACGGAAGCGCTCGAAACCATCTACGAAGGAAAGATCGATCTCGGGAAGGAGCTTCCGCGAGTCGGGCGGATCGCGTTCTTCCACGTGGACCAGACCTTCGGCCTCGACCTTGACGAAGCTCCCGTGACGCTCAGTATCCAGGGCGAGAGTCTTGAAGAGATTCCGTACGAAGCGTTTTCGAGGTCGATCACGCAGCGCCTCGAACTCCGGCTCGGGTTCAAGGGGCCGGGGATTTCGTTCTCGGACCTCGAGATAAAGCGCGACATTTATTACACGACACAGGCAAGGGTTCTGATGGGCGTCGATCACGACGGTTTCGAGCGGGAAACCACCCTCGAAGGCGGAGATCGCTATCCTGCGAACTTCGTCGATTTCCGCATTCCCAAGGGTCAGTACCTCGTCCTCGGCGACAACAGCATGGCGAGCAAGGACGGAAGGCTCTGGATGGAAATCGAGCTGCGCACGAAGGACGGGGACGTGTTCCACATGGACGGCGATCCCGACAGCGACGACCGGGCGATTTCGGACATGGAGGAACTTATAAGAAACCTCGGCGTCGAAAGAATTCAGCGCAGACAGATATTTCAGGCGGGAGACGAAGGAGTGAGCATCCAGCCCGTGCTCGAGAATTTCGCGCTCGAAAGCTACGACGTTGTCGATACGGAAGGACACCTGCGAAACCTCCGCCCGGAGCAGATCGAAGCCGCGATCGTACGAAACGCGCACTTTGTTCGACGGGACTATTTCCTCGGCCGGGCGCTTCTCGTGTTCTGGCCTATGATGAGCGAAAAGAGTTCGTCCACCGGCGTAGAGACGGAATGGTTTTCCAGGTTGAAATTCATACATTAGGAGGCTCTATGTCTTTCACGATAGAAAAAACGGCGGACGGATTTGCTATCATCAGCGGCGAGCGTAGGGTAGAATTAACTGCTGGTGAATATGAGGACGCATATTACTCCTCTGGCGCGGGCGCCGCAGGATATTATCGAACCTTGACCGAAACGGTTGTCACCGACGCGCGACGGGACGTTCTCATCGCGATGCTTTCGGAGGGAACCAGCAGGACGGACAATATCGAGGAATTGAAGAAGGCGATCAAAAGTAATTCGCCTTGACAGTGAAACCAAAGAGGTGAAACCAGGGAGGGCACGCGCGGATGGGACTTGCCGATCGCGACTATTTCAGGCCAGAATGGGGATACGAGCGGGAATATCACTTCAGCATTCGCGGAAGGATGACGCCGGGAGTCACCATTCTGCTTGCAGTGCTCGTCGCGTTCAGCTTCATTCAGCTCGGCATGGTCCAGGGCGGAAAAGAGCAGTTCGTACTCGATAACTTCTACTTCAGCCGGGGAGCGATCGTCGACCGCGGCGCGTTCTGGACGGTTCTGACGAGTTTCCTGATCCCCGGCTCGACGTTCCTCCACAGCACGTTCTGCCTCGTGGTCATCTGGCTCTTCGGAAGGAGGCTCGAAGAAGAAGTCGGGACGTTCACGTTCCTTTTCGCGTTCTTCCTGAGCGGCATTCTAGGCTGTGGGGTCGAACTTCTGCTCGCGCCGGACGCGGTGAGCGCGGGATTCCTCGCGCCCGCGATTATGGTTTGTTTTCTGTTCTCGCTGAAATTCAAGCAGATGAAGGCCTTCGACGGCATCGGCGCGAAGTGGTTCAGTTTCGTATCGGGCTTGCTTCTGATCGCGCCCGTGTTCCCGATAATCGAGCGGGAGGGCAGCTACAGCTTCAAGTGGGCCTGGATCGCGCCGCTTGCGATCTCCCTCGCAATTTTCGGATTCGAACGGATCAGGCTGCTTTCCGAGCGAAAACCCGCCGGCTCGACGTTATTCCGGACGAACGAAACGTTCGCGAAGAAAAAGTCGGGGCAGAGACCAGGCGTTCCGGACTCGCTACCGGAGAATCTCGACAGCTATCACCCCCACGTACAGATGGCGGCAAGCGAAGCGCCGAAGATGTTCGCGTCCCCGCATGAGGCGGAACTTCGCGATAAGATCAACAGCCTGCTCGATAAAATGAACTCCCTCGGCGGCTACGACGCGCTCACCGAGGAGGAACGCACCTTCCTGAAGGAAGCGTCGCGCAGACTTTCGTCGAAGCATTGATCGTGGAATGAGGGCGGCTTGTCCGCGCGGAGCGAGATCCTGCGGCGCGGTCACAAAAACGTAACTGTTCGCGGGGTAGTTCGCGGATCTGTTCGTAGTGTGCTCGTGAGAGCATATTTCCAGATAGTAGAGGATCTAAGAAACGCCTTACGGCGCCACTACGAACGCGAACTACCCCGTGAACAGTTACACAAAAACGACGGGTCGACGAAGCGTCCGTCATCGTGGTATCATATTAGTATGCGACCTCTGAACCCTTCTTCAGGCAAGCCGCGAAAACACGGCCCGAACCCGCTCGGCGAGATTCTGAAGACCGTCAGGCGAAAGTCCGGCATCGATCGTAAAAACAGATTCCTCCGCGTGCGCACAGCCTGGGAAAAAATCGCGGGCGACGACGTTCTCGCGGTGACGAGCGTGAAGGGACACAAAAGCCACGTTCTCGAAGTCGAGGTGACGTCGAGCGCGCATCTGTACGAGATCGAAACATACCGCAAGGCGGAACTTTTGAAAAAACTACAGGATGAACTCGCCGGCAAGCCGCATATAATCGACATTCGCTTCGCGCTGTCGTCGTTCGACGATTGAGTGGTGGCTTTTGTCTCGGCGGCAACAGTAAACATGTCGGTGAACCCCGTGGCACAGGCATCTTGCGCGTGTTTTCGTGGCGCGGTCAGGATGACCGTGTCACGTGCAGTTACATACTATCCGAGCAAACCTGCTTTATTGCCAATCGAAAGATTTATCAGGTATTTAGCACGTATAGCAATTAAATATTGCCTCTATAGATTCAAATTTGAAATAAATTTGAAAGATAGACTACCATAATAACGAACGTAACGTTATCTTTGTGATGAACGTCCATCGGCAACATTACAAGTAATTCGTAGACGGCACGAATAAAATGTAAAGTTTACTTCCCGGCGCCCTGGAACCTGTACCGCGGCCTTCTCGCCTCGGGCTGATCGATGTTCATCCGCGCGGTTTCGATGGCGCCGCCTTCGACGATGCCGGCCACGCGCGCGATGAACTTGTCCGAGAATGAAACTCCGAACTTGCCTGGATTCGCGCGGAGGCACGCGTATCCGCCGTCCTCGGAAATGAGTTTCAGCCGGACGCTCGACGCGCCAGGGAACTTCTCGAAGGCCTGCCTGAGTTTTATGAGCGTCGAGTCGGTCGCCTTCTCCACCGGGATCGAAATCTGGACCACGCCCGTCAGGTGTTCCGCCGCGTCGGCTATCGGGATCACCTTAGACGCGTTGATCTTTTTTTGCTCGCGGGTGCAATCGATCGTTCCATCGATCATCACCACCGCGTCGTCTGCGATGAACTCCTTGCAGGTCTCGTACACCTCGCTGTACACCGCGACCTCGATGACTCCGGAGAGGTCTTCGACGGAGAGAATCGCGAATTTCTTGCCTGCGTTCCGTCCCGAGTTCGCGACGCGGGTTTTCATGTAGTTGATGATCCCGCCTACGATGACGCGATACCCGTCGGTGAACTGCCTTTCGAGAACCTCGGAAACGCGCACGGTCGAAAACTTGCGGATGACCTCCTCGTGAGTGTTCAGCGGGCTTCCGCTGATGTAGAAGCCGAGGACCTCTTTTTCATACGCGAACTTCTCCTTGTCGGTCCATTCGACGCCGTCGATGGTCGCGGGTGCCTGCGCTTCGTCCGCGGATTCGTGGCTCTCTCCGAGGAGTTCGAAAATCGACTTCTGCCCCGCGGCCTTCGATTTCTGCGTCGTCTGTCCGGATTTCAGCGCGTTCGGGAGTTCCTTAAGCAGAGGCGCGCGCTTCTCGTGGATCGAATCGAACGCGCCAGCCTTTATCAGAACCTCGAAAACCTTGGCGTTGCAGGTCTTCAGATCGACCTTCTCGGAAACGTCGTGGATATCCTTGAAGTGGCCGAGGTTTTCCCGCGCGCTGACGATTGACGCGATCGCCTTTTCGCCCGCGCCTTTCACAGCTTCGAGGCCGAAGCGGATCGCGTCGCCCACGGGAGTGAAATCCCTTCCGCTTTCGTTTATGTCCGGCGGAAGCACGCGGATCCCCATTCTCCGGCACTCGTCGATCAACTCGACGACCTTGTCCTGGAACCCGATGACGCAGCTAAGGTACGCGGCCATATACTCGACGGCGTAGTTCGCCTTCAGCCACGCGGTCTGGTACGAGATCACCGCGTACGCCGCGGTGTGGCTCTTGTTGAATCCGTACTCGGCGAAGAACGCCATCTGCTCCCATAGCTTTTCGGCGACGTCCTGTCTCATCCCGCGAGCGAGCGCGCCGGTCATGAACTTGGGCTGATACTCGTCCATCTTCGCCTTGATCTTCTTGCCCATGGCCTTCCGAAGGCCGTCCGCTTCCGCCATCGAAAATCCCGCGAGCTTGTGCGCGATCAGCATCACCTGCTCCTGATAGATGATGCCGCCGTAGGTTTCGCCCAGGATGTCCGCAAGGCGCGGATCGAGATACGTGACCTCCTGCCTTCCGTGCTTTCGCTCGACGTAATCGTTGTGCATGTTCGCGCCGAGCGGTCCCGGACGGTAGATCGCGAGTACCGCGGCGATGTCCTCGAACCTGTCCGGCTTCATACGGACGAGCAACTCGCGCATCCCGCTCGACTCGACCTGGAATATGCCGATCGTGTGTCCCGACGCGAGAAGTTTGTACGCCTTCCTGTTTTCCGGAGTGTCTGCGTGCCAGTCGAGCTTTCTTATATCGAGCTGGATTCCGTGGCGTTTGCGGATCGACTTCTCCGCCTTCGCGATGACCGTCAGGTTCCGAAGTCCCAGGAAGTCCATCTTCAGAAGGCCGATCTTTTCTACGACGGTCATGTCCCACTGGGTGGAAATCGCGCCGTCGGTCGCCTCCGCCTTGAAGAGCGGAACGTATTCCGTCAGCGGCCTGTCGCTGATCACGACCCCCGCGGCGTGAGTGCTGACGTTTCGCGGAAGTCCCTCCAGCCGTTTTCCGATGGCGATGATCTCCCGCGCTTCCGCGTCGGTTTCCTGAAGCTTCTTGAACTCCGGCTCCTTCTCCTCCGCGTCGGAGAGGCTCGCGGCAACGGTTCCCTTCGTGGGGATCATCTTCGCGATGAAGTCGGCTTTCTTCAGCTCGACTCCCTTCACGCGCGCGACGTCGCGGATGACGGTTTTCGAGCCGAGGGTTCCGAAAGTGATGATCTGGCTGACGTTGTTTTCGCCGTACTTGCCCTTGACGTAGCGCATCACTTCCTCGCGTCCGTCCTTGCAGAAGTCGATGTCGATGTCGGGCATCGATATACGCTCGGGATTCAGGAACCTTTCGAATAGAAGGTCGTATCGGATCGGGTCGAGGTCGGTGATTCCGAGGCAGTAAGCGACCACGCTCCCCGCGGCGCTTCCTCTACCCGGACCGACGGGGATATCGTGCTCCCTGGCGTAGCGGATGAAGTCCCAGACGATGAGGAAGTAGCCGGGAAACTGCATTTTCTCGATTACGCCGAGTTCGAATTCGAGGCGTTCGCGCGCAATCTGGTCGGTGCTTTTATAACGACCCTGAAACCCTTCCTCGCAGAGATGCCTCAGGTACGAAGACTCCGTGTGACCTTCGGGCGCGCTGAACTTCGGGATCTTGTAGCCTTTGAAATTCAGCTCGAGGTCGCACATTTTCGAGATCGCTACGGTGTTTGCGAGCGCGTCCTCGACGTCGCTGAAAAGCCTGTGCATCTCGTCGATGCTTCGCAGGTGGTAGAGTCCTTCGTACCTCATCCGGTTCTGCTCGCAGACGAGGCAGCCCGTGTTGATGCAGATCAGCGCGTCGTGCGGCTCCTGATCCTCCTCGTTCAGATAGTGCACGTCGTTCGTCGCGACGAGTGGAATATCGAGCGCCTTCGAGAGCTTCATCAGGCCTTCGTTGACGTGGACCTGCTCCTTGATTCCATGCCGCTGGAGTTCGAGGAAGAGATGGTCCTGACCGAAGATTTCGCGCATCCGGATCGCGGTCTCCCGCGCCTCGGAATACTGATCGCGGAGAAGGTAGTGCGGCACCATTCCGCCTAGGCAGGCGGTAAGCGCGATCAGACCTTCGCTATGCTCCGCGAGTAGATCGAAATCGAGCCGCGGTTTGTAGTAGAAACCCGTCAGGTACGCCTCGCTGGAAAGCTTCATCAGATTCTGGTAGCCCGCGTGATTCTTCGCGAGCAGGCAGAGGTGGAAATTCGGCTCTTCGCGGGTGCGCGTGTGCCGCGAAACACGCGTGACGTAGCCTTCCATCCCGATGATCGGCTTGATCCCCTCCTTTTTGCAGGCGTCGTAGAATTCGATCGCGCCGAAGAGGTTCCCGTGGTCGGTGAGCGCGAGCGCGCTCATTCCGTGCTCCTTCGCCTTCGCGGCGAGGTTTTCGGGAGTCGTCTGTCCATCTAGCAGCGAATATCCGCTGTGGACGTGAAGATGCACGAAGTCGGAAATAACCACTGGCCCCTCGGTATTTCGATTCGGTTGTAAACTGAAATTGTCCCCAGAACTCTATTAAACCCGACGGACACTTTCAGGACAACAAAAAACGTAAGTGTTCACGGGTTCGGCCACGCGCCCGCTAGGGCGCCAACATTATTGCAGATTGCAGATTTCGGATTGAACTTCTGCACTCTGACTTCTGCATTTTCTCACCACTCACCACTATTCCGCATTCTGTATTCTGCATTCTGCATTCTGCATTCTGCATTCTGACTTCAGACTTCTGACTTCTGCACTCTGACATGTGCTCCCGGTTGGAGAGGGAGAAATCGTCACTCCGCGAACGGTTACGCCTTCAGAACTCGGAACTCGGATTCTGCCGGAAGCTTTTCACCGCGTTGTAGTGCAGTCGCTCCTTTGCGCGACCGTAAAACGCGATCTGTTCTTCCTCGCTATCGAAACCATAAACCAGCCACATGTTAGGAACCG
>JANLHZ010000187.1 GCA_024653775.1 Planctomycetota bacterium | reverse complement strand
GAGAGTCGTGCCATCGCGGTGCGCCTTTTTCGCGATCTTCGCGGCGTTGTCGTAACCGATGTGCGGGTTCAGCGCGGTTACAAGCATCAGCGAGTTCCGCAGGTGATGCGCGATGCGCTCGCGATTCGGCTCGATGCCCACCGCGCAGTGCTCGTCGAACATCTCGCAGGAGCCGCTGATAAGCCGAATGCTGTGCAGCACGTTATGAATAATGAGCGGCTTATAGACGTTCAGCTCGAAGTTGCCGCTCGCGCCGCCGAAGTTTACCGCGACGTCGTTTCCGAGGACTTGCGCCGCGGCCATCGTCATCGCCTCGCACTGGGTCGGGTTGACCTTTCCGGGCATTATGGAGCTTCCTGGCTCGTTTTCGGGAATAGTGATCTCGCCGAAGCCGCAGCGCGGACCGGACGCGAGCCAGCGCACGTCGTTCGCGATTTTCATAAGCGAACACGCGACGGTTTTGAGCGCGCCACTAAGTTCGACGAGCGCGTCGTGCGCCGCGAGAGCCTCGAACTTGTTCCGCGCGCTGGTGAACGCGATGCCGGTCAGTTCGGAAATCTTCTTCGCTGAGCGGACCGCGAACTCCGGATGGGTGTTCAGCCCGGTTCCCACTGCGGTCCCGCCGAGCGCGAGTTCCGACGCCCGTCCGACGGTCCCGCGCACGCGATCGATCGCGTAGGTAAGCTGCTGCGCCCAGCCGCCGATCTCCTGCCCGAGCGTCAGCGGCACCGCGTCCATCAGATGGGTTCGTCCGATCTTGACGACGTCCGCGAAATCCTTCGACTTCTGCGCGAGCGTGTCCCGCAGTTTCTCGATCGACGGAATCAGATGGTCATGCACCGCGCGCATCGCAGCGACGTGCATCGCGGTCGGGAAGGTGTCGTTCGACGACTGCGCCTTGTTGACGTCGTCGTTCGGGTGGATCGGCTTTTTAGAGCCGAGTTCGCCGCCCGCAAGTTCGATCGCGCGGTTACTGATGACCTCGTTGGCGTTCATGTTCGTCTGGGTGCCGGAGCCGGTCTGCCAGATGACGAGCGGGAAATGGTCGTCGAGCTTCCCCGAGATTACCTCGTCCGCGGCTTGTACGATCAGATCTGCCTTTTCCTTCGAAAGCGTCCCAAGCTCCGCGTTGACCATCGCCGCGGCTTTCTTGAGGATCCCGAAGGCGTAGATCAGCTCTCGCGGCATTCTCTCGTAGCTGATCTTGAAGTGAATCAGCGAGCGCTGGGTCTGCGCGCCGTAGTAGCAGTCCGCGGGGACCTTGATCTCGCCCATCGTATCCTTCTCGACTCTGTATTCCATTCGATCCTCCTTTAACCTGGGACCGCGGACGTCTCGTCCGCGCATGCTATAAATTCTAATCTTTCGGTTCTCCCGGAGTTAAGAAAACGCAAAAAAGTAGACGGTCCTCAGAACGCCTTCACAAGGCGGCCGTAGCGAATGCCCCAACTCTCCAGCGTTAACATCAACAACGCAGCTACCGGATCGTAGGCGACGGTGCAAAAGGCAGTAAGATTCGAATCCGCATCCGTGGTGTCGAAAAGAACGTCCAACAAGGGTTCCGAACCGTACCCAATTCTCACGATTCCAAGGTGCAGACTCATCGGGGCGACCTTCTCGCACAGTTCAAGTCTTACACGCGACAAGATTTTTTTGTCGACTTCAAGCCGCTTCGACAGCTCAACGCCTACGTAATCGCGCAACTTAATAAACCTGGCGGTTATCGTCACGCCCAAGATGTTTGGATTGCCTTGAAAATTACGCACTGCATCGTGAGCCGTTATAAGTTGCTTACTCAAGTAAACGGCTTTTTTGTGAAGCTCGTCTGGCGATGTACGCATACCGTCGTGAACAGCCGCAATCAGATGCGATGGCGTAAATGCCTGATATGACAAAGATGGGTCGTCGGGAAGGTTCGTATGTGAATTTAACTTATTCGGCGCAGATGCCTTGATTCTCGTTATGCCGTCTCCTGGATTGACGACAACTTGAAACCTGACGTTCGGACCGATGTTGTCGTCGTGAACGTATAAAAAGGACACGTTTCCGTCCTGGAATGCCACTTCTCCCGAAACGGGTGTACCAGAAGAAACTTCCCTGAATCCCACCGCGGTTACGGCGTGCCTCTTTTTATCTGGAAACGTACCGCAAATGAGAACCGGGTATCCGGATCTAATCAGCGAGGCGCAGATACTTGTGAAACGTTTTCGCGTAAAGCAGGTTCCGTTTGGGGTTTCGACATCTCCCACAGTCACTATCGGAGCTAAACCAGCTTCCTTGATAGCAGCGCATATTTGAAAGACGTTCAAGCCGGAAGAAGGGAATGTTCTTCCATCGAATGATGTAGTCCTGTTGGCAAATCTTGTAATGTCTGCTGTCGTCGGAATTGCGTGATGATCATCAAACGCCGACGAGTGAAGCATAGTCCAAAGCGCGATTGTGGCGCAGGCGCTTACTCCGGTGTCCTGCTGCTGCCATGCCAAACCATCGACAGCCAATGTTATACCCGCGACATTACATTCATATCTTCTCGATGGTTCGACTACCCGCGGAGTGGTTCCCAAATGCGGGTCTGGATACCATTTGAGCACCGATCTGCCAAGTGGAGCATGAGGGATCGGTCTAAGAACAATGAACCCAAGGTAATTGTCCTGGAGTTTCTTTATCGCCTTGTCGCTACCGCTAGCGGCTGCGCGAATCAGACTGCGGGTGACTCCGACCTTGAAGAAGTGCAAGCGTTTGCAGCGATTGGTGTAGCCTCTGGAACTTACTCCGTAAAACGCGGCAAACTCTGAAAGGTAATCCCGATCAAAATAATCAGGTTCTTCTATAATCGTTTGGACGTTCAAATCCGTCAGGTAGTGCGTCAGATAACGCGCCTGACTACTTTTTCCCAATTGGTTTATTGGATTCGAAGGCGCATCAAAACGATGAAGCCGTAGCAGTGACACCGTGGACTCCCATTCAGCTTCCAACAGGTCGACGCCACACATCGTGACTGATTTGTGTCTTGAACGGGCGAATTACGTCGTCATCTTCGTCCACCTTCAACTCGATACCTGAAATTGCATCTTCAATCTGCTCATCGGTAAGGTCATCCAGTTGAATCTTTTTGTTCGGTGGCATCGGAGGAGCGGTCCATAGCGAATAACCGCCGTCAGGCTGATCCAGGTCCGATTGCTTAGAACGTTTTTTTGCGTTCTTGTTTCCTTTGCGGTTCATGTCATCTCTCCTCATCAGGTTATATCGAATAACGAGCGATTGCCGTATGCAAACAACTTTACATTCAGGGGAAGACGTTTTTTGGCGCGGAGCCTTGGCCACTATCGTGTTGAGTGTAACCACGCTCGCTGCCATGTATCGTAACCCGCGCTTTTAAAGGCGCAAACCCGAAACAGAAAAATAGCTGACTCGCGGGTTGAATCCTTCAACATACAACGTTGCTTACGTCGAATGTCTTTCCCAGAGGAATCTGCAAGTGACGACACGCAAAAAAATGGAGACTCACGCGCCGGATTCGGAAAGTTCCTTGGTCTTGCGGTCGTCCGCGTGCTCTTCCAGACTTTCGCGGGCGCTGTCGCCAAGGCACTTGCGAATCCTGACGAGAAGTTCGTCCTTGTTCACGGGTCGGACGATGAAGTCGTAGGCGCCGATGCTCTGCGCTTCCATTATCGTGTAGACGTCCTTGTACGCGGAGCTGATGAAAATTATAGGGAGGTCGCGGGTCTCTTCCATCCCCTTCAGAAGCATAGCCACGTGAAAACCGTCGATCTCGGGCATGCAGACGTCGAGCAGGACGACGTCGGGACGAACGTCCTCCGCGATTCGCACCGCCTCGTTGCCGTTATCGCTTGCGATAACCTTGAAGCCCTCGCGGGATAGAGTTCTGCGGAGATATTCGAGGTGGTCCTCGTTGTCGTCGACGACGAGAATGCTGACCTTTCTTTCGCTGTTTGAAACTGTAGCCATAAAATTGTGTGCCTCAGGGCATCCTGATAGTTTAACGACCTGGGTCAGGGTCTGTTAGCCTCCTTGCTAACGATTCTACACCGTCATAAGGTTACAGTCCCTTGAAATCCCCCCTTAAAACGATGCCCCGAAGCACGTTGTTCTTCTTCCTTGTAAGTTCCATGTATTTGAGTTCGAGCTTCAGACGGTGGCTCTCCTTCTCGAGAGACCTCAGAAGCTCGACGAAATCGTCCTTCACCACCGCGCCTATATCGAGGTCCGGCATGTCGAGCGGAAGCGGCAGGGGAAGGCACACGTCCGTTTCCCTCCGCTGGACCTCCGCGGTCTCTACAAGCCTCAGATTGGGCGCTTCTACTATTTGTTGTGCGAGGTTCATGTTGCCCGTCCTTCCGTTCGACGCTTCTTCCGTATTGCTGGTTCCTCTAATTTCCCGGTTCCTCTAATTTCCCGGTTCCTCTAATTTCGATGCGGCTCTGGAAAACAGTTTGCCTTCGTTCTAATCTCTCTCGTTCGACTTCGTTCCTCTGCTACCATTTATCGGATTAAGGGTTCTCAGGGTTCAGATGATTTTCTTCACGATGTGCAATTCATCGCGTGAATTCTTTCAACCTGTACTCCGAAAATTTTGAGCTAAAGTCGAATCGATTCCTAAACAGTGAACTTTGCCTCCAGGACGCGGTTTCAGCGGAATTAGAGGCAAATGAGACATAGATCACCACCGGAGATAAAAATGAGTTTCCTCAAACGAACACACACCTGCGGCGAACTTTCCATAGCGAACGCCAGCGCTGTAGTCCGGCTAAATGGGTGGGTCCACCGCGTGCGCGACCAGGGCGGCGTGGTCTTCATCGACCTACGCGATCGCTACGGCTTGACGCAGCTCGTTTTCAGCGAGCACAATCCGGAAGCCGCGAAGGACGCGACGTCGCTTCGTCCGGAGGACATAATCGCGGTCGAAGGCGAGGTCGCGAGGCGTGACGAGGACAAGCGCAATCCGAAGCTCGCAACGGGCGAGATCGAAATCATCGTTCGCAAGGTCGAGCTGCTCACGAAGGGCAAGACCCCGCCGTTCGAGGTATCCGAGTACACCCAGGCAGGGGAGGACGTCCGGATGAAGTATCGCTTCATCGACCTCCGCCGTGCGCAGATGCAGCAAAACCTCATCACGCGGCACAAGCTGGTTACGATCGCGCACGAGTATTTCAACGCGCATAATTTCATCGAGGTCGAGACACCGTTTCTGACGAAGTCCACACCGGAGGGCGCGCGGGACTTCCTCGTCCCGAGCCGCTTGCAGGCGGGGCACTTCTACGCGCTGCCGCAATCGCCGCAGATTTTCAAGCAGCTTCTGATGGTCAGCGGGATGGACCGCTACTTCCAGGTCGTCAAGTGCTTCCGCGACGAAGACCTCCGCGCGGACAGACAGCCGGAGTTCACCCAGTTCGACGTCGAGATGAGTTTCATCGACGAGGAGGACGTGTACGAGGTGATCGAAGGATTCATCGCGCGCGTGTTCAAGGAGATCAAGGGCGTGGAACTTTCGCTTCCGCTGATGCGCCTCAGCTACGAGGAAGCGATGAACAAATACGGTAAAGATTCGCCAGACCTTCGGTACGAACTCTTCATCGAGGACGTAACGGAGCTTGCCGGTAAATCCGGCTTCGGCGTTTTCAGTAGCGCGGTAAGCGAGGGCGGCGTCGTGAAGGGAATCCGCGTCAAGGGGGCGGAGCCGTGGAGCCGCAAGGAGATCGACGCGCTCGAAGTTATCGTGAAGGAAAACGGCGCGAAGGGACTCGCGTGGTTCAAGGTACGCGAGAACGAGATCTACTCCCCGATTGCCAAGTTCTTCAGCGCGGACGAACTGAAGTCGATCGTCGCGCACTTCGAAGCAGAGGTAGGCGACATGATCTTCTTCGGCGCGGGTCCGTGGAAGAGCACCGTCACGAGCCTCGGCGCGCTCCGCACGGCTATGGCGAAGAAGCTCGAACTTACGCGCAAGGACGATTACAAACTTCTGTGGGTCACCGACTTCCCGGCCTTCGAGTTCCACGAGGAGGACGGACGCTACTACTCGATGCACCATCCGTTCACGTCTCCGAGGCCGGAGGACGTTTCGCTGCTGGACAGCGATCCGGGGAAGGTGCTCGCGCGCGCCTACGACCTCGTGCTGAACGGAAGCGAGATCGGAGGCGGCTCCATCAGAATCCATAGGCGCGAAGTGCAGGCGAAGGTGTTCGATCTTCTCGGGATTTCCCGCGAGGAGGCGGAAGAGCGCTTCAGCTTCCTTCTGGGCGGACTCGAATACGGCGCTCCTCCCCACGGCGGAATCGCGCTCGGCGTGGACCGCATCGCGATGCTCCTCGCGGGAGCGGACAGCCTTCGCGACGTGATCGCATTCCCGAAGACCGCGAGCGCGACGTGCCTCCTCTCCGGCGCGCCTTCGATTGTCGATCAGAAACAGCTCGATGAGCTGCACCTCAAAACGAAATGATTTCGATTTCAGATTTAAAGTCGGAGTGCGACTGTGAGCGAAGCGAGCTGTCGCGGACGCAACGGAGGAATTAATATGTTGGACGGCATTCCAGACGCGAGAATAGAGAAGGCGCGGAAGACTATCCGTGATCGTCTCGAAAAAGTGAAACGTCCTCGAAAGACTTGCCTTTGGGTTGCCGGGATTCATGCAGTTTTGTACTTCATATATTTGATCGGAACCATCATCGACAGGGATGGAGCGAGCAAAGCCGTGCAATTCGGCTTGGCGATTCCGATGCTGGCGTTCTTCGTCGGCGGAGTTGTATACGACTTGGAAATGCGCACGCTGAAGCTGCTGCTTTCCCTACTCGAAGACGAGCCGGAGAATCTGAAACAGCTCGATGAGCTGCATCTGAAGACGAAGTAGGCGGTTGAAATAGTTAGCGAAGACAATCCAATAAATTTCTGGCCCTAAGTTTTTAGGCACTATTTTATTTGCATTAGACGGTTGGTAACGCTTAATATACTATACAATATATTGAGGCATTAAAATGAATGCAGCATTGGGAGAGAGCGGACAACCGCTCGCAGCACAATTCCGAGGAATCAAAGAGAGATGAAATGACTGCAAGGCAACAAGTGACGGATTCACAGTTGGAAGCAACCGCTTCGGAATTTGTCGGCCGGTGGCAACTAAATAAGGTCCATAGCTGTGATTGCTTATCGGCATTAAAAGAAATACCAAACGACTCATTTGATGTTGCGATTACATCGCCACCGTATTGGGGACAGCGTGGGAATGCTGGTTTGGGTACAGAACAGGATCCACGCGAGTATGTAGATAAACTTGTCAGAATTCTTTCTGAAACCATACGTTGTATTAAACCGTCAGGCACGCTCTGGTTGAACATCGGCGATTCATACAATACTCCGATTAATTGGCGGGAAGAAGACCACGCTTTCAGTTCTCTTGGCAAGGACGGGATTGGGTTGCCCCCTACGAATCAAGCCTACAGTAAAAACCGCGGTCGACGGCGCGCGTTTATTTCTATCGATGCTGGTTGGCTAAAGTATGGAAATTTGCTCGCTATTCCATATCGGGTTATCCTTGGTTTAACCGATCTTGGATTTCTATTTAGAGGGGAAGTGATCTGGGAGAAGTCCCGTCCTATGCCGGAAGGTATTTGCCGCCGCCCGCATCGAAGACACGAAGGTATTTATATTCTTGCTAAAGATGAG
>JANLHZ010000096.1 GCA_024653775.1 Planctomycetota bacterium | reverse complement strand
GCGTAAACTTTCAAAAAATGAATTTTCGTATTCAGGTCGATGTAATCGAAATTCACACCGAATTTCGATAATAATAGCTTATTTACTCTACTATTAAGCGATATTCTATTAATTAAGTAAAGAAATCTGCGCTTTGCTGTGGCTTTGTTGCATAAACCGAGGGGCTTCAATTCTCCTTTCACCGAGGGAGAAGGATTTCAACCATCACGCACTCGTGCAACAACGCCCATACGTTGCTGAAAACGTTATGAATGAAGGGAAAATTTGTGGGTAACCAAAAGTCGGTAAACCACGTTGGGATGTATTGCAAAGCAGACGTTCTCGTTGTCCTTCATTGCGGAGAGGACGCGGGTTTTGCAATTGCCGCGAATCTGGGTTAGCAAGCGTTTGGCGGTAACGTTACAAATAATTCGTAGACGGCACGAATAAAATGTCAATTATGCAGCGTGCCCTGCGATTTTCGACCCGTACCTACATCTTCACGATCTGATAATCCCCCGCGAGGTACGCAGCCGAGATGAAGATGTGATCGAGGTGCTCCGCAACGTCGCCGACCTTTTTAAGCCACTTGATCGCGGCCTTTTCGTTTCCGGCCTTGTTCATCCTGAACGCGCGGGAGTAATAGATCACCGACAGCGCGTCCTGATCGTTCGTCCAGAGCATTCCGCCGTCCTTGAAGAAGCACTGGGACGCCTTTTTGGTCTCCTTGAAAGTCCCGAGGCGCGTAACCCATTCCTCGGCTTCCGCGTCGCGTTTTCGGTGAATGTCGTTGAACGCGGGAAGAAACCACGTCGGATGCGGCCTGGATCCCATCTTGATCAGTTGCTGGACGTCATCTAGACACTCGTCGTATTCCTTCGCGTTTCCGTGAATAACCCGGAGATGCCTCAGCATCACGCGGGTCTCCATGCTCGGCACGAAATCGTTGTCGCTACGAGTTTTGATCAACGCGAGGTTGACGTCGTCCATCGCAGACGCGAGGTTCCCGCCGATCGCGAGAACAATTGCGCGGAGGCATAGCAGGTCCGGAAACGCGGGCGCGATCCCGAGGGCCTTCGTGATCGTTTTCGTGCTGCCTTTTATGTCGCCTTCCGCGGCGAGTTCCTGCGCTTCGCGGTACATGTTTTTTATCTGTGCAACTTTATCGTCGGCCATGTCGATCCCCACAAACCGATAGGTTTGAAATGTTACTGTCTTCTACTCTGGTTCTGTACAAACGCAAAGGTCAAACCTGCTCCAGCCAGTGGCCGAGTTTGTCCTTCTTGGTCTTGAGGTACTTCTGGTTTTTGTCGTTAGGCACGATTTCGAGTGGAACGCGCTCGACGATCTCGAGTTCGTATCCCGAAAGCGCTTTGTACTTGCGGGGGTTGTTGGTAAGAAGTCGCAGCTTGCGAATTCCGAGTTCCTTCAGAATCTGTGCGCCCATGCCGTAGTCGCGGTGGTCCGCGAGGAACCCAAGCTGTTCGTTCGCCTCGACGGTATCGAGGCCGCTGTCCTGAAGGTGGTACGCGCGCATTTTCATCTTGAGTCCGATGCCGCGGCCCTCCTGGCGCATATACAGCACGACGCCGCGCTCGGCTTCGGAGACCATCCGGAGCGCCGCTTGGAGCTGGCTTCCGCAGTCGCAGCGGAGACTCCCGAAGACGTCTCCCGTCAGGCACTCGGAATGAACGCGCGTCAGTACCGGTTCGTCCACGAACGGGAAGCTCTTCGACGCTTCGTCGTATTTGATTCCACGGGTGAACGCGATGTGCTCCTCACCCGAAATTTTCGACGCGAACAGATGCGCCCAGAACTCCCCGAAATGGGTCGGGACACAGACGGTCGAATCGAGTTCGATCAGCTTTTCGCGCCTCGATCGATATTCGATGACTTTGGCGATGCTCGTGATTTTGATTCCGTGCTTCCGGGAAAAATCGAGAATGTTCGGAAGGCGCATCATCGTGCCGTCGTCGTTGCAGAGTTCGCTGATCAGCGCGACGTGCGGAAGCCCCGCAAGACGCATCAGGTCGACGCTGCCTTCGGTGTGCCCGGTGCGTACGAGTACGCCGCCGTCGCGGGCGCGCAGCGGAAGTACGTGCCCTGGCCGGACGAAATCCTCGGGAAGCGCAGTCCTCGATGCCGCGAGCCTCGCGGTAAAAGCCCGGTCATGCGCGGAAATCCCGGTGGTGATTCCACGCCTGGCGTCGATCGTCACTGTGTACGCCGTCTGCTTTTTATCCTGATTTTTCGTGACCATCAGCGGAAGTTCCAGCGCGTCGGCTTTCTCCTCGCTCATCGGAAGGCAGATCAGCCCCGGCGTATGCCTCGCGATGAACGCGAGCTTTTCCGTCGTGACGTGCTCCGCCGCGATGACGAGGTCGCCTTCGTTTTCCCGGTCTTCGTCGTCGGTGAGGATTATCATCTCCCCGCGGGCGAGGGCCTGCAGAATCTCTGGAATCTCTCTGAAATCAGTCATTTCTTCAACGTCGAAAAGAACAAGCCTATCAATTCAGTCGCCGCGCTTACTGCGGGATTACTTCTTGGACTTGTGCCGTTCCCTCTTGAGGCGCTTGCGGTGCCGGTGCTTGTTCATTTTCTTCTTACGCTTCTTTAGTACGCTCATAATTTCCTTCAGATATATTGTACCTAAAAATACGACTTTAGCAGGTCGAACTACCCGAATTCAAGACCATCGACATATTTGATGGTCCAAATTCGATAATCCGAAAAGGACCGTTCTCACGCAAGTTAATCAGCGCAATGAAATACCCGTGGCTTCCAGTGCCCAAACACTACAAAACGAATGGGTCCGTCCCTAATTTGCTGTCGAGTTCCTGCAAGGTCGCCCGCTGAAGGCTGAACAGGCACTTCGAGCCGCTGCGCCGCTCGATTTCAGCGATGCTCCTGCCATGCGTTTCGTTAGCCTGGTCCCAAAAGTTTGCGACGAAGCCAAGGACTGGAACGTTTCTGGACCGAAGCGCGAAAAGCGAAAGCAGCGCATGGTTTATCATCCCGAGCTTGCACGGGACGACGAGAAGCGCGGGCACCTTGAGTTCCGAAGCGAGATCGAGAAATGTCCTTTCTCTGGTGAGCGGGCACATCACTCCGCCGACGCCTTCCACGATCGTGAAGTCCCGGCTGTCGAACATTCGCGTGCAATCGCTGACCGCCTTCGAAAAATCGACCTCCCGGCCCTCCAGCACAGCCGCCGCGGGAGGCGACTCCGGCGCTAGAAACGTCTGCGGGCAAATCTCGCCATACGACTCCGCGAGCGGAATCGCGCGTTTCAAAAACTCCGCGTCCGGACAAGGAATGCCGCCGGAACCGACGGGCTTGATGACGCCGACGGTTCCGAGACCATTCGCGATCGCCTTCCGTGCAAGCAGCGCAGTGACGACGGTCTTACCCGCGTCCGTGTCGGTCGCGGTGACGACAAGAGCTTTGTATTTGATGTCAAGGAACATGCTGGGACCGCGGACGTCTCGTCCGCATGAAAGTGGCACGGACGTCTCGTCCGTGTCGCTGGGACCGCGGACGTCCCCGTCCGCATATCCCCTCTCTCCCCTCGGGAGAGGGTTAGGGTGAGGGCAAACTATCGCCTAAGCAAACTATTCTACGGCTGATGCGAAAGCACATCAACAACGCTTTTCCCCGACTTCGGCGCCGGCAGCGGCTTCCCATCCTTCAAATAGATGTCCGTCATCTCGTCGACTATATCGCAAAGCTCATTAAAGACCTCGCGCGCGTCGTCACCGTGGCACCCCCCGTAAAAAAATTCCGGGCAACTGCCAATGAAGCACCCGTCTTCCTCGGACCACTCGACTATTTTAACGTACTTGTCTCCGCGCTCATTTCTCTACCTCTTCGATAGCTTTGTGGACTAAATTTTTTTTCGGGTATCTCTACTTCGCTTTTCTGTTTTCGTAAAATGATCGAACTAAGCCACGAAGTAGATCAATAAAAATATGCGCGGTCTCCGTCGCAAACAAATTTGTCTGGATACGCGTTAGACTCTCAATTACCCACAACTGCAAACAACTTTCTATTCAAAGGAGATATGGCGATGGAAGCGAATGAACTGATCGAACTATCAAAAAATTACGAAAGCAATAAGGAATACATTGTGAACGAAGAAACTACCAAGATGGCGTTGATAGTGCCATTTCTTCGCTTGCTTGGTTACAACCCCAACAACCCTATTGAAGTTCGTTCGGAGTTTACCGCTCCATTCACTGAAGAGGACGGCAAACGCCTGAAGGATAGAATGGACTACGCGATTTTCGATTCTACCGGAAAACGCCCGTTTTTCGTGGTAGAAGCGAAGCCACTTGGAACGGACGTAAGGCTGAAATCCCCCCAGCTTGCGCGCTACATCGCGCAACTTGAAGGTCTGCGATTCGGCATCATTACCGACGGATGCAATTATTTCTTTTACGGCGATCTCGTGTCGCCGAACATGATGGATCAGAAAGCTTTCTTTTCATTTTCTCTTAGCGATCCGAAAGAAGATTGGGTCAGAGTCGCCGCGTTTCTTGACAAGTTCAGCCGTGGGAAATTCAATGCGGAAACACTTGTAATCGATGCCGAAAACAGCCGGTACAAGCGCGAGATCGTCGATAAGCTCGCAAAGGTACTCGGAAAGCCCGGAGAAGACGAAGAGTTTTTAAAATGGCTCACGTCCGGAATTTACAAGGGACCAAGAACGCGAACCGTAATGGAACGACTCGCGCACGTCGCAGAGGAAGCCGTCGAACCGGCGCTTCTGCGCGTGCTTGGAACTGGAATCGCGAACAAAATCAAGGAACGGTTCGATGCGTTCTCGGAATCTGAAGAATCTGCGGTAGGAGGTGGGATCAAGGAAGATCGTGAAAAGGAAAACGATAACGGATCTGGCGAGAGTATCGAGTCCGCCGAAAAGGATGACGTCTTTAATTTCACCCGACAAATCTGCATCCGCTCTGGTCACCTGGAAGAAGATTTCATCGAAAGGGATACGCAGAGCTATCTCAACATCTCTTTTAAACTACCGACAAAGTGGTTCCTGCGTTATTTCACGAGTTCCCGTAGTAAAAGCATCGTTACTTTGGTGCCAGTAGAGGAAGCGCGGACGCTCGCCCACGGATTTGAAGTTGAAACCGCCCCAGCCGCGTCCGGTATTTCAAGGATTTATATCGAGCATCCTGCGCAAGTCTGGGCACTTCACAAAATTGTATCGCGGAGCCTGGAATTGCTTCAGACATCAAGAACCACAATAACTATGAACAAGCAGGAAGTACCTGGATCAGAAGAGAGTGGGCCTTCCGTTTAGAGATCGTTCGCTGGGCCGTAATTGACGATTGCGCATTCTGTTCTGAAGATGCGTTCTGGAGCAATTTTCCTTAAAATCAAGGGAAGGGGCAGCCGTGTAAAGATTAGACTGAAGCAGTAAGCCCTCAACCCAGCCCGCTACACGAGGTGTGCTCCCAGAGGGAGAGGGAGTTTTAGTCTCCGGACTACCCGGAGAGAGAAATAAATAAAGCGAGGACCGCAAATGAGCGAACTCGAAGCAACCCTCGGTAAACTCGAAAAAGCGCGCGCGAAAATGATCGAGCAGGTGCGCAGCGTCATCATCGGTCAGGAGAGCGTCATCGAGGAACTCGTCATCACGCTATTCGCGCGCGGGCACGCGCTCATCGTCGGTGTGCCGGGGCTTGCGAAGACGCTGATGGTCAAAACGCTCGCGAGCGTGCTCGACCTCCGTTTCCAGCGAATCCAGTTCACGCCCGATCTCATGCCCGCGGACATCACGGGCAGCGAAATCCTCGATGAGGACCGCGAGACGCTTCAGCGCTGTTTCAGACTAATCAAAGGTCCGGTGTTTACGAACGTACTGCTCGCCGACGAGATCAACCGCACCCCGCCGAAGACTCAGGCCGCGCTGCTCGAGGCGATGCAGGAGCACAAGGTCACCGTCAGCGGCGCGACGCTCGACCTTCCGGAGCCGTTTTTCGTGCTCGCGACGCAGAACCCCATCGAGCAGGAAGGCACGTATCCGCTGCCCGAGGCGCAGCTCGATCGATTCATGTTCAGTATCCTGATCACGTATCCGTCGAAGGCGGAAGAAGTCGCCATAGTCAAAAGCACCACGCTGAAGGAGACGCCTCTTCCAAAGCCCGTGCTTTCCGCGGAGGACATCCTGCACATTCAGCGGCTCGTGCGGGAGGTGCCAGTCAGCGATCACGTGATCGACTATGCGACCAGCCTTGTCCGGGCAACTAGACCTCACACAGTGGACGCCGCTCCATGGGCGAACGACCTTCTTTCGTACGGCGCGGGTCCCCGCGCGGCGCAGTATCTCGTCCTCGGCGCGAAGGCCCGCGCGATGCTCCGCGGCAAGTATAACGTCAGCGCCGCTGACGTCAAGGCGGTCGCGCCGAGCGTTCTCCGGCACCGTCTCTTCACGACTTTCAAAGCCGACGCGGACGGATTCAAGGTCGAGGACGTTATCGTGAAGCTGCTCGACTCTGTGAAGGAACCTTCATACGGGAATAAATGAGCGATGGCGATGAACTTTGTTTTCTGGAACGTAGGAAAGAACGGCGTCGATAATCGGGTTATCGCGTCGCTATCGAAGGAGAGCAGAGCGAATTTTGTTGCCCTTGCCGAATTTCGCGGAAATAGCTCCGATTTGTCGGAAACGCTCAGCCACGATGGAGCCAGGTACTTTCCTCTGCCTTCAGCGTACAACACGCCCTTATCACAGCCTGTTCGACCATTCCGACCAAATGTTTCAAGGTGCTTTTCGAAGATAACAGATATACCGCCTACAGTTTAAAAACAGCAGGAGCTATTCAGGCGACGATCGTGTTGATCCATCTTCCCGACAAGAACCATAAATCATCGCTGGATCAGCACAATTTTTGCCATACGTTGGCCCATGATGTTGTAAAGGTAGAACGACAGTCACGTCACGACAACACAATCATACTTGGGGACTTCAACGTGAATCCTTTCGACTTGGGATTCATCTCGCCTTCCGCTCTAAATTCCCTGCCCTGTCTCAAGACGGCAAGAATGAAGCGAAAGCGAAATGGAAACATCAATTTCTTTTACAACCCCTGCTGGAATCTGCTTGGCGATCGTTCCGGCGATGGCGATAAAGTTGCTGGAACTTTCTTTTACAAAACGCCTTCGGACGATGAGCATTACTGGAACGTGCTCGATCAGGTCATCCTCAGACCATCCATTGGGGGCAGGATCCGTAACCTGAGAGTGATGGAATCCGCGCCTAATCTGGATATCGTTGACTCGCGCGGAAGACCTGGAATCAGCGATCACCTTCCGATATACTTCGAACTAGATATGCATAAGGAGACAGAAGATGCCAGACCTCTGGAAAGACACGTTTGAAATTTCGAAGATGAAGACTCCCGTGAGTATTCTCAAGGAACAGGCAGAATATCTGTCCCAAAAAACAGCAGGCGTAGTGTATGCCGAAGTGGATGATCTTTCCGAAAGCGCCTTCGACTTCACAACCGGGTCCAATATAGATTTCCATTTTTCGTTCAATATCCGCGGCAGGGACTTGAATTACACCTTCAGAGTGATGCGAGTTTGGCATGGCATAAACTTGTATCCGGCGTCCATAACCCCCGACACCGACATCGCAAATGAACTCAAGAAACTTGGAGTTATGCTGAATGAGTATAATAGTCTGTCGGTGAAGGACGAAAAAGAGATGGAACAGCGTTTGGGCGAAATTCTAAAAACAGACAAGGTTGCCAGGGTTGTCGGAGGAATTCTCAGCATTTCGAAATGACGCCGAGCATCGAAGACATCGATGCATACAAGTCATAGTATCGCCCAGATGAGGATCCAGATGAGGATCAGCATCGCCGCGGAGAGCAGTGTCACCCTGATTATTCCCGCTGAAATCTGTTCGGGCGACTCCTGAATTTCTACCGGCGTTTCTTTCTTCATAATTCCGCTCAATCTTCATTTTCGAGTGTCAGCAGCCTTGCGCACAGCGCGATCGATTCCGTCAGCGAGTCGTGCTCGACGTCCCCCGAAACCGCCTTGTCGTAGGCGGTTCCGTGGTCCGGACTCGTTCGTACGAAGGGAAGTCCGAGAGTGACGTTCACCGCTGGCGCGGGAAGCATCTTCACGAAGATAAGTCCCTGATCGTGGTACATCGCGATGGTGGCGTCGAATTCGCGGTCGGTTCTTCGCGCGAAAAAGCCGTCGGCTGGAAACGGACCCCGAACGTCGATACCCGCGGCTTTTGCCTGTTCGACCGCGGGCGCGACGATTTCTGCGTCTTCGCTTCCAAGATGTCCCTGCTCGCCCGCGTGGGGATTAAGCCCGAGCACCGCGATTCGAGGTTTCCGCAGATTTCGAAGTCTTCGCGCGCTTCGCTGCGTGAGTTCGATCGTTTTCAGGATTCGCGAAGTTTCGATCTTTCCCGGAACTTCCCGCAGCGGGACGTGGTCCGTTTCGAGCACGACAATCGTACCTTCGCTGACGAATGCCATCCGCACGTCGCTCTCCGGAACAAACGACGCGAGGAAATCCGTGTGGCCGATGAAGTCGAATCCCGCGGCGCGGACGTTCGCCTTCGATATCGGAAGCGTGACCACTCCATCGAGATTTCCCTGCGCGAATCTACGCTTCACGAATTCGAGCGCCGCTACTCCGATTCTTGCGCTTTCGAGCGAAGGAACTCCCGGCTCGATTTTTCCGTTCGCGTCCAGAGGAATCACTCGCGCGCCCGCCTTTTCGACCTCAGCGCACAGTCCATGACCTTCCGGCAGCAGCACGACCAGCGTAACTCCCGACGACTCCGGACGATCCGCAAAATCGCGCAGCGCGGGAACCAGAATTCGCGAGTTCACACCGGCGAGATCTCCCGGAGTAACGAGTATCTCTTTCATTCTATTCTCCGGTGGTGGGACCCTCCGCCGGCTCTACATTTTCCTCTTCCGGCTCTTCCGTCGAATCCTCGGCCCTGACGAACCTTTCCGTAAGCTCGCGATCCGCTATATCGACAAAATCCTGCTCGTAGCTGCGGCGCTCCTCCTCTGGAATCTCCTTGATCCGAAGGTATTCCTCGATGAAGTGGCCTTCGACGCTGAACCTTGGGGTTTCGTCGAAATACTCGACGAGTTTGATTACGCCGAAAATTCCAGCGCCGCCGATGGAAATTCCGAAAAAGAACATCTTCAGGTTCAGACCGACTTTTCTCCAGTTAACCGCCAAGTAACGCTCCTTATAAAATCAGCATTGCGTCGCCGTAGGAGAAGAACCGCATCCCCTCTTCGATCGCGCGGGAGTAAAGCTCTTTAGCCTTAGCGGTGCCGATAGTAGCGCACACGAGCATAAAAAGCGAGCTTTCAGGAAGATGGAAATTCGTCAGCAGGCTGAAATCAAGCCTGGGCGGACTCCCCGGATAAATGAAAATGTCGGTTTCGTTTTTACCAGAGCGGATCGTGTCTCCCGTCCCCGCGCTTGAAAGGAGCGCACGAAGAGCCGTGGTGCCGACGACGAGGGTCTTACCGCCGCGACGTCGATGACGATTTATCGATTCCACCGCGCTGTCGGAAATCTCGTAACGTTCTGCGTGGAGTTTCACGTTTCTGAGGTCGTCTTCCTTTAACGGCTGGAAGGTGCCGTACCCCACTTCGAGGGTTATGAAGTCGCGGCCGATTCCATTCTTTTCGAGCGCTCTGAGCAATTCGTTCGTAAAGTGCAGCGACGCGGTGGGCGCCGCGATCGAACCGTCCTTCGACGCGAACACGCTCTGATACCTTTCGATGTCGAGCGCGCGATCGTCCTTCCTCGACCTCGGGATATACGGAGGCAGCGGCGCCCTCCCGACTTCGCGTAGCTTCATCAGGGCGTCTTCGCCTCGCGCAAGACCAGTGAAGCGAAGCAGGACGCGGGAGTTTTCGTCCTTGCGTTCGACCTGCGCGAGCAGCCGACCGTCTTCGAAGTCGATTTCGTCCCCTACCCTGAGCCTCTTCATTTTCGTCGCGAGCGCGAAAGCCCTCGATTCATCCAGCGGAGGGTAGAGTATCAGCGCTTCGAGTTCCACTTCCGCGCCTTCGTCCGACTTCCGTACTCTTTTGCCGTAGAGCCTCGCTGGGATCACCCTCGTGTCGTTCAGCACGAGTCTGTAGCTCTCGTCCAGAAATTCCGGGAGACGCGCGAATTCCGTTATCCGGACCTCTGCATTTTCCCTTCGGTATACGAGGAGCCGGGAACCGTCCCTTTTTCCGGCAGGACGCTCAGCTATCAACTCGCGCGGGAGATCGAACGAGTACGTCTGTTTTTCGTGAACGTCTTCGGTCATGGGCTATAGATTGCTGCGAATTATTGCTTTTGCAAATTGAAAAAAGCTTGTATCATTTCGGCCTGTATCCACTTTCCAGAGTAATCGCCACAGGAATTCGACAATGCGAATGAGCGAAAGTATCCAGCGCGCAAGGGCACGCGGTATATCGTCTTTGAAACTCGGGATGAGCGTATTCATGATCTCGACGCTTTCCTACTACGCGGTGGGGTGCTTTATCGGGATGAACGCTGGATTCGGCAAGTCTCTTTTCAGCACCGAAGACGACGAGTGGGCGTTCATCGAGTGCGCCTACGCGACGGCGATCACGCTCACGACAGTCGGATACACCGATCTTCTCGGAACCGAGAAGGCCATAATGTACTACGCGGAAGTGGAGGTCGACGGCCACAAGACAAGGGTTTACAGGATGGAGTCGAACATGGCCGGTTGGGAAGACGAGAACTGGCCGGAAGGAGTCGATGGAGAACTTTATTACAATTACACGAACATAACGAGCATTCTCACCGTGCTTCAGGTGGTCGTCGGAATCACTTTTTTCCTGTACGTTATCGCCCAGGTCACCGCGTTCTTCGTCGAGGGCGAGTACGACGAACTCGTTTCCTACCAGCAGATGAAAAAGGCGGTAAAGTCCTTCGACAAGCACTACATTCTGATCGGCGGCGGAGATACAGGTTTTCAAACAGCCAAGCAGTTCCTTGAAGACGGCGTGGACTTCGTGGTAGTCGATCCCGAAAAAGATATTCAGGAAAAAATCAACAACGCAATTCGGGAAATGAGAAAGAGCCATCGGAAAGTGAAGTTACCTGTATTCCTCCGCGGCGACGCTCTCGAGGACGAAACCCTTCTGGAAGCGGGGGTCGATCGCGCGGCGGGAATCGCGAGCGTTCTTCCAAGCACGAGGGACAACCTCGTTGTAATCGTCACCGCGAGGCAGATCACAAAGGAATCCAATCCTGAATTGAAAATCGTAAGTCGAGCGCTTGACCTTGGCGAATTCCCCAAATTGTTCAAGGCGGGAGCGGACAAGGTGGTAAGCCCCTCTTTCCTCGGCGGTCTCAGAATCGCGAGCGCGAGCATCAGACCTTCGGTGGTTGACTTCCTCGATCTGTTCCTGATCCCAGGATTTCAGAAGGAATACAAGTTCGAAGGCGTTGAAGTGAAGTCCGGCTCTCCGGCGGAAAACAAGACCATCGCTGAGTGCGGGATCGAAACCGCGGCCGGGGTTTCGATTATCGCGCTCAGACACAAGGGCAGCGATGAATTCGTGTACAATCCCTCCGGAAGCGAAAAACTGGAGGCGGGAACGACGGTGGCGTTCTTCGCGACCGAATCTCAAAAGAGCAAAATCAAGAACATCGTAGGCGCTTAAAGATATGTCCGATTCGACAAGACACACGGTAATTATCACACCCGCTGGAATGGACGCCAAGGTCGACGCAAGGCTGGCTGCGCTTCACAACCACTATATCCTTTGCGGCCTCGGCACCACTGGTGAAAACGTTCTTCGCGAGCTTGAAAAAGCCGGGCGCCCATTTGTCGGAATCGAGGAAAGCGCCGACAGAATCGCGTTATGCAGGAAGAATTATCCCGAAGCTCTGGTTATTCACGGCGATTCGCTCGAAGATGAGGTTTTGAAAATCGCGGGGATCGAGCGCGCCCGCGGACTGATAACGACGATCGCGAACGACCGCGACAACCTCGTTCTTACCATCACCGCGCTGCAACTGAATCCGAAGGTGCGGCTGATTTCCAGAGGCGTCGACGAACACCAGTCCGAGAAGACCCGCAAGGCGGGCGCGATCGTCGTCAGCCCGAACCTCATCGGCGGTCGCAGACTCGCAACCGAAATGCTGCGGCCGTCCGTAACCACGTTCCTTAATCAGATGATCGTCGCGAAATCGAAGGAGGTCACAAGATTCGAGGCGGTAGACGTCGCTCCCGGGAATCCGTTCGTCGGAAAGACCCTCGCGGACCTCGCCGCGTTCGAAAAGACGGGTCTTAAAATCATCGCGGTCCGGGACAAGGGCGAGAAAGATTTCAGGATCAACCCTCCTCCGACGACCGTCATCAAGGAGGGAATGGCGATGATCGTTCTCGGAACGATTCCGAAGGTGCGCGCGCTCGGCGAACTCGTCGGAGAGATGGAGTAGTCAGGTTTTGCGATTTCGATCGCGGCGCGCTGGCGGAAGCTGTCTCACAAAACTTCCCGGATCGAATCCTTAACCGTGTCGACGAGATTGGCGATCTCGCTTACACTCGACCCAAGCGGCGGCATCAGCACGATCACGTTCCCGAGGTTTCGGATTACTACTCCGTGGCTGCGCGCCTTCATACACACTTCCGCCGCTATGGCGCGCTCGTACTCGAAAGGCTCCTTTGTGCGCTTGTCCTTCACAAGCTCGATTCCTGTCATCAGCCCGACCCTGCGGATGTCGCCTACGTTCTCGTGTTCAAGGAGGCGCGGAAGCGAGCGCGCGAGCGTTTCCATCAAAACCTTAACGTGCGCGAGCGTCTCGTCCGCCTCGAAAATCCGGAGCGACGCAAGCCCCGCGGCGGAAGCGAGCGCGTTCCCAGTGTACGTGTGTCCGTGGAAAAACGTCCTAAGGTCCGCGAGTTCGCCTTTGAAGCCTTCGTAAATCGCTTCCGTCGTCAGCGTCGCTGCGAGGGGGAGGTAGCCTCCGGTTATGCCCTTCGCGACGCACATCATATCCGGACTGACGCCTTCGTACTCGCACGCGAACATTTTCCCGGTTCTTCCGAATCCGGTCGCAACTTCGTCGACGATAAGGAACACTTCGCGCTCGCTGGTGAGGTCGCGGACCGCGCGCAGGAATCCCGGAGGGTGCGCGATCATCCCCGCCGCGCCCTGCATCAAAGGCTCGATGATCACGGCTGCGCATTCGTCCGCGTGAAGGTCGAAAATCTGCGCGAATTCGCGTACTGCGCGCTTCGAAAATTCCTCCTGCGATTCGTCTACCTTCGCCGCGCGGTAGAAATGCGGCGACGAAGCGGTGACTTTCTCGAAAAGGAGGTCGCGATAAACCTTGTGGAACAGATCGATGCCGCCGACGCTGACGCTGCCGACCGTGTCGCCGTGATACGCGTTCTCGAAGGCGATGAACTTCCTCCGCTGCGAAGCGCCATTCTGCTGGTGGAACTGATACGCCATCTTGAGCGCGATCTCGACCGCCGTACTTCCGGAGTCGGAGTAAAACACGCGCGTCAGACCCGCGGGAGCGACCCGCACAAGCTCCGCGGCGAACTCCGCGCTGACGTCGCTGGCGAGTCCGAGCAGTGTCGAGTGCGCGATTTTACCTAGCTGCGCGCGAATCGCGTCGTCGATCTCCTTCCTTCGATGTCCGTGGACGTTGCACCAGAGGCTCGATACGCCGTCGAAGTAGCGCCTTCCGTCCGCGCCTATGAGGTAGCAGCCTTCGCCCGCCACGATCATCAGCGGCTGCGATTCCTCCCACAGTTTCTGCTGCGTGAACGGATGCCAGAGGTGCGTTTTGTCTTTGCGGATCAGTTCGCGAATTTCATTTTCGTTCATTTATTTCGTGCCGTCTACGAATTTAATGTACGATTTTCATAGACACCGGCAGCAAGACTCTTTCCGGCGTTCTGAGTTTCGAAAGCTGCATCAGCGCCAGCCGGACGTTTTCGACGGTTGCAGGGTCGCGGATTTCTCCCGGCGAGTCGGAGCCTGGTCCAAGGATGAACGCGCGACCGCCCGATTCGTCGAACGCGATTATTTCGAGTCCGCCGAGGCGGATGGCGTCCAGATGGAGCGAGCCGTCCGCCACCTTGACATCGACGCTTCCGGACGCTATGAGACTCGATATCGACATCTCGCTATCGACGATCGAAAAAAGCTCGCGGACGGATTCCATCGCGGCCACGGTCCCAAAGGAACTCTGCAGGCCGTCCAGTTTCGCAATCCGCTCCTCCGTCCTCCAGGGGACCGAGCCGCGAACGAACTCGCGAAGTTGCTCCGACGCGCTTCTGGCGAAAACTTCGATCTTCGCGGAGGTATCCTCTGAGGCATTCAGGCGCTTCTCCGCCGCGCTCGCACGCGCGCTCGCGATCCGCGCGAGGAGCGCGTCACGGCCCTCGCGAATCGTCCGCGCGCGGTGCTCGATAATCCGCGACGTGTTTTCGAGTTCCGCCTTGTCCCGCTCGAAAGTCCTGCGCATTTCGTAGTACTCGTTTCGTAGCTCCGCCAGAACCGCGAGTTTCTCGGCGAACGAACTCTGCGCGGGTTCTTCAGCCCGCGCGCCGGCGACAGGGATCGACAGCGCGGCCGCTAAAATCGAAAATATGAAAAACGCACGAAGTTTCATAGAGGTTTCTCCTCCCGAACGTTAAAGATTATCCTTCGCTGTCAAGCGCCATCACGCGGTCCACCCACGCGCGAACGTTTTCGCGGCCCTCTCCGAGGTGGAGATTCGCGTGGAAGAACTGCTTGATAGGGTGATCCCCCACCTCTTTCTCGCTAACCATCGCGTAGTAGACCGCGGGAACCGAAACGATGTCCGCTATGGTCAGTTTTTCGCCCACGAGGTATTTCTTCCCCGCAAGAGTTTTCTCGAGACGCTCGGTCTCTTCGTGCATCATCTTCGACGCTGCGTGCAGCGTGTCAACGTTCTTCTCCCCGGCGAAGAACTCGCCGAAGGTCATCGCGATCGGACGGAGCAGCCTTCCGCGGCCGTGGTGCTCGAAATCTTCGATCATGCGAATTTCGTTCGACTCGGTCGAGAATATCGACGGTCCCTGCCGGAAGTTCGCCTCGATGTACCGCAGGATTGCGCTCGAATCGAACATCACCGTATCTCCGTGCTTCAGAACCGGCGTAAGCGGCTGGCCGCTGAGTTTCACGAGATCGGCGCGATCGACGGGGTTTATCGCGGAGCGCTCGTAGGGGATTTTCTTGTAATTCAGCGCGATCCTTACCTTGATATTGTTCGGCGAAGGCGGAATCTCGTACAGAACGACGTTCGACATGTTTGCTCCTTTGATTGTGGATGTTAGGAGGCTAAAAGAAATAAGTTATACATCTCGCATCTCGCCTTCACGCTACTTTCACTTCGCGCTCGGTCGCGCAATCCTCACCGTAGCTATAGCTACGCCTCCGTTTTCGCTCTCTCGCGCAAAGCGAACCTATCATAAATCCGAGCGCGATTTTGTATAATTTATTTCTTTGAGCCTCCTTATTGTCCCTAATATTATCAGAGCGCGAACCCCAAACGAAACAAATTTAGGGCGCGCCCGCTTCGTGGATGAGGTTCAGGGCTTCGCGGACCGCGCCCCGTCCTCCCTCCTTCGACAGAACAATCGTCGCGATCTCCTTCACCTCCCGCGCCGCGTCATTGACTGAGAAGACTACCCTCACCCGTTTCAGAATCTCGACGTCGTTCAGATCGTCGCCTATATATGCGCAGTTTTCGAAAGTCAGCCCGAATCCTTCGAGGAACTTCTCCGCGGCTTCGACCTTGTTAACGACTCCGGAAAAGTAGTATTCAAGCCCGAGCTGCTTCATCCGGTGCTCGATGCAAGGCGCGGTGCTGCGCGTGATCACCGCGAGTTTGCCGCCTCGGTCGATAAAACGTTTCATAGCCATTCCGTCCCGCCGGTTGAACGCCATCATCTCCTCGCCGCTCGCGGTGAAGTACACGAGACCGTCCGTCAGCGTACCGTCGACGTCGATGCACACAGCCTTGATCCTTCCGACGTCCGCGGCTACTTCTGCGTCCAAATCTGCGAGACGAATTTCCATCGCGGAAGTCTACCATTTCAATTACGAATTACGAATTACGAATTACGAACGTTCTCACCACATATTCACCATGAACTTGTTCGCGTTCGCAAGGAGGCTATTCGTCGCCCTGGACGCCGAGCCGGAGGGAGCGAGCGCGCCTTCCAGCTTTCCGAGCGCCGCGACGCTTTCAGCGAGGAGGGATTCGAATTCGCGAATCCTCTCGATTTCCGTGCCTGTAGCATACGACGCCATGCCTCCCAGTTTCGCGGACGTATCTTCGATCAGACCGCCCCACAGGTTACGAAACATGACTTCGATCTTCCTCGTCCGATCGCTGAGCGCGCCCGCGCTGAATTCCCTTCCGGCGTCCTCTACAAGATTATCGATCGTCCGGACCGCCGTTTCCGAATGAGCCGCGGTCGACTCGTGGAAATTTTTCAGCGCGCGCTCCAGGGCGTCTATCGAGGATCGTAGCGTCGGCAGAATCCAGTCCGCGAGTTTCTTTCTACGCGACTCCGAAATTCGGTGCGACAATCCGAGGCTCAGACTGAAGATCGTGAATCCCGCCGCTACGAGAATGAGCTTCAGGTCGGACGAGCGCAGACCAGCGAAGGCGATTCCGTCCGCGAACAGCCCTCCCAGGAACATCGCGATCGAAACGAGGGCCGTCAGCGCGCAGAAGATGATCGATCTTCGGTTAGCTCCGTCGTCTTTTCTGATTCCGGATTTCGCCTTCCCGATTTTAGCGGAAGCTTCTTCGAGCGCGATTCCACCCGCGGCGCACGCAGCCCGAAGATCGACGCGAAGAGCGTTGGCCGCCGCTGAAACTTTGCCGGCCAGAATGGAGATCGACTTTTCCGCAGAAAGCGCGAGCTTCGCGCCCTCCCGCGCCGTCTCGTCTGCGCCTCCGCTACGATCCGGCGCAGCGAACGCACCAGGATTGAAAGGATCGGACAAGCCTGCGACGAGAACGTCGCTTGCCAGGGTTTCGCCAAATCCGGACTCCAGAAGGCGCGCCTTCAACTTTGACAGCTTCGGATGGAACTCGCGATCGATTTTCGATTGCACGTCCCGCGCGAGCGGCTGCGAAGAGGACGCGAGGTACTTCGTGAACCGCGTTTCGAAGTCGCGGACGTAATCGTCGAACCCGGCTTTCTTCCGACGGCAGAGTTCCGCAAGCTCCCCCGCCCGCGTCTCGATCTCCTTCGATCGGGTATCGAAAATCCGGATGAGCTTCGATACGTACGAGTCACCGCGGGCGTTTTGAAACTCGCTCGCCGCTGCGATTGCGTCCTCGCTGCGAAGGATCATACCGCGAAGGTCACTCGCAGACGCCTCCAATTTTCTTGCCTCGTCCAATTCATTCTTCAGACTTTCGAGGCCCGAAAGCCTTCTGCCAATGTCGACCAGCGGATCGAATTCCACGAGCGTCGCAGCGACCAGCTTTCCGAATTCCTCTGAGCCTTTCAGGCCGAGGACGAACTCCGCGAAATTCGAAAGTTCGTCCGGATAAAGATTCGTCGCGATTTCATTGGCGGATGGTAGGTCGACGTCCTTTCTTTTCAGGTCTGCCTTGACGATCGCGGACGATTCCTTTGAAAGCGAAGCGAGCGTCAATTCCGACTCCGCGAGAAAGTTCTTTACAAGTTCGAGGCCTCGCCGAACGTACTCCGAGTTTTCCGCTGCGAACTCGCGGAGACCCAGATGGACGCGCTTGACAATCTCGAAGGCTCTTGAAAGCCGGAGTTTTGCGCCCGAAATCCCGGTGAATCTCGCTAGCAGATGTTCGAGAAGCGAGTCGACGCCGAATCCGTATCGCGCGCTGACGGCCCATATTTTCGGTTTCCCCGCCGCTTCGGGCGACGCGGGAAGAATCCTGGAGATCTTAGACTCGAACGCAAGTCGCACCGGAGCAAGCGCCTTTTCTACTTCGAGGTGATAGAATTCGAGATCCTCGAACTTCCGGAGGGCGAGGACGTCTGCAAAATTGATCGCGAACTGAATGTCGATCGAAGGATGATTCTTCGCCACGAACGAAATGAACTCCTCGTCCCGCTCTCTGATACCCTTCATCGAAGGGAGCACGTACAGAATTCCATCGCACCGCGGTACGATTCGCGCGATGATTTCGCCACGCAGTTTGCCTTCTTCGAGACCGGGGGTGTCGATGATATTGACGTCGCGAAGGAACGGCTCGCCAAGATAGATTTCCCGCATCGCGGGCGCTTTTTCTTCGTTCTTCGCGGAGGTGCGCTCGTAGGCTCCGGACGAATCCCCGCGGGACTCGGATTCGTGGCGAAAGATAACGATAGGTTCGTCCGCGGATTCAGACGCTTTCGGAATCCTCCCGCGGAGAAAACGACCGATGAGGCTCGACTTTCCCGAGCCTATAGCTCCGATCACCGCGACCTGCGAAGGCCTTTTCAGATACTCCGACGCGTCCGCGTCCACCATCGCGCCGAGTGCGTAGAGCGCGGCCGGAAGCTCCGAATCATCGCGCCCCGTTTTTCGCATTTCGAGGCGCAGACCTCTTGTCGCGGTCCTTGCGGATTCTATCAGGGCGCGATACATCTCGAAGAGACCTTGAAACCCCGTGATGATGCTCTCGTAACTTGTTTTACCGCGAAATTCCATCCGTCAGAGGATACAGCACATTTGCAACGGTTTGGTCATGGAAGTGGCGGAAAGAAGCCTTGGGCGATACTTCCGAGGCCTTAAGGAGGCTCAAAATAATAACTTACTCAAGTTGACAGGCTTTTCAGCCTCCCGATCGGAAAAAATAAAAATCCGCGCTTAGTAAATGTCTCACCAAATTTTCCTGCAGGAGAAAGAGACAGAGATTGGAGGTTCGGGATCGCGCAAAAATGGGTAAGTCCGGATAGCGTTTAACGAATGTCGGCGCTGCTTTTGCGGGTAACGATTTCGAACCACCCGGGACCGTCAAATCGCCGTCGAGTTTCTCCGGCGACGCGAAGGCTTCGGGTCCACCGAGGGTACCCTCGATCCTTTCTCGCTACAGGCGGGAACGGATAAAAAAAACGGAACGAATAAAAGAACGCGGACGGAGGAAATCCAGTGATCGCCCGCGGAAAAAAATCATAAGTCGGCCTGGAACTGCCCGGTTCGACCGGAGCGCTTATTTTGGAGACCCGCTATGCGTTGCCCATCGACTTCGACCTCGCCTTCATGTGGGCATTTTTTGTATGCATTCGGTGAACCGATACGATATGAATTACATAAAGCAATGTATATAATTATATATCTATCAAATTAATTTCAAAATTTGATCATAGCGAGTTATATAAAAGTCGCTTATATATTTTTTTCTCTATTAATAGCTGCTTTTGTTGTTTTTACTTATTTATCGACATGTAAGCCGACTTGAGGTTCTTAGCAACTATCCCCCACACTTTGGACCAGGGGGGACGTACCGGCCTAGCGCGGTTCACTAAACAGATACTTTTTCCCATGAATCATCGAAAAAAAGCCAGTTAATTTGAGACTGTTCACTGGACGTTCGCGATAAATCGCAAACGGAAACTAAAATCCTCCGCGCAGAGCCGCGGAGACCGCGGAGTTTCGCGGAGAATATCAAAATTAAATTAAATTGTTGGCGACCGCGGCTGAATCCACTTTCGTTTCGAATGTAATCTCTCCGCGAGCCTCTGCGTACTCCGCGCCTCCGCGCTGCAGAATTTAGGACACCGACGTTTTTAACTTTTTTGTTCTGACGCTGACGCTGATTTGTAGTGACAGTGTCGTTAATTTGAGTAAGTTATATTTTAGCCTCTTAATTTCCGATATCTCCGTCGAGTTCGAGGTGCGATCTGCTCGATAGTATCGTCGGCACGATATGAAAATATATCTCCGACTTTTTCGAAAACGTCCGGTGACGGCGGAAGAACCAGCCGAGGATCGGGATGTCCGACAGAAACGGCACACCGACCTGATCGACGAGCTGGGTGCGCGAAACGAGCCCGCCGAAAATGAACTCCTCGCCGTCGTGAAGGAATACCGTCGTGCTGGCCTTTCTCGTGTTCGTCACGGGGTTTTGAATCCCGAAGTCCACCTCGATCGTCGTCGGAGTGATGATTGTCATCGTAGCGCTGACGTCGAGCACCACGGAATCGAGCCCGATCACCTGCGGCCTGACCCAGAGCGTCACGCCGACGTCCTTGAACGTGGTCGCATTGCCAACGACGGTGCCTCCGGAAATCCATTTCGCGGAAACCGGAAGCTGCCTCGAGTCCGACACCGACGCGCTGACGCCCTCCTCCGCGCGGATTTCCGGCATCAGACGGACCTCGTTTTCCGACTCCGTCTGGACGGTTCTGACGTCGAGTATGCCCCGGCCGATCCGTCCCGCGGAGGTCTTGCCGTTGTTGTCGAAATGCGCGGTAGCGCCCTGGAAGTTTCCTCTTCCGGGAAGCGTGCTCGCTATGTACGCCTCGGGGCTGAACGTCAGGTCGACGGCGCGGAACACGGAGTCGTTGTTCGACGACGTCTTCGAAAACGAAGCGTCGAAGCCAAGCTGGAAATCGCGTTCGCTCGTCAGTTCGATGATGCGCGTCTTGACGATAACTTCCTTCTTAGGCGAGTCGTAAATCGAAAGCAGCCTGGAAAGCAGCGGCCAATCCTTTTCTTCGTGGACCATCCGGACGACCCATTCCCGCGTCCCCGCATCCACGGGTGGGGGATTTCCGAAGTTTCCGCGATACGTCTGCCATGGATCGGCGTGCGACTCCATCTCGAGGTTCGTGAAGTAGCCGCCGTAGTGTCCCCTGATCTGATTGATCAGCGTTCCCGCGGTGCGATACCTGCATTTGTAATACCGGATGATCCTTCCGCTCGGATCGCGAAGAAGATTTCCCTCGACCCTGAAACCGCCGTTTTCCTCGGCTTTCGAGAAGTCAGCGAAAATCAGCGCGATCAGTATCGAAAAAATTGGTAACGCGTACTTCAACGCTCCGTCCTTCGCCACTAGACTCGAATTTTGGATAGATCAGACCAAACCACATTATGTCTGAAATCGCCGATAAAAAAAATCGTAATTCGTAATTCATAGTGGTGAGTGGGAAGTGAGGAAAATGCAGAAGTCAGAATGCAAAATTCGTAATTGCCATCGCTCACTTCGGCGCCTGGTAGATGTCCTGGAACAGCGGCACTTCGCGGAACAAGCTGCCGCCCTTGTGCGCGATTACAAGCGCATCGACCACCGCGACGTCGAGCTTCTTTCCGGAGAGCTTGCATAGCTCCTGAAGCGCGTGCTGCGAGTCCTGCTGCGTCGGGACTTTCCCCGGCTCGAAGCTGAACTTGTCGAATTCGTTCGCCACGCAGATGATCTTCGCCTGCAAGCTGATTTCGTCTCCCTTTAGACCGTTCGGGAACCCGGAGCCGTCGATGTATTCGTGGTGCTGAAGAATACCGGGCTGGATGGTGTGCGTCGATTCGACTTGTTTTATGACTTCCACGCCGCGATGGGGATGTTCGAGATAGAACTTGCGCTCCTCGTCTTCGTTCCTGGGCGGACTCGCGAAGAACGTCAGCTTGCCGACATCGTGAAGGATCGCCGCGCTTTGAAGAAAGTACCGATCCAGATAGCTCAGCTTAAGCTGGTTCGCGATCGCGGCTGCGTAGTTCGTGACCCGCACGCTGTGGCCGTGAAGCTTCGGGTCGCGCTCCTCCGTCAGCGAGATCAGAACCGAAAGCGACTGAAGGAACTTCTTCCGCACCGCTTCCTTTGCCTGAAGGGTGTCGAGCGCGATTCCCGCCTGCAAGCCTACGATGGAAGCGAATTCGAGGTCCACGTCGCTGAAAGGTCCGGATTCGCTCGAACTCGTCAAGTACAGAATCCCGGTCTGCTTTTCCCGCGCGGTGAGAGGCACGCACATAACGCTCTTGATTCCCTGCGCGATGATGCTCTTGCTCTGGTTGAACCGCGAATCGAGGCCGGCGTCGGTCGTCAGTATCGCCTTTCCGCTCTGGACCGCCTGGCGGATAATGCTTCTCGACACTTTCGGGACGTCTTCTTCCTTTTTTTTGTAGACGCCGCGGGGGATGAGTCGCGCGTCCTCGGTTTTGACGAAGAAAATCGCGCACTCGGCTTCCACGCTCTGCGCGATGTGCATCAGCGTCTCCTGGATGATCGTTTCCGGGCTGACGTCCTTCTCGAAAATCCGCGCGAGGTCGAACAGATGATGCAGCTTGCCCGCGAAATCACGCTGCGCTTCCCGGACGATCTTGTAGTTCGTATCCGACACGGCTTTCATCTCGCCCAGGGTTTCGATCCCGTTACGCTCCGAACTTCGAAGCCGAAACGCCATCGTCTCCGTGAACTTGCTTTCCGCCTCCGGCCCGGCGAACTCGATGTCGTCCATCACGATCCGCGCCTGCTCCTCGAGGCTTTCCTCGTAGATGAAGACCGCCGTTCCGATCTTGATCTTGTCGCCAACCTGGAGCAGTTCTTCCTTTATCTGCTCGTCGTTCAGGAACGTGCCGTTTTTCGAACGCAGATCGCGGATGAAGTACATTTCGCCGACGCGGTAAACCTCCGCGTGCCTGCGCGACGCGCCCGAATCGAGGATCGGAATCTCCGCGTTCGGGTCACGGCCTATAACGAAGGTTTTCTCCTCCGCGAGGCCATCGAGCAGAAACACTCTTCCTTTCTGTTCGAGGCTTTTTAGTCTTAGAAACGGCATTCTCGTAACGGGTCAGAGAACAGAATTCCACCCTCCGTGAGGAGCGGCGCCGGGAAGCGGCGGATGACGGTGTTAACGTTTCCCGATCCCGATCCTTCACATCAAACGGCGCATTCTATTGAAACCTCTCCCGGCTGCAATGTCATGCGGAATTTATTTCTGGTGGCGAGTTCATAGTCACGTAACAAGGAAGTCCCGTCCGTGTTAGGACGCGCGCCATGTACGTCGAGGTTCTCTCCGGAGGGATCACCTCGCACGCTCCCCGATGTAACCCCGCACGACTTCGCTCGGATGTTCCGCCTTCGCGCGTTCAAGGACATTTCTTCCCTCGGAAACATCCGTCATTTTGAATAGTGCGTCCACGACTTGCACTTGATTCTGTTCGTTGCTTCTCGGATCGAAAAGAATGAACTCGAGCATCGTTACACACGTTTCTCGTGATTTGCCAGGTTTTACAGAAGGAATGTTCTGCATAAGCAAAGTCTT
>JANLHZ010000080.1 GCA_024653775.1 Planctomycetota bacterium | reverse complement strand
ATTGAAGCGTCTACCTGGATTTCTGGGTGTGGCACGGGCATCTTGCCCGTGGAAACACGGACGATGGCGGAAGTGCCACGTGGTTCACCGAACGTTCACCCAATTACCATACAGAATCACACAATCGCGCGAAAAGGGGGTATGCTAAAAATATCTTGAGGATCGCTGAATAAGTATCGAGGATTGAGGGATGAAATCTTTTAACCTGACTCTCGGTCCACTGACACTTCTTATCCGGCTGACTGAAATCCCGAACGGCTACGACGGGCGATACGATCCGTTTCTGACGGACCGAAAGGCTGACTTCGAGATGGACGTGGAGATTGTTCGCGACGAACTCGGCGGGCGCGACGATCCGATTTTCGCGCACGAGAACGAAGACGGGATTCTGATTCTTTCGAGGTTCCTTCATCGTGCGGAAATCGATCTCCGCGATATGAGCGGATCAGCGAAGGTCACAGACTCCGCTATGGCGTTCGACGGACTTCTGCGGATGGCGTTCAGCGAACTGTTGCCGCGGAGGGGGGCGGTACTCGTTCACGCCGCGGGGATTGCGATCGACGAGCAGTTCGCGATCGTCTTCCCAGGTGTCAGCGGCGCGGGCAAGTCTACGCTCTCGATGAAGGCCGGGCGGGAAAGGACGCTCTCCGACGACGTCGTCCTCGTCGAGAAAACTCCCCACGGCATAGCAGCCCACGGCACTCCTTTTTGGGGGCAGTTCGAAAAGGGTGGGAATCCGATCTCCCGCGAGGTGCTCGCGTTCGCCTTCCCCCGGCAGGGTCTGGAACTGAGTGTGTCGTCGATTTCAGCGCGAGAACTAGTGCTTGAAGTTGCGAAGGTTGTTACAGCGTACCGTGTTGACTCCGAGCAGGCGAATTCGATTTTCATGACCGCAATAGATATTTTCTCACGCGCTCCTTCGTTCCGGCTCGACTCAGCGCTCGCCGACTCCTTCGAGTCTATCGTTTCAGCCGTACGCGCATCCATATAGGCAATGTAGTCTACTTTGTCCAAATTTTTGCGCATAGTTCAAGTGCTCAGGGCTGACGGAAATCGTCGCCGCCACGACGAAATCTAAATGTGGTGAAAATCCAGCCGACCGATCTTGATACACCGGCCTCAACCGTACGTCAGATGGAACTCCGGCGAACCCGCGAAGTACCAGAGCACTCCGAAGTGGTGAACGAGGTCAGAGAACAGCAGCGCGGAACCAAAGACGAATCCGATGTTCTTCATCCCCCGGCACTTTAGCGCGACCCACGCGACGATCACGATCAGCGCGCCGATGTAGCCGTGGTGGATTCGAAGTCCGAAAGTGTAGTGCGAAAGGAAAGACGTGTCGTGCTGGGACTCAAGGTGCATGCCGAACCTCAGAACGCACGTCACAAGCTCGAAAGAAATCGTCGCGAGCAGTGCGATCAGAATGACCTCCAGCATCGTCCGGTGGATGAACCAGCTTCGAAGGGAAGCCAGACCCGAATACCTGGCAATTGTTTTCATTTAAGTTTTTCTACCTTCGATTTAATCGGTCGGCAGGATAAATATATCGGAATTGATGTTATTGTCAATCCATAGCCACCCACTTCGAACGAGCTGTAATGTTTGAATTCAAGGACTTCCTTCAATCCATCGCAAAACGAGCGGGAGACGCGCTGCTTTCCCACTACGGCAAAATCGGAAGCGATCAGATCAGAATCAAGGAAGGCGTGCGCGACATAGTCACGACCGCGGACACCGAAAGCGAAAAGCTCATCATCGACGCGATAAAAAAAGAGTTCCCGCGGGACAAAATCATCGCAGAGGAAACCGCGGCGAACGATCTTCGCGTCGACGGACGGACGTGGATCATCGATCCCCTCGACGGCACCGTGAACTTCAGCCGGAGGCATCCGCTTTTCTGCGTGAGCATCGCGGTTTATGACGAAGGCGGTCCGATCGCTGGGACGATCTTCGCGCCGGTTATCGGGGAGAGGTACTTCGCTGAGCGGGGGAAAGGCGCGTTTCGCGGCGAGGAACGGATCCGCGTAACAGACGAGGAGAGGATTTCGCACGCGCTGCTCGCGACCGGATTCGCGTACAAACGGACGGTGAATCCGCGGAACAATCTCGACAACTTCATCGTCCTGAACCTCAAATCCAGAGGAGTCCGCAGGGGAGGCTCCGCGGCGCTCGATCTCGCGCACACCGCCGCGGGGGTGTTCGACGGCTTCTGGGAACTCTACCTAAGCCCCTGGGACGTCGCGGCGGGCGCGCTTCTCGTACTCGAGGCGGGCGGCAAAGTCACGACATTCGACGGCTCCGAAGGCGGCTGGCTATTCGGCTGCGAGATTCTGGCGACGAACGGAAGGCTCCACGAGGGAATCAGCGCCCACCTCGATCGCGGCGGTTTCTGAAAATTCGTAACCGTTCACGGGGTGTGCCCGGGAGTGCAGGCGCGTGGCACTTCCGCCATCGTCCGTGAATTCTGGGAGCGCAGCCGTCCTCGCCTGCGCAGTATTTTCACACTGTAGGCGAGACGCCTACAGTCCCATTAGCGGCCGTGATGGGGAGTGCAGCCGTCATAAACGGCGGCGGAGATGTGTAGTATGATGAGTCAGGATGCCAGCGCCACGTCACGGAATCGTCCAAGACGCTTTTGTCAACGTGTTTCACAGAACCGATTCGCCATTCATTTCAACTTATAATAAGTTGTAATTTATTATAGCAATTAAAAATTACTAATAGTGATGTTATGCTCAATATAACCGTTATCGGGATGCGTTCGGGAGTGCGGACAAGGACGTCCGCGTTCCCACCCCGTGAACAGTTACTGAAAATTGACCTCACAGACTATGTTCCGCATCGTAAGGAAGTGAACCCATCAATAATCCGGGAAACTGAAATGAAAACAACCTTCAGAATTGCGCTCATTCCTGCGGTTTACGTGCTGCTCCTGTGCGCGGGACTTGCGGGCGGTGTCCACGCCGAGCTGACGCGGTACGAATACGAGCAGAACATCACCTACGCCGAGTACGACGACGGAGCGAAACTCCAGCTCGATCTGTACCGTCCCGAAAACCGCGAGCACGACCCGCTGCCCGCGATCGTTTTCATCCACGGCGGCGGCTGGAGGCGCGGCAGCCGCGACGGGTATCGCGATGACTGCCGGGAGTTCGCGCGGAGAGGATACGTCGCGGTGACGATTTCGTATCGTCTGGTTCCCGAGACGTTTCCGAAGGCGATATACGACTGCAAAGCCGCGGTGCGATGGCTCCGCGCCAACTCAGAGAAATGGGGAATCGACCCGGACCGCATAGGCGCCACGGGTTCGAGCGCCGGCGGCCACCTTTCCGCGCTCCTCGCCACCAGCGGCGGCTGCGAAGAAATCGAGGGATCCGCAAACCCGGATTTCGATTCGAGCATCCAGTGCGCCGCGCCATATTGCCCGGTGATGGATATGCGCCCGGCATCGTTCGCGCCCCTCGTAACGAATTTCATGGGAGGCGGACTTACCGACGCTCTGAAGGAGAACTACGAACTCGCGAGTCCGGTTTTCCATCTCGACAAGGACGATCCGCCCATGCTCGTGATTCACGGAACAGTCGATATGACCGTGCCCGTGGCGCTGACCCGAAGTTTCGTTTCCCGCGCGGAGGAAATTGGAGCGAACGTCCGCTACATCGAAGCCGTCGGCGGGGAGCACAGCCTGAATCAGGCGAATATGTCCCCGAGCCGGGCATTCATCGACGAGGAGGTCGTTAAGTTCTTCCAGGAACATCTGAACCCGCCCGAATTCTTCTCGCCAAGACCCGTGGAAGAGGCGGGAAGCGGGAACGAACCGGGCGCCGAATCGGATTTCTAGCGCGATCATTTTCTGAACGCGTCCGGATCGATTCCGATTTCCTTCAGCCTGCGGTGGAAATTCGGCCTCGATACTTCCGCGATCTCCGCGGCGCGGGTGACGTTGCCGGAGGTTTCGTCGAGAAGTCTTTCGAGGTATTCCTTTTCGAATTCCCGCGACGCTTCGCGGTAGGGAAGAAGCGGCCCCGAAAGTTTTGTCTTTGCCTCGCCCGAAGCGACCCCGGACGACTCCGCCACGACTTCGGAAATCGCTGCGACGCTTTCGATGACGTCTCCGCCGAAGACGACGAAGCGTTCAATGAGGTTTTCGAGTTCGCGCACGTTTCCCGGAAACTCCATCGCCATCAGTTCATTCATTGCGCGGCCCGTGATCCTGGGCGGCTTCGTTCCCGTCTTCGCGGCGAACTTTTTCAGCAGGAATTCGACGATCACCGGAATGTCCTCCTTCCGTTCGCGAAGCGAAGGCAGGCGCACGGGCAGAACGTTTATGCGGTAATAAAGGTCTTCGCGGAACCTGCCCTCGCGGATCAGATTCGCCAGGTCCTGGTGGGTCGCGGAGACCAGCCGGAAATCGACCTTGATGGGCTTGTCACCTCCGACGGGGGTTACTTCCTTCTCCTGAATCGCGCGGAGCAGCTTCGGCTGGAGCGCGAGCGGCATATCGCCAATCTCGTCGAGAAAAAGCGTTCCGCCCGACGAGAGCCTTATGAGTCCCTCCCGCTGCGAAGTTGCTCCGGTGAACGCGCCTTTCTCGTGGCCGAAGAGTTCGCTTTCGAGCAGCGTCTCCGGAATTGCGGACGCATTCACCGCGACGAATGGCGCGTCCGGACCATTGCTGCGGTTATGAATTTCCCGCGCGACGAGTTCCTTTCCAGTTCCGCTTTCACCAGTGATCAGCACCGGACTCGCGATGCGCGCGATCTTCTCGACCAGCGCGAATAGTCGCTGCATCGCTGGACTCTTCCCCGCGATCGCGCCAAAGCTGTCGCGCTCGAAAAGAAGGTCGCGGAGCCGCGCGTTCTCCGCTTCGAGCGACCTCGTGCGGATCGCCTTCTCGATCATCGTGAGCGCATCGCCGCCCTCGAAAGGCTTCGTGATGAAATCCGTCGCACCGAGCTTTACCGCCTGAACCGCAGTGCGAATGTCGCCGTACGCGGTCATCATTATGATCGCGGGGACGGAACGCTCGCCTTGCGCATCGCGAAGCTTTTCGAGCAGCGACATTCCGTCCATCTCGGGCATTTTGAGGTCGAGCAGAACGCAGTCGAACCCTGAATCGCATTCGGTCAGAATCTCGAACGCCTCTCGCCCGTTTGTCGCTGCTTCTGCGATATAGCCGCTACGTTCGAGCGTCTTCGTGAGAAAGAACCTGAGGCTTTCTTCGTCGTCGACGACGAGGATTCGCTTTTTTTCGCGGTCGGTCATCGCTCCGATTCTACCGGGGACCTCCGATTTTTGATTTTTGATTTTTGATTTTTGATTTTTGATTTTTGATTTTTGAATAGTAGTCAGTGGTCAGTAGTCGGTAGTCAGAAAATAGGATCGAGGGGCGAGGATGCTTGTTAGCTCATACTGCAATCTGAAATCTGCAATCTGAAATCCGAAATCTGCAATCTGCAATCTGCATCCCCCGCTTTTCCCCTCGGCACAGGGCAAATCGAGATTTTTTTTTGAAAATTAAAGTTGCAAAAGCTGAAACACGATATATAAATCAGAACAGGCGAAACGTAAAAGACCTTCATCGCCAATTTCCACGAAATTCTTAGCAGTCAGATGTCCTACCCGGCAATCACTCCGCGCCTTTACTTTTCTGGTCTTTCTTCCGCTCCCTGGATGAAAATACTGGTCTCCTCGCGGGGTACTCCTTTCTCCCACCATAAATTCCCTCCAAATTGAAAGCACACGAGCCGGGATGTTGCCAATCCCGAGCTTTCTGATCTGTTAAGTTAAATCACCCTCCGGCTCCGGCCGGGGGGTTTTTATTTCCTGGACGCGGCACGCTCACCTGATCGTGAAATCGTAAAAGAGATGTCATGCCATATAATTCATAGATTACCTGCAAAATATGATATAAATTATAGATACAATATAAAAAATGTTTTATATAACATACTCTGATCAAATTTTGAAATTAATTTGATAGATACATAATAGTAAATCTTGCTTTATATAGCATTCACTGTAAACGTTCGGTGAAACACGGTGGTGCCAGCGTCTCACTGATGGATCACGGACAAGATGTCCCGTGCCACAAAGCAACGTGGTTCACCGAAAGTTCACCGTTTCAGGCACCTTCATCGACCGTTTCCGGATCGCCCGGCACGCGCAGGCTGAAATCCGGACTCACGAACAGCGCGCATTCGCAGCAGCCGTCGCGCTTGATGTCCTCGTGGTGCGCGTCGCACGGACAGACGTTCGAATTTCCCTTGCCGAGGCTGTCCTCGACCGGAATACATGGACAGAAGGCTTTGCCGTAGCGAATTTTATTGTGCGTCAGACCGTCGATAAGACTTTCGACCCTCGTTTCGTCGGGATAAAGTTTGTACGGACCTCGCTCCCCATAATTCCGCACCATCCGTTCAACGGATGTTCTGACTTTTTCGAGATTCGTCTGTTCCTGCATACTTTCCGACTACGCCCTGCTAAGAGCCTTTTCCTTCTTTTTTCGGGACTTCTGTGGTTCCGTGCGAAATAGCACGTCGATAGCCTTCACTTTCGACTTCCTTTTACGTTTCTGCTTCCTGCTTTCTCGCTTGGCTCGTTCGATGAACCATTGTCCGTCGATTACCTTGAGTGCGAAATCAAACTCAATATCACAATTTAGCGCAACGAACCCAGCCTCGATGGTGCGTTTGCGATCGATGTCGCGCTTTTTTGAAAGAACCGCCCGCGGGGTATCGAGATTGACGTTGCGCTCCTGCTTGAAGAGGCTTTCGGCGTCGCACATCGGGAAGTATGGTCTTCTGGCTCTTTCACTCATATTCGTCGCTCGGGTCCAATTTTAGTTCATTAACAAATTGAACGGAAAGAATATTCCGGACTCTGGACGAATTCGGGCAACGGAAGGCAGAGTTCGGAAGGCAGAGTGCAGAAGGAATAAGGCAGATGTCGAAAGTCAGGAATGCAGAGAAGAGTCCGCCCGAAAATCGAAAAAATGCAAATTTTCAGCATGACAATCATCTATGGACTGTTTGGCACGATCTGAACCTCACGAGTGCAGGTCTCGTTTATATTCTTTTGGGTTTTAGGAGTTGGAAATCAATGTGGTTTTGGTCTCATTCGAGCTCGCGCAGGAAATGAACTTTGCGCCGGACTTCAAGTCTCGCTATAAAGGAACACGGTTTGCACTTTCGTAACCCTTGTTTAGAATTTCCGCAGATACGATAGTATCGGACGAATCCATCAATCACGACATTCGATAACGTCAATCAGGAGTGTGAGGGATATGACTAATCTCAGGATTAATATTGCGTTTTCGGCCTTCATCGCGATCTTGGCGACGATTCTCGCTTCCTGCGGAGGTGGCGGGTCCAGCACCGCTGCAGCCACGACCGGTGGGACCGCGAGCGGCACGTACACCGCTACGCTCTCCGGAAAGGTCGTCGCGGGCGCGGTCAACGCCGGAAGGCTGGATGTTTACAGCGTTAGCAATCTTGGCGTCGAGGTTTCGCTCACTGGTAACTTGAATCTCACCACCGCGCCCGACGGTTCGTTTTCCGTCAGCGTCGGCAGCAACTCGGAGCTTAGCGCGGTGCTCATCAAGGTCACGAGCGGCTTCTACGCGGAGGAAGCGGACGGCAGTTCCAAGACCCTCGGGACCGCGGCGCCGCTGATGCTGATCTATCCCGCGCCATCTGGGACTGTCAGCGCGCTGAGCGTCACTCCCATGTCCACAATCGCGGCGAAGCTTACCCTCACCCGAGCGTCCGGCGGAGGCGGAGTCGAAAGCATTTCGACCATCGCGGAGAATTCGAACACGCAGATCGCGGCCCAGTTCGGACTGACCAGCGTCACGACTCTCGTTCCAACCGACCTCACGTCGACTTCGAGCGCCGGCGCCAACGCATCGAACTCAGCGGTGAAGGCGGGACTCGTAATCAGCGGGATCAGCGAGATAGCCGTCGGCGCGGGATCGGACAGCGCGGTCCTTGCGAACGCGCTCGGTTCAGACGTCGCGTTCGACAACTCCTTCAACGGCATCGGGTCCACGGGACCGATCGCGGTCGGAACGGGCAATCTCAGCGCAGCCGCGGTAACGACGGACCTTCAGACGTCGATCGGGACGTTCCTCGGCGGCTCGCGGAACAAGAGCGGACTCGCGAGTTCCGATACGTCCGTGACGACATTCACCACCGCAATCGGCTCGACGAGCACGACGATTTCGAATCCGCCGACCATTTCGTCGGTTACACCCGGCGTCGGCTCCGCCGCGGGCGGCGACACGATCGTCGTTTCCGGCACCGGCTTCGACAGCGACTGCAAGGTCTACCTAGGAACCATTGAAATCACGACTATCACGGCGCGCAACCTCAATTCGAACCCGCACACCGCCACGTTCACGTCTCCCGCGACTCCAACTGGATCGAGCAGCGTGTTCGACGTCGTCGTCAAGAACCCAACTACAGGGCTGAAAGCGAGCCTCGCGGACGGATTCAGGTTCCTGAGCGCGAATCAGACCAACGCGCCGCCGCAGGCGAGGGTGAATTCGCCGCTTTCGGGGACGGTGTTCAGCAAGGTGAACGTCAACTTTTCGATTATCGATCTCGAATCCGATACTTGCAGCGCGACGATCGAGTACAGCATCGACGGAGCGGCGACGTTCAGCCTGATCACCCTCGATTCCTCGAACCTCACCCCGCTGACAGGTCTGACTTCGAGTCCGACGGGACTTTCGCACATCGTCGTGTGGGATTCCACCGCCAACATCGGCGCAAGCAAGGGCGCGACCGCAACCTTCCTCCGCGTCACGCCGACGGACGCGAGCGCGGGAACCGCCCACGTCGTCGGACCGTTCACCGTCAATAACGGCACCCAGGGCACGACTACGAACACCGCGCCGACGATCAGCGTCGTCAGTCCGACCGGAACCGTCAGCGGAAGTCCGCTTCTTATCTCCCACACGCTCAGCGATCCGGAGAGCAACAGCGCAAGCATCACCGTCGAGTACAGTCTGAACGGAGCGCTATACAAAACCGCCACCAGCGGCGCCGGCGGAGACGGCAGGCTGAACCTGACCACTTCGCCGTCTCCGGGAACTTCGCACACCTGGAGCTGGAACGTATTCGCGGACATCGTCGGAATCCAGCAGAGCGTAACTCTCAGGATCACGCCGAACGACGCGCACTTCGGGCCGTCCGTCACGACGAGCGTATTCACAGTCGATATGTCCGGCGTCACCGGAGCGGCCTTCGACGTTTCGAGCGTTTCCCCCTCGAACGGCGCGAGCGGAATCAGCCTCAGCGTTTCGGTGATCATAGCGTTCACCGGTCCCGCGGTCACGACCGGCGTGACGAACACGAATATCACCGTCACACCGTCCGGAGGTAGCGCGGTGACGGGAGCGATAACCTGGGACGCCACTGGAGCCGTCGCGACGTTCACCCCCGCCTCGGCGTTCACCGCGGGAACGGTGTACAACGTCAGCGTGCAGGGCGTGACTTCCGCCGCGACGGGAAATCCGCTTCAGGCAACGAATCCGTTCACAAGCTCCTTCACGACCCAGTCCGCCGGTGGCGGAGGCGGCGGAGGTGGTGGCGGCGGCGGCTCCGGCACGCTCCAGACCGGAAGCGACAAATGGTATCTCGACGTCACCGCGGACGAGGATACGAACGGAACTCCCGACTTCACCGAAGGCGTAACTAACGCAAACTGGGCCGGAACCGCGCCGACCGCTTCCGCGGCAATCTCGAAGGTCATCGAATACTGCAACCAGTACTACGGGAACGCTCCCACGGGTTGGACCTCCGGAAGTAGCGGAATCGCGATCACGTTCACGTCGACGCAGCCCACAGGTTCCACCGCGAGTAGCGGCGCATCGAGATCCTGCCAGAACTCGACGGACTACAGCGTAATGTCGATGCGCAACATCGCTCCCTTCGAATCCATATCGAGCGGAACCGTCGGTCTCGCGATTCTCGATTCATCGGGCACCAACCGCAACATAGAAAACGACTGCTGCGCGAGCGGCTTCACTGGCGGAAACCTCGGCGTCAGGATGGACGCGTACAACTACTTCTGGAACGGCGGCTATCAAAGCCCGCGCAACGTTTCCGAGTGGGGGAAACATCTCGGCGCTACCGTCGCGCACGAAATCGGGCACTCCCTCGGACTACAGCATAATCAGGGCGCGACGCCGACCGCGTCGTGCAGCTCGATCATGTCTCCGGTATCGTCGGTGGGACCGTCCACGACGTGCTATGAGTTCTCGAACAGCGATCGCACCTCGATGAACGGCTACATGCCGGGGCAGAACCGCCTCGTCATGCTGCCCGCGACTTCGCTCGTCTGGCAGAGCTGGGCGGCGGACGCCGTCGCGGTGGTCAGCTTCACCGCTATCGAAGGGACTACGCTTTCGATGCAGGTCCACCGCAGTCTGAAGGGAAACATCGCCGCCGGTTCGGTCATCGTCCAGGACGGCTACAGCGAGGATTTCGACATCGGTCAGTTCCCCGCCGGCGCTGACGGCGAAGCTGTCATCGTTTTCCTCCACGAAGATCACCTCGGCTCCCACGTTTTCCACGCGGGGTACCGCAGCATCGTGAAGGCGGACGCGGAATCGATCTTAGACGCGGAAGCGATGGTCGCAGGCGCGATCGGTATCCAGCAGGACGTCGATCCGCTATCGAAGGACGCGGAAGATGAAGTCGCCGCTCTTCTACGCGCGGGACTTCATTCCGCGGACAAACGCGTGTTCGACGACAGCCTCCTCGCGCTGAGCTATAACCGCGACTGGATCGAAATGCTTGGCGCGGACGATCTCGACCTCATCGCGAATACCCTCGTCACCTCGGACGACTATATGACCCGCACTTACGCGGGTTCCATCCTCGGACACGTTGCAAGCCCTGCCTATATGCAGCAGGTGATGTCGGAGGCGCTGTCGAGTCCGGAGCCGGGAATGCTCCAGCTTCTCGGCGGCGTGCTTCGCGACACCAGCGCCGACGCGGCGGCAGAGCAGATCGAGTCATCTCTTCAGAATGCGACAGGCCTACAGCAGAAGAATTCAGCGATCGCGCTCCTCGGCTGGATCGGCGAAAGCGGGAGCCTCGGCACGATTCAAACCGCAATGTTCACAGGTGACGACGCGACAGTCCGCGCGGCCTGCGACGCGATCGCAAGGATCGAAGATCCGTCGGCGCTTTCGATCGTCTCAGGCATCGCCTCGAATCACTCTTACGACGAAATCACCCGGCTGAAGGCGTATCGCGCGGCGGTGAAGATCGGGACCGATGACGCGCTCGCGTTCGTCGAATCCGAGATTATGAATATGGCGAACGACGCGATGTTCGCCCAGAAGATCGCGTACGTCCGCGACTATCCTGACACGTACAGACTCGTCAACTGATCCGCTTCTACGCTGAACATTATATTCGTGCCGTCTACGAATTTTTCGTACGATTCTGCGCGCCGGTGCAGTGAACCGCGTCCATCAGGAACGTCCCCGGCGTTTCCTTTGCGTGGCACCGAACCGACGCCACTAATCACTTCCACTTGATCGTGCAGCCGATCGCGGTGGTGGCGCCGAAGTTTCCGGTTTCGCCCGCCAGGACTTTGTCGAGCGCGTTACGGAGGTCGTGGCTTTTCACTGCGGACGCGTTCTGGTAGTTATCGTCTATTCGTCCGACGTAGCGCACGATCCCGGCTTTGTCCACGAGGAACACCTCCGGCGTGAACTCCGCGCCGTACGCGGCCGCGACGCTCTGGCTTTCGTCGCGAAGATAGGGGAACTCGAATCCCTGTTCGAGAGCGCGTTCCTTCATCTTGCCAAAGCTGTCCGTGGGATGGCTGATTTCATTGTTCGGGTTGATCGCGACGATGGTCGCGCCGCGGAGGGAGTAGTCGTTCTGAATCTCGTTGAAGCGATCCTGGTACGCGATGACGTACGGACAGTGATTACAACTGAACATCACTACTACCGCGTCGAACTTCTTCAGAAGACCCGCAAGATTGTGAGTCCTGCCGTCGACTCCGGGGAGTTCGAAATCCGGCGCGCGATCGCCGGGGACGAGTTTTTTGTTTCGCACTGGAATCTCCTCTCTACCTGCCCGGCGCACCGGGATCGATCGCCGGTGAACGATACATCAGCCCTGCCATGCCCTTCAGCATATCGGAAAGCGCTGGAATGAATTGATTTTCGAGAAAGCTCAGCGCCTGTCTGTGCTGATCTTCCGGGAGGCCGAGTCCTTCGAGAAGAATCTTGAGCTGATCCCCGAGCAGGGAAACGACGAGGTCGTCGATGAGCGAGTTCACGTCCTGTTGATCGAGCGCCATAAGCTCGCGGAGAGTCATATTCACCGCTCTGAGCGCCTCGAGAAAATCGTGCGCCTCGTTTTCGACGCTGTAGAAAAGGTCCTGCGTCCGGCGGAGTTCCTCGACGCTGTCGTCGATGAGCGCGTCGACGCGACCACGATAGTTCGAGTTGAAATCCTCGATCCGCGCGATGCCGCGGTCGATGCGCGACAGCACATCGTCCTGCCGGGTCTCCTCCACGGGAGTCAGGGTCGATTCGTCCCCTTCGTCTTCCGTCCGAGGTTCTTCAGGGGCAGTAGTCTGCGACGACGCAACGCTGAAAGACGAAACCAGAATCAGCGCGGTCAACAAGCCCGGCGTCAACAGTCTTGAAAGCGACTTCATGGAGCGCTCCTCACTTCAAATTTTTGTCCGAACGATTAGAATACACTTCCAGTCTATTATTCGTCCGAACCGATACAAGCGTGAGAATTCAAATTATGGGTTCGCTGGACGAACTCTTCCTCGTGGCCGCGTCCGCCTCGCCAAGAGAAATCGCGTCGACGTCCCCGATGTCTTCCATCGTCGTGACTTTGTTTCCGCCGGGTTCTATGAGGTCGGTACTGATTTCCGCGTCGTTTGCGCGGGATTTCGGCGTGGGCGCGTCCGCAATCCTGCCGATCCCCGGAGGAATGAGTTCCGCCAGCCGGCTCGCGAGCTGATCGCGGGTCAGCTTCTCGTAATTCTCCTCGAGAAAGTTGAGCGTGATCGTGCCGCGTTCCTCGCTGACAACGATCGTCACTGCGTCGGAAACCTCGGAAATCCCCATCGCCGCGCGGTGGCGGGTTCCAAGCCGGCTGTCGACCCGCTTCGACCCGAGCGGAAGCCAGCATCCAGCCGCGACGATCTGTTTTCCGTGGACGATCACCGCGCCGTCGTGGAGCGGGGCGTTTTTCCAGAAGAGGTTCAGAAGCAGCTCTTTCGTGAGCTTCGCGTCGAGGGTGATTCCGCGCTCCGTGTAATCGCGAAGGCCGACGTTTCGCTGGATCACGATCAGCGCGCCCGTCTTCGTCCGGCTGAGTTCCATCGTCGCGTCCACGATGGCTTCGATGTCCGTCCGCTGAGGCTTCAGCGCGAAAATGCCTCGCACGAGCGGATTGTCGGCCATCTTCAGAAAAATCCACCGAAGCTCTGGCCCGAAAATTATAAGCGTGGCAATGAGGAAGTAGAACGGAGCCTTGTCGAGAAGGTATTCGATCGCGTTCAGTTTCTGCCAGCCGAATTCGTCCGCGAGCTTGATGAGGCCCGAAAGCCCGGCGTACACGAGAATTCCGACAAGGATCACGCTTCTGAGAATTTCGTTTCCGCTCGTCCCTACGAGGAGTTTCAGCCCCGCGTATATCAGCGCGAAGATAACCAGAAACTCGATTACGTCTCCGTAAGTGATTGTAAGAGCCAGAGTCAGCATTGCTTCCCGTTTATCGCGAACTTGCCGTCATTATACGAGCGACCTTCGCCCGCGAAAGCAAATTCGTTTTCGCGATCGGGAGAAACTCAGCCGTCCGCGATCGCGGCCTTGTACCTCCGGGAAATCGAGCTTGCGAGCATCGACGCGATAACGATCGAAAGGCCGTAGCACACAGGCAGGACGATTTTGTGCATCGTGCTCCAGACGTCCTCTTCGAACCCGAACACGAGTTCTTCCTCGATCCGCGGGCCGCGCGGGTCCGAGAGTTTCGCGGCCTCGAAATTATCGTCGTCGATGAAAGGCGCCGCGGCGAGCGTGTCTTCCACGCTTTCATTCTTCGTCGCCGGCGCGGAGAGTCTCGACGAGATGAAACTCATCATAATCAGCACGCCGAAAATCCAGGCAATCGTTCTTCCGTTCGCGCAGAGCTTCAGGATGACGTCGAAATGCAGGAGCCTGTCTTTCCTGACCGCGGACTTGCCGCGTTCGACTTCGAGCGAAATGCCGAAGAACTCCGCGAAGATGACTACCGCCAGGAACACGATCGCGCCGTTTGCGAAAACGTGAAAATCCGCTATGGAACCCCTGTTCGCAAAAACCCACCTTTCCCAGTTCGCCTGCGAGGCCTCGGAGATGTTCCCGGATTCGATCCAGCCTGAAACGAGGCCGCTCGCGACGACTCCCGCGATGAAAGCCATGAAAAGGAACAGCCAGAACTGAAGCCGAAAAAGCTTCATTCCGAGTGTCGGCGGCGGGTTTTCTTTTTCGAAGTCCACTGTCACCTATGAAAATTGTCACCTATGAAAAAGGGGAAGGAATTCCTTCCTCCCCCTTCACGAATCCGAACACTGAATTCAAATCAATTCTGCATATTCGCCAGCGCGGCTTTACCGTCCGTCGCTCCGACCTTGCAAATTGCGGCCGGGGGATTGTCGACCCATACCGTCGCCGCGTCCGGCCACATAAGGTTCACGCCCTGATCGGGATGGTTCTGAGTTTCGGCATCTGTAGCCAAGGCTGGCTCGTGGTCGTCTGTGCCCATTGCCTCACCCGCACCGATGGAACCAGTCAGGGCGGTCGTTCCGCCATAAGAGCACTCGACGTCAGCCGGAGCGGCCGAGTTATCGCCAATGGTCCAGGAGCCGAGAATTGTTTCTTCGCTATCGCCACACGCGGGGCAGATGAGAACGTTCGGAGTTCCGATGTAGCGCTCGTTGTCGACGTAAAGGGTTTTCCAGAAATGAGCACCTGCTAGACGCGGGAAGTAGCGCATTCTTGTCTGATACATAATTGCGGCCTTGCCGCAACCGTTAAGGTTGGCGGAACATGCCCTCTGGTTCGCAAGCGCGATCACGTAGCTGCCAACCGGGAGAGCAATAGCCGCGAGGAGCGCGATGATCGCGATAACGACCATCAGCTCGACGAGCGTGAAACCAGATTTACGTCGGGAATACCTCATGGAACCTCCAAGTAAGAAAACGGAATTTATATCCTCAAAAGATGATAGTTTGTCGAGAGCGAGTTGTCAAAGCCAAATCTGCAAAAAAATGCACATATCTCACATTTAAATATACACCACTATTTGAGCGGGTCAAATCAAATATATCAGATTTTCTTACGCGGTCAAACGAGTACACGTTTTACTATCGCCTCTCCGGAGGACTTAAGTCTACGTCTTTCTATGTGTTCGAGTATTTCCGAAGCGACATGCTCCGGCTTCACTTTCGACGCGATCGCTCTCGGATGCATGGTCAGACGGTGTGATACAACAAGCGGAAGCAGATAGTCGACGTCTTCGTCGACCACGTAGCTGCGTCCGCGCATGATCGCGCGTACCTGGCACAGAATCGCGAGGTGCTCCGTCGCTCTAGGACTTGCGCCGTAAAGCACGTTCTGCTTAACGAACTCCGGGGATTCCTCGTTTTCAGGCCTCGTGCAGGAAACCGCGAACGAAGCCTTCAGTAGCATCGATTCCGTCATTATCACCGACTTCCGAAGTTCCTGCAACGCCTTCACGCGCTCCTTGTCGAGAGTCCTCGGCGCGTCTTCCGCCCGCGGCGGCGCGTCACGGTTCACTACCAGCAACTCCGCGTCTGCGTCCGGATACGGCACCGGGATTATCAGCGCGAAACGATCCCGCTGGAGCGCGCTCAGCTCGAAAGTTCCGAGGTACTCGACCGGGTTCTGTGTCGCGAACACGCAGAACGGGTCCGGAAGCTCGTGGACTTCGCCGGCGCTCGTGACGGTGCCGGAACCCATCGCTTCGAGCAGCGCGACCTGAGTCTTCGGCGGAGTCCGGTTGATTTCGTCGGCGAGCACGAGGTTCGCGAATATCGGCCCCGGCTGGAACTTCCACCTGCGATGGGCTTCCCCGCGACCTTCGAGAGTCACGGTTCCCGTCAGATCGAAGGGCAGCAGATCGGGAGTAAGCTGAATTCTTCGGAAAGGAACGTCGATGACGTTCGCTAGCGTCCTCACTGCGAGGGTCTTCGCCACTCCGGGCACGCCTTCGAGCAGCGCGTGTACCCTTCCGAAAAGCGCGAGCAGCATTCCCTCGATCAGTTCCTCCTGGCCGAAGATCGTCCGGTGAATCGCGGCCTTGACTTTTCGCATTTCGTCGAACGCGGTTTCGAAGCTGTATTCGAGCGGGGTGTTGTTTTCGCTGTTTTCCATCACATAAGTCCTGAAATCGCGTAAGTGTAGAACGCCCCGAATGCGAAGCATCCGACAAAGGTGCCAACCGCGGGGGTTAGAAATGTAGCCAAAGCTCTTCTCGCGCTCGATCCGTGGGCGGATCCGAAGGCCTGGCAGAACGAGACGAGCATCACGACGAAAATAACAACCTCGAACATCGACCTAATCGACTCATATAAATAAGGTCCGGAATCCTGCGTCAGCATTCCAGCCGTGGAAAGCGCGACGCTGAGCAGACCCTCCAGAACCCAGAGCGTCGGGAACACGTAAAACACGACGAGTATCGACGTCCCGAGTCCCCGGTCCGCGCAGTCCCACATCTTGCCGCAGATGTGCATCACGAAGCCGAGCGCGACTGTCGCGCAGAAGAGAATCCCGCCGCTAAAAACGAATTTCGGGACCACCGAAAGAGCCGACGGGTTGTAGAGCGCGATCGCGATGTTTCCACGTAGCAGCGATGTCAGCCCGAGGCCGCGGCTCTCCTCGAAAACGCCGATTGCGCTATCCGCAGACTTCGGCGCGTAGGGGCACATCGCGATGGAAAGCGCGACCAGAGTCGTCGCGACGAGGACGCACAGCGTGCCGTAACCGATCGCGGCTCCGACCGAGGTCCTTCGGTCCGCGTCCTCGAAAATCATTCCAGGGCTTGCGATCGTTCCGCGGAACGTCCCTCCGAAGCGCTGGACCAGCGACACGCTCCTGTCGCCGAACGGAAACGGGTCCGGATTTTTGTACGAGGCCGCGTCGTCGAAATCGCAATCTGAGTCGTCCGCGTCATCTTCATCTTCGTCGTCGAATTCGTCTTCGTCGTAATATTCGTCGTAGTCGAACTCGTCATCGTCGTCCGGATCGTCCGCCGGCCTGGGCTTCCATTCGTCCACAAGCGGAGGGACCTCCAGGACCAGTTTCGCTTTTCTGCGCGAAGCAGGTCTGGCGGCGCCGGCGGGCGAAGTCTTGAACCCACTTGCCGGCAGAACCATCTTGAAGTTGCAGTGCGGGCACAGAATCCTCCTGCCCCGCCACGCTGTCGGCGCCTCGACGACTCCTCCGCAACCTGCGCATTCGAAGCGTTCGTCATTTTGATGCTGCATTTCCGGCATCGGATCATATTCCCAGCGGCGTGCCTTTTATTCAACGAATAACTTTGCGCGATGTGAGTCCATAGGTTTCGATCCGCGAACCTTAAGAAACTATCATAGGCACCTGGGACCGCGGACGTCCCCGTCCGCAAAAGCCGTCAAACGTCTCGTTTGACGGCTCCGAATTATCGATGTCGCTTGCCTACGATAGTTTCTTAGCTCTGAGAGTACGGACGTCCCCGTCTGCCTTCACCGCCACTCACGAGTAATCTTCATTGTGCCGGGCACTTCGAGTTCGTAGTGGCGCCGTCAGGCGGTGAAGTTCGTAGTGGCGCCGTCAGGCGTTTATATGCCCTCACGGGCACACTACAAAC
>JANLHZ010000067.1 GCA_024653775.1 Planctomycetota bacterium | reverse complement strand
AGAACCAGCCTGCGTTAGTTTATACCGCACTCCGGACTTACCTGTTTTTGCGCGATCCCGAACCTCCAATCCCTGCTTCTTCTTGTTGCAACAATACTTGTTGAAGCTTATAGCAGAGCGCATTTGTTTACGGATTTTTTTTCGCGCCCGGACGGGACGGTTTAGAAACTATCGCGGTCCCATGTGCCTACGATAGTTTCTAATCTGCACGAATACATAATTCGTGAAAATTCGTGCAGATTCGTGAACCACTCTTTTTCGAATGTGAAAACGCTCCCCGTGGCATTCCGCATTCCGTGCTTGGCGGCTTGGCGTGAAGACGCGAAGGAGAGGAGCCGCTATGAATCTCTTTCGACTTGCAGACTACATTGGACGGCGGACGAATCAGGTGGCGAACAGACCCGAATGCTCCAGGTGGAACGCCTGCGTGCAGAAGATGTGTAGCATGATGAGGCGGGACGGTTTCTTAAATCGTTTTCGTCTTTCGCTCCACAATCGGAGTTCAGGGCGGTATACTTCGCGTCTATGAAAAAGCAGCAAGCCGCGAAAATCAGGAGCATGACCGGCTACGGCCGGGGAGTCGCGCAGATTGGAGACGCGGAGGCTAGCGTCGAAATCAGCGCAACGAATCATCGGTACGTGAACGTCAATTTCCGTAGCCGGGCGAACATAGATCCCCACACGTCGGAACTCGAGAAAACCATCAAATCGAAGATCGGTCGCGGCTCGTTGCTCGTTCGCATCAGATTCGCGGGGAAGGATTCTTCCGAGGCGTCGATCAGGAAGGACGTGCTTGAACGCTACATCGCGCAGGTCGAGGAGCTGCGGCTCGAGCAGCCGAGGTTCTTCGACAAGGCGGACGGATACAGACTTCTGCGCCTTCCGGGCGTTTGCTCCGAGACGGACGAAGGCGCGCCGCTGTCGGAGGACGAGGTCGGCGCGATGTTCGCGGCGCTTTCGAACGCGCTTGGCGCGCTGAACGTCGTGCGCGAGAAAGAAGGCGAATCGCTGCTTACGGACCTCTCCACGCGAATCGATTCCATCGAGGCAAGTCTTGCGGACGTTCGGGCGATCGCCAAGGAGGCGGTGACGATCATCCGCGATAAGCTCGTCGCGCGGGTGAACGCGCTTCTCGAAGACGCCCCGGCGAAACTCGATTCGAGCGACCTGGCGAAGGAAATCGCGCTCATCGCGGACAAAGGCGACATCGAGGAGGAGATCACGCGCCTCGCTCATCATCTGACGGACGCGCGCGGGACTCTCGCTAGTGCCGGGGACTGCGGACGGAGGCTCGAATTCATTTTTCAGGAGATGCTTCGCGAGGCAAATACGATTGCTTCCAAACAACTTGACGTCCGGATCGTCAAAAAGGCAATCGACATCAAAACCGAGGTCGAACGGCTTCGGGAACAGATTCAGAACGTCGAGTGAGGGAATAGTAGTCGGTAGTCAGTGAATCTTTTCATTCGTAATTGATTATGAGACCTTCGGAAGCGCTTTCGAAAATCCAGCGCAGCGTGCGCGAGAAAGTCCTAGATTCGGACGCAATCGTGCGCGATCTGTTCCTGACGCTAGTCGCGGGCGGCGCGGCGCTGATCAAGGGTCCGCCGGGAACTGCGAAACAGACGGTTCTGCGGAGTTTCGCCCGCGCGCTAGGCGTGGACTCTGGAATGATCTCGTGTACGCCCGACCTGCTCCCGAGCGACTTCATCGGCGGCGAAATAATGGAAAAGGACGATGAAGGCCATACCGCGCTCAGTTTCATCAAGGGTCCGGTGTTCACGAACTTCCTTATCGTCGCGCATCTCCAGCAGCTTCCTACCAAAAGTCAGAGCGCGCTGCTCGAAGCGCTCGAGGACGGAAAGGTCACGAGCGCCGGAAAACCGCACGCGCTACCGCAACCGTTTTTTCTCGCGGCGACGATAACGACCCAGGACGAGAAGGTGCGCTACGACCTCGGGAGCGCGCTTCTCGATCGTTTTTATATCCAGATCGAAACGAGTACGCCGCGGCTTGCGACGGAATCGATGCTCTGCCAGATCGCGTCCGTAGGCGCGGGCGACAATCGCTCGGCTTCGGACGACGACAATGTGTTCGCGCGTATTCCAGAGTTCCGCGAAGGCGCGCGGAGCGTCGCGGTGCCCGAGAGCGTCTATCTCGCCGCGGTGAACGCGGTTCGCAAATTGCGGCTGACTCCGGACGAGTTCGTCGGGCCTTCGCCCCGCGCGGCGACCCACTGGCTCGCGTTCTCGAAGGCGAGGGCGTTCGTAGAAGGCCGCGCTTCGATCGCGGTGGACGACCTGATGGCGACCTCGCGGACCGTGCTCCCGCACCGATGCTTCGGAAGGAGGTCGATGCTTACGGAAGCGGACCTCGTCGGCGCGATCGACGAAGCGTTTGCGAAAATCTGAAAGGATCGAGGATTAAGAAACTGCGACATCGATAATTCGGAGCCGTCAAACGGGATGTTTGACGGCTTTTGCGGACGAGGACGTCCGCGGTCCCAGGTGCCTACGATAGTTTCTAAGGATCGAGGGAACTCAAACAAACGTCGACCACTCCCTACTCCCTCTCCCTGCTCTCTGCTCCCTGCAGCGACGCGAGGAACGCCGCTACCTGCTCCTTCTGTCGGGCGAGTTCGTCGCGCTTGTCCTTCGTTTCGCGCACGACTTCCTCGGGCGCGCGGTCGACGAAGCCCGGATTCGAGAGTTTCTTGTCCGCCGCGTCGATGCCGCGTTCGAGTTCGCCGAGCTTTTTCTTCAGTCGGGCGGATTCCTTCTCCACGTCGATGACTCCCGAAAGATGCACGAACGCCTGGAGTCCCTTTGCGACAAGGGCGCTCGTCAGCCCCTCCGGCTCCTGCGAGACGATATCGATGCGATCGATGAAGCCGACATTCTTCAGGATGTCGATCTCGCGTTCGCTTGGCGCGGAGAAATTTTCGGAGAGGATCAGCGAGACTGTAAGCGCGGTCCGTCGTTCGATGTTCATGTCCGCGCGGACCCTGCGCACGCCGCGGACGACGTCGAATAGACTTTCGACGCGATCTTCGAGTCCGAGATCGATTCTGCTTTCTTCGAAAGAAGGCCACTCTGCGACGCTGATCGACAGAAGCCCGCGGCCCTTCTCGAAGTTCAGACCGTTCGCGCGAAGAATCTGCCAGATCTCCTCCGTAATGTACGGAATCATCGGGTGGAGCAGTTTCAGGATCGAGCCGAGAAAGTGCGCGACGAGCGATTCCGTATACGCGCGGACGGTTTGAGGTGGCACGGGCATCATGCCCGTGGTATTCCCGGACGGGACGTCCGTGTCACCGTCTGCGCTCCTTGGTTCCGTCGCGAGGCGCGGCTTGATGATCTCCAGATACCAGTCGCAGAACTCGCTCCAGAAAAATGAATGCAGATGATGCGCGGCGCGGTTGAACTCGCTCACCTCGATCGCGGCGGAAACGCTCTTGATCGCGCTTTGAAGCCGCGATTCTATCCAGCGGTCCTCGGGATACTCGGTCCTGACCTCTGGCTTTAGGGCAGAGACTTCGCCCTCCTTGAAGTACGTAAAGATCAGCCGGCACGCGTTCCAGAGTTTGTTGCAGAAGTGCCGTCCGAAGTCGAAGACCTCGTCGGAAAGTCGGATGTCCTCGCCCGCGGGGATATGGCTCGTAATCGCCATCCGGAGCGAATCCGCGCCGCAGGTGTCGATGAGATTCAGGACGTCGGGCGAGTTGCCGAGGCTTTTCGAAATCTTCCTGCCCTGCTCGTCCCGCGCGATGCCGTGGAGGTACAGCTCCGAAAACGGCGCCCTGCCCGTGAACTCGAGCCCCGCCATGATCATTCGCGCGTCCCAGAAGAACAGAATGTCCTTGCCGGAGTTGAGCCACGTCGTCGGGTACCAGAATTTGTAGTCGGGCGCATCCTCGTCGGGCCAGCCGAGGGTCGAGAAAGGCCACAGCCATGAGCTGAACCAGGTGTCGAGAACGTCCTCGTCCTGAATCCACCTCGAACCCTCGGGCGCGTCATCCGGAAGAGGAGGTTCCTTCGCGCTGATCTTTGGCTCCGGGCGCGGAAGCTCCTCGCCTTCGATCTGAAGATACCACGCTGGAATCCGGTGCCCCCACCATAGCTGGCGGCTGATGCACCAGTCGCGGACGTTATTCATCCAGTGGAAATAGTTCGCCTCGAATTTCTTCGGGATGATTTTGATGTCCCCGGATTCGACTGCGGCCTTCGCCTTCTCCGCAAGCGGCTTCATCCTGACGAACCACTGTTCGCTGATGAGCGGCTCGACGATCTGCTCGCAGCGATAGCAGACTCCGATGCTCTGGGTCTTCTGCTCCTTCTTTTCGAGGAACCCCTGCGCGTCGAGGTCTTTCTCGATCGCCCTGCGGCACGCTATGCGTTCGAGGCCGCGATACTCGATGGGGGCTTCGTCCGTCATTCTGCCCGTAAAGCCGATGACCGCGATCTCGTCCAGTCCGTGGCGTTTTCCGATTTCGTAGTCGTTCGGATCGTGCGCGGGCGTGACCTTGAGCATTCCAGTGCCGAGATCGGTCTTCACGTATTCGTCCGCGATGATCGGAATCGTCCGGACGGTGAGCGGAAGCAGAACGCGCCGGCCGACCCAGGTCGCGACCTCCTTTAGTCGCGGGAGGTACTCCTCAATGCGTTTTTCGAGCCTCTGGACGTCCGCGCGCGCCTCCTTCTCCTCCTTCGAGCCGCTGACGCGCTCGAGCTTCGCCTTCGCTTCGGAAAGGCGCCGGTTCAGATCCTTCTCCGGCTCCGGATGGACTGCGATCGCGGTGTCTCCGAGCATCGTCTCCGGGCGGGTTGTCGCGACGATCGCCTCGCCCGTTCCGTCGACGAGCGGGTATTTGATGTACCAGAAATTCCCGCCGCGCTCGACGTGCTCGACCTCGTCGTCCGAAAGCGCGGTGTGGCAGCGGACGCACCAGTTGATCATGTAAGGGCCTTTGTAGATAAGACCCCGCTCGTGCAGCGTGAGAAAACACTTTTCGACCGCGTTCGAAAGCCCCTCGTCCATCGTGAAGCGCTCGCGGGAAAAGTCGCACGAGCACCCGAGGCGCTTTAACTGACGTATGATCGTGGAGCCGTGGTGCTCCTTCCAGTCCCAGACCTTCTCGAGAAAGCCCTCGCGCCCGAGATCGCGGTAATCGAGTCCGTCCGCGTCGAGCGCCTGCTTGACGACGTTCTGGGTCGCGATGCCCGCGTGGTCCGTGCCCGGAAGCCAGAGCGCCGCGAAGCCGTTCATTCTTTTGTAGCGGACGATTATGTCCTGCGGCGTGTTGTCGAGCACGTGGCCAATGTGCAGCACGCCCGTCACGTTAGGCGGAGGGATCACGACGCAGAACGGTTTTTTAGACTCGTCGCGCTGACCTTTGAAAAAGCCACCGTCTTCCCAGAGCTTCCAGATTCTGGGTTCGACTTCGTGCGGATCGTATGTTTTTGGGAAGTCCATCTTTTCAATTACGGATTACGAATGGCGAATTACGATTGACAAGGTGTCCGTCACGCCGCGGAGGACATCCGGCACCGATATTAAACCGGCTTACAAACACGCAAGTTTAAAGCAAATCGAACCGTCGTTTCGAGCCGCGCGCACAAAAAGTTTGATGCTGCGTTTCAGGCAGGTGGCACGGACGTCTCGTCCGTGGATGGGAGTGCAGACGTCCCGTCTGCGCAGTATTTTCAGATTGTAGGCGAGACGCCTGCACTCCCAGAGAACCCCCGTGAACGGTTACAAAGTTTGATGCTGGGGACAGTCCACAAAATGATAGGTTAGTTGTATATGATTTAAATCACCACGCAATTATGTAAGGTGCGGTATTGACTGAATCTATGCATCCGTAAGATAATAATGGACAAACCGAAAACTCACCAGAGGTTTGGACGAGCACAATAGACTTCGGCAGGAACTCCCAATTTTACAGGAAAGGTTTGTATGAACAACATTTTTAGTGGTTACGGACTCCGCGCGCTCGCATTGATGACGGTTCTCGCTATGGCGAGCCAAGCTCGTGCGGGACACTTCGACAGCGACTACGGAGCGCTCGAAGAAGGCGACGAAACCATCGAAGAAAAAGGCAACTACTTCGATAGCTATTTTCTCGACATCGAGGAAGGCCACAGACTCAACGTCTTCGTTCACGCGGACTTCGACGCGTACCTTATCGTGATCGATCCTAACGGGGAACAGTACGAGAACGACGACTGCGAGATGTACGAGGGATTCGGACTGAATCCGTACGTCTTTCCGGAACCCTGCGCTGGCCGCTGGGAGGTGATGGTTACAAGCTACGACCCCGCAATCACCGGAAACTACGCGGTAATGTATCAGACCGACGAGGAGAACGAGACCTGGGGCTTCGAATTTGGCGCCGCGACTGGAAACGAGTGGGTCGAAGTGGCTACCGCGGTCGCGAGCGAAAAGGACATCCTCAGCATCGACTGCATCAGCGCGCATTTCGATACGGTCCTGAAGGTCGTCACGCCTTCGGGCGAGGAAATCGAAAACGATGACGCGGAAGCCCAGGATTCGGAAACCGGTGCGCCGGGAACGAACTCCGCTATCATCACGGAGTGCAGCGAAGACGGCAATTACACGATCTTCGTCAAAAGCTTCGACGAGGAACTCGAAAGCGGCGAATTCATCGTCGGCTACGCGGTGACAAGCATGTCCGGGGAGGAAGAGGGCGCCTGGATGCCCCTCGAAGACCGTCGGCTTGCGTTCATCAACCCGTTCGACCGCGAATAATTGCGGGAATGCGAATCCTTGGCCGTCTTCACCACGACCGGCGGCTAATCTTCACGTGCCGGGCACTTCGAAAGTGACCGGCACGTTCGTTCTGACCGCGTTCCAGCGGCTTCAATCTCTGATTTTCTCGCCCAGCTTGCCAAGGCTGCGGTGGCTCATCCCCGCGAACGCGGGAATCTCCTTCGCGAGCAGATCGAACACGCCGGAAGCGCTCAGGTCCGCGTACCTCGCCTCCCCCGCGGCTTTCAGGCACTCCGCGATTATCTGTAGGTCGCCAAAGCCGGATTTCGGGAACGTCGCGCGCTTGAAGCGCTGGACGTGATTATCGTGGTTGACGTACGATCCTTCGCGCTCTGTGAAAAGCGCGGCAGGAAGAGCGACGACCGCTTTCTTTGCCAGGTCTGCGATCTTGTTCGTCAGTACCAGCAGCTTTGCCTTCGATTTCGCGATCTCTGGCGCGGAACCGTCTGGATTAGTACCGAGGACGATTACGGTTTCCACATCGTCCACTCCGCTTGCGGTCTCGCCGAGAATCAGCGCTGCGCCCGTGCGATTGGCCGCGCGATCGCCGGAGATTTCGAACTTCCGGAATTTGATCGCGTCGGACTTTGCGGGTTCGATAACCGCGATCTTCGCTTCGAGTTTGTCCGCGAGCTTCTTCGCGAGGAACATTTCCTCGTTCGACGCGAACAGGCTGACCGCGACCTTGGCCTTTCCTTTCGCCTCCGCCGCCTTGCTCGCGAAAAGCTGGATCGCGTCCTTCATGGATTTACCCGCGCCCTCCGTCCCCGCGGGCGATTCGAGACGATTTTCAGCGAGGTCCGTCAGGGCGTACCTTCCGATATCGCACATCCACCACTCGTTGACGCGCTCGTTCTCCCGCGGGCGGATTCGCTTGACGTCGCCTTCCAGATTCGTGTCGATTTCGATGCTGCAGTTCTTCGAGCACATCGGGCAGACGCTGTCCGTTTTTTCGAGCCACCATACGCGGTGCTGGTAGAGGAAGTCCTTAGAAAGCAGAGCGCCGACGGGGCAGATGTCCACTATGTTTCCGGAAAGCAGCGTGTCTACGGGTCGGCCGGGGAAAATATCGACTTTGCTGTGGTCGCCGCGCTGGACCATGCAAAGGCCGCCGAAGCCGTCGATCTCCTCCATGAACCGCACGCAGCGGGTGCAACTGATGCAGCGGTTCGTGTCGTAGATGACGTGGTCGCTGAACACCTTGTTGTCCGCGGTGACTTTATGCTCCTCGAACCTGCTGCGGTCCTGACCGTACTCATAGCTGAAGTCCTGGAGCATACACTCGCCGCTTTTGTCGCACACGGGACAATCGAGCGGATGATTGATCAGCAGGAATTCGAGCACGATTCTGCGCGCCTCCGCGGTCTTGTCGTCCAGCGTGTGGCAGATCATTCCGTCCTTGACCTCCGTCGCGCACGCGATCGCAGGCTTCGGGATTCCCTCCACTGTAACAAGGCACATCCGGCAGTTCCCCGCGATCGAAAGTCCGGGATGGTAACAGTAGTGCGGAATGTGTTTCAGGTGCGAAATGGCTTCGATGAGCATCTCGCCCTTTTTCACTTCCACCGTGGCGCCGTCGACTGTAACGGTCGCGGTCGTTTTTTGTTCTGTCGCTACTGCTTCGGCCATTTTTATGCGGGGTCAGGAATTCCAGTCGTACCGTCTCGGACTCGACTATTGCAATTTATTTGCTCGCTCCCGGATGAGATCCGGTTATCGAAATTCAATGTGATTTTAAGCTGCGACAGAAGTCGAAACAAGGTCAGCAAGATTCTTTAACGCGGCATCCCCGGGATGCGGCGGATCAACAATTTGTCTGTTTCGCCGGGAGAGAGTATGGTTTAATTCAGCTTGAAATCGACACTCTGAGTTTTGGCGCCGTGAGCAGATTTAAACTTCCATTCGACGTTTTTCAGCGATACCAGACCCTCGGGATGGCGCTGGACGCGATTCGTCGTAGCGGCGAGAGGTTCCGCATCCTCGACGTCGGCGGGCGCGATCGCTTCGCGCAGAAGTTTCTCCCGGACGATGAAATCCTCGTGCTCGACCGCGAACCCGCGTCGGACGGAAGCGTCGACGTGGTCGCCGACATAACGGAACAAGGCATCGACGCGGACGAATTCGACTTCGTGGTCGCGGTAGACGTTCTCGAACACATTCCCGCGGGACTAAGGCTGGAAGTCATAGAGCGCTTCGTGCTTGCGGCAAGGCGCGCGTGCATACTTCTGACGCCTTGCTTCGCTCCGGAAGTCGTCACGGCGGAATCGATAGTGAGCGAACTCGCAAAGGCGCGCGGCGACGACAAGGACCGTCGATGGCTGGACGAACATTCCGGTAACGGCCTTCCGCGAAGGGAAGAATGGCGGGCGCGCTTCAGCGAAATGGGCTGGCATCATTTCGAGCGTCCCTGCGGCTCGCTCGCGATCTGGACCGCGCTGATGACAGTCCGACAGGCGCTTTACGCGGTCCCGCACGGATCGAGAATGCTCCCGATCATCGACGAAATGTACAATCGGTTCGTGTTCCCGCACGATCTTCACGAACCCGCGTATCGCTGGCTGGACGTCGTCTCCCGCGAACCTGCGAACCTTCCGGAGACGTTTTTGCGTCCGGACCCAGAGTCCAGCGTTTCGCCAGCGGATTTACAGATGCAGCTCGACGCGCTTCTGGAAAACGTCAGCACAAGGTACTGGCTGCTGGATAACAACCGTTTCGGCTAATTTCGGCAAAATATTACGTTATATTCGTACCGTCTACGAATTTAACGTACAATTATAAACGCCGATCACAATAGTACGAAAAATTCGTAGACGGCACGAAAAAAATGTAACATTCGCTAATCCGTGCCGCGGAGGTCGTCGATGATCGCTTTCAGACGCGTGCGTGCGCGGCTGACGATGCTGCCGACGTTCGTGATCGTCGTATTCAGAAGATCGGCTATTTCCTTGTGACTCCGTTCGTCGCGGTAAAAAAGGTTAAGCACGAGGCGGTCCCTGTCCGAAAGCTTCTGCATTCCCGCCTCCATCAGTTCCGAGAGCGGATTCTCCTGCGCCGGCTCCCGAGGCGACTCCACCTGGGCGACCTGCGCGCTCGCGTCTTCGAGGGAAATCGTCCTGCCGCGCTGTTTGCGGAGCCAGTTGATCGTCCGCGACCTCGCCACGAGGAAAAGGTAGGTCGAAAGTTTGCAGGTTCCTTTGAAATCCCGGAGGACTTTGCAGTCGTTCCAGACGAACGCCGCGAAGATTTCGCTTGTGACGTCGTCGAGTTCTTCCGCCGACACCATCCTGTATCTGCCGATCGTCTTCGCCGCGGCGCTACGAACGAGTCCCGCGTAGGCTTCGACGAATTCGTCCCAGGCCTGCTTCTCGCCGGAGGCACAGCGGTACGCCAGATCGATATCCGCGTCAATGTCGCTTGCTGGAATGTTGTTTGCCTGCATCGGACGTGGTCAAATGATTATGATTCGAGTATGATATATTCATAGCGAATCCGGCGCAGATATGAAACCAATTAAATCAGGCACCGAGCACTACAAGACCACCTTCGGCCTCAGTTCGAGACTGAGCGCGCGAATGGCCGCGCTTGCGGCGGAGGGACTAGCGCCTAGCGAAGCGCTGCTCGAAACTCTCGCGGACGAAGCAGAGCTTGCGAAGTTGCTGCTCGCTCCCGCTGTGCTGAAAGGAGCGGCGGAGTGGACTACGGAATCCATTAACGACGCGCTCTCTGCGATCGACGTCAAAACTAACTCAGACTGGCCGCTCGCGGTGGCATGGCACGAGGGCGAGCGAGTCCTTGCGCTTCTTGAGGAGGTCCCGGGTGGAATTTCCGGACGAAGCGATCCGGCGATAAAAAGCGACACCTCCATCGTCCCCGCGGCTAAGAACTCAAAATGGCCCACGAGCGCGCTGGTTCCGAAGATCGACGCGCAGGATTTGTATCTGCGTCTGACGACGGAGACGGAAGATCGCGCGCTTTCGAGCATAGTCCGCACGTGGGCGCGAATCGAGGGCAATCCGAAGATCGCGATCCCTCCGCTGCTCGAGCTTCTCGAAAACGCGAAGCCCGTCGTGCGGGGCGAGGTGATCGACGCGCTCGTCCACCTTGGACTTTCGTATTCCGCGGGCACGCTCCTGAAACGGTTTCTTTCCGAGCCGAACGTGTCGGAATCGAAGCGCGACGCGGCGCTTGAAGAGATTCTGGCCAGCATCGGACGCGCGGGCGGAAACGAGTCCTTCCTGCTGCTCGAAATCCTGAGAAGCGTCTACACGGGTCTTTCCAGCGCACAGGCGATAGCGGTGCTATCGAAACTAAGTGCGATTCTCGCGGACGGAGCCGCGCAGGCTTTCGACGTTTCCAGTTGGTGGGAAAAGCTGCTCGTACAGGCGGGCGCGGAATCCGAGATCGTAGGCGAACGCACGATGCAGCTCATCGCGGAGATCGAATCCAGAGGCGACGAGCGCGTCAGGTTCCTTCTGACGAAGGAGCTGCACGAAAGCGGGTCGCTAGACCTTATAAGGCTGATCGTCGTCTATATGGCGTGCCATCAGCACGCGGACGACGGAGATATGACCGAGATCAGCGCAAGAGAGTTTCTGGCGCAGGCGCGCGCCCACGAAAGCGAGTTCCGGTTCAATCTCTGGGAGCCGATCAAGCGCTATAAAGAACGAATCCGGAGGCAGTTCATTCGTCTGCTGGTCGAGGAGATCGACGCGGAGGACGAAGGGTTTCCGTTCGTGCTCAGAATGATCACCGAGATCGCGAGCGAAGCCGAAGAAGCGATCGATCCGGACGTCGAACTCGCGAACAGACTCTGCGAACTCTACGGACGGAGCAGCTTCGCGCTGAAAAATCAGATTGCGGAAAGCGGACTCCTGCAAGCCGCGGAGCCGACGATCCGCAGAACCGCGGCGAGGAAGATGATTAGCGACCTCTCCGGAAAACACCTTCCGGAGCAGGGCGAGACAACGAAGTTCGCGATTGCGTCGCTTCGCGAGTCGGCGGTGGAGGCGGTTACGGAATACCTGCTCGTTTCGAGAAACGAAGAGCATCACCTCCAGGCGGCGGAAGCGCTCGCGTTTCTCGATTTCGATGGCGGGCTAAGGAACGAAACGATCGAACGAAGCCTCAAACAGCTCACCGCGATGTTTAGCGACGAGGACGCGGAACTCAGCCGGGGGCCGTTTGCGCTGGCGATCGGGTATATGGCGCGGGTATCGTCGGTGGACGCGGGTCTAGCGAGATACTGCGCGGAAATCCTCTCGAGCTGGATTTTCAGAACGTCGAGCACGTACGACGTCATCGAAGGGCTTTCGAACGCCGCGCTCAACCCTGGGATAGAAAGCGAATTCCGCGCGGAGGTCGCGAGGATGTATCTGCGCTTCCTCGATATGAACATCTCGGGAAAGCTGATGAAAATCCAGAAAGCGGAGGCTGATAGCGACGTAGACTTCATCTACGAGATAGGCCGGGAGACGACGGTGTACTCGGTGCTGTTTCCGAGGCTTCTCGGCGCGCTCGGGAAGTTTGTGACTATCGAGCGGGACGACGTCGCGCGGGAGATCGCTTTAGCGTCGCTTTCGAAGTGGGACTCGCTGATGAAGATGGAAATCGTCTGGTCGCCCGCGAACGTGCAGGATCTCGCCAGGCTGATCGCGTCGTATTGCCAGCGCGACGACTCAGACGCGAAGCTCCGTAGCGAGTGCGTCGCGGCGCTTTTACAGCAGGCGGAAATGATGCCCGTGATCGAGCTTTTGTCCGACGTATGCGAAAAACTGAAGGAGCGCGAAGGTCTCGAACTACGGGAAAAACTGCTTCGCATCCTGAAGCAGCGCACGCGGGAAATGGACAGCCTCGAACCTCACGAGCGATCGAAAATCGTCGGCGTCGCGCTCCGGCTGCTGCTCACGCCGGATGCGGATTCGACGAACGATCGGATTTCCGCCCTGCGGGGTGAGTTCCTCACCATCGCGGCGGGTATGTACCGCTCTGGCTCGATACGCATCGGGGAACTTGTGCGCGCGTATCTTCTCGAAAGCGGGATCGACGAGGACGAAAAGGAGTACTATCGATCGTTGCTCTAACGAACCGGAATCGCAGTCGGGGAGTAAAACGTTCGGCATGTCGAAACTCACGGAACAGAAACTTGGTTACGCGGTCACGAGCCTCGTTATCGGGCTGACTACGACCATCGAAGCGATTATGATCTTCGCTCGAATGGTCTATGGCAGCGCAAGCGAATGGATCGAGCGAACCGACCCGCCGCTGCTTCTCGAGATTCATCACGGGTTCTGGGCGGCTCCGTTTTTCGTGGCGTTGTTCTTCCTGCGGGGGAAGCCGTTCGCGTTCTGGATCGTGTTCTCGGTTGCGGTGTCGCTGGTCCTCTCCGACGCGCTTCACCACCTCGTCATTCTGCCTCTGATGGGCGAAGGCTTCGGCTGGCACTGGCCATAGAAACTATCTCAAGAAAGCGAACAGGACATTTCGGAGCCGTCAAACGAGACGTTAGACGGCTTGTGCGGACGAGGACGTCCGCGGTCCCGGCTGCCTCTGCGACCGCTCGCGCGTAATCTCCATCTGCCGGGCACTTCGAAAGTGACTGGCAGATCCCCGTCATAATCGCGCGCCTGCCAGGATTCGAACCTGGAACCTTCGGTTCCGTAGACCGACGCTCTATCCAGTTGAGCTACAAGCGCTGAGTTCGGACGAAATTATACAGGCATGTTCTGCCTTTACAAGTAATTCCAAAATCGAGCCGTAAAAACAAAGGCAGCTTTCCCGCTGCCCTGCTTTTACCGACCTGCGCGTCCTAAGTTCAGCCCGCGAGCGCGGTCTGGATATACGCGATCGCATCGCCGACGGAGACGATCTTTCTAGCGTCCGCCTCCGGAATGCTCAGATCGAACTCGCCTTCGAGTTCCATCACGAGTTCGATAATGTCGAGCGAGTCGGCTTCAAGGTCTTCGATGAACTTCGCCTCCTCCTTGACGAGGTCCCGCGACTTGTTCAGGTGCTCGCAAACCACGTCAATGACCTTTTCCTTGATCTCGTCGTTGTTCATATTCTATGTCCTCCGCGCCCACTGCGGGCATGTCGTTCGATAAAAACTACAGGCACTAGATATTCATAATCAAACGCAATCAATTCCAGCTTGTAATAAATTTTTCACTTCCCGCGCAAGACTGGGCGCTTCCGCCATAGTCCGCGCATTCAGGGAGTGAGGCCGTCTCGTCCGGACTACGTTAGTAGTGTGCCCGTGAGGGCATCCGAACGACTTACGTCGTCACTACGAACCGAAAGCGACCTGCGCGTCCCGTCCGAATTCCACTAATAAATATCCGGCTCGAGCGTGAAGAAGATTTCGAACTCGCCCTTTTCGGCATCCTTCTGCATGCCCACAGTGAAGATGAAATCCTTGAAGTGACGTTTGAAGCGCACGCCCCAGTCCTCATACTCGTTTCTGTGGAAGTCGTACCCGGCGTACGCTTCGCTAGACCACTTCTGGAACCAGAAGTAACCCGCGCCGAGTTCGGTGATCGTGTGGATGCGTTCGTTCGCGCGGAGAATGCGTTCGCCGACCTGCGCGTAAGTCCGCTCCGAGATGTCGTACCGCGCGTCGGCGCTGGCGTTATCCCACCTGCGTTCGTTCGTGTTCAGTTCCGCGCGGGACGTAAACGTAAGAAATTCCCGAGGTCTGAAAACCGCCTCTGCCTTCAGCGGACCCGCGATCCTTCCGCTGTTGTCGCGATCCTTCTTCGGGTACAGCTTTGTCTCGATCAGCACGAATAGCATTTCGCGCGGGACCCGTTCGCCTTCGATCTCGCGATACGTGATCAGACGGTTCTCCATCCCGAGTGTGATCTCGCGCAGCTTGCCAGCGCTTTCGACCTCTGAAATCTGGATCAGCTCGAACGGCTCCCGGCTGGACAGAAACCGCTCGCGGAAGGTCGCGTAGGGCGTGACCTGATGCCTTAGGTAGTAGAAGTCGAGCGCGTCCGACTCGTAGGCGAAATCCCGCCAGACGTCGAAGCGGACCCTCACTCCCGCTTCCGCCTGGACTCTCGCCATCGCGCCCTTGTCGAACTCGCTTTCGCTCCACGCGGTGTAGCGCCACGACGCGTAAGGCGTCACGCCGATAAAATCGAGCGGAAGTGGAAAATCGAGCGTACTTGTATGGTCGAACCGCGAAATCGGATCGCGGAACGCTCCGGGCGGCTCCTGCAGAGACATGAACGCGGGGAGTTTGTAGCCCGGGTCCCGCGCTATCAGATCGCTTTCGCGAAGCCGCGAGTAAAGATATTCGCTTTCCTGCGAATAAAGCGCGTACTCCATGAACACCGGCAGCGACTCGAAATGATACTTCACCCGCGGCAGTTCCTCGCGGCGCGTATAGAAATCGTTCGTGCGGGTCTGCACAGTCGCCTGGATCGACCCGAACCCCGGCCTCGCGGTCAGATGGATGAAACTCTCCTGAAACGGATCGTAACGGGACTCGTCCTCGAAAAATTCGTCCAGGAACCACGCGTCCTTCTGCTTCGAGTAGCGGACGTCCAGCGTAAAAACGTCCGACACGGTAGTCCTGTGGTAGAGCGTCATTCTGTCGCGGTACGAATACGTCACGGGCGGAAGTCCCTGCGCGACGTTCGGATTGTGACGATCGAACTGACGATCGCGAAGGCCGTAATAGGTGACGCGGGTGTAACTTCCGGAAGCGCCCGAATCGAAGTGCGGGAGGGAATCGCTTAGAACGTCGATGCCGCCGGCAAAGCCTCGCTCGGAGCGGTAGTCGAGATCGAGGTCGATGCGATCGTCGTATGGGTCGAAAATGCCGAGAAGTAGTTCGTCCTCTGCAAGGTCCGACGAAAGATAGAGCGGGCTAAGAAGGTTCCAGCGGGACAGCAGATACGTGCCGTAGACGCTGCTCCGTCCGGGGCGGAGCCTCCTGATCGGGAGCGGAGCGCGAACGTCCCAGCTTATAGGCGGAAGCGGCATCACGGGGACCTCCAGAACTTCGAGCGTGCTCGAATCGAGCATCAGATACACCGACTTCCCCGTCTGCCGGACTTTTATCGAACCTGTGCGGAGATTATAGCTCGGGAAATCGAACCTGCTCACGCTGATCGACGCGTCCGTCGCCTCGAAATCCGTCCGCGAGCGCATTTTTCCGTCTTCGCCCAGGTCGCTGCGGGACGAAAGGCGCATCTCTTTGGCGCGGAGGATTACACCTGCGCGGAGGTTCTCGCCCGGATCGATGCGGGCCATCACGTCGCGAATGTACCCGCTGGCGTCCTTGACGCTAAGGAAAAGCGAACTCCCGGTGATCGACTGGGTTTCGTTCCGGATGCGCACGTCCTGTTCCGCGTACAGACTGACGTCCGGAAGTTCGGAACCAGCGTCGCCCTGGCGCGGGAGACTAAGCGAAGCGCCCTTCGGGACCCACAGGACGATGTTCTCGGCTTCGATGAAAGTATCGGAGAGAAACGGATTGTCTCTAACGTCTTCCCCAGGCGCGGAGGAGCCTTCGAACTTGATATGGACGCGGACTCCCCCCATCAGCACCATGATCCGCGTCTCGTTTTCCTCCCAGGACTCGAACACCCCGTCTTCGCCGACTTCGAGGTAGATTCCGGGTTCAGATTCCTCCTCCGCCGAGGCTTTGGGGCACAAAGCGGTGGCGAACAGAAGAACCGCGATCGCGGCTCCTGAAACGACTTTCGATTTTTGCGCTGTGAGATTTGATTCTGGAGGCGTCACTTACGACTTCTGCATTCTGCGTTCCGAGTTCTGCATTCCGCCTCAGAGTGTACACGGGTACATACGCCTGATACAATTCCGCCTGGGATAGATTTGGTCAGGGTGGCACGGGCATCTTGCCCGTGAGCCGAAGACGACCGAGGGACAATACCGGCTAGGTCTGGAGAAAGAAAATGGAAGAAATCGATCACTTGGTCGCTGACATCAGCGAGCCGCGGTGCGACGGCAGGAACTTCAACCAGATCAGGCCGGTGAACTTCGAAATCGGCTACACGGAATACGCGGACGGCAGCGTTCTCGCGTCGTTCGGGAAGACGCGGGTGCTGTGCACGATCTGCATCACGGAAGGCGTCCCGGACTGGATGAAGCGCGACCACGTCCCGGGCGGCTGGCTCACCGCGGAGTATTCGATGCTGCCGAGTTCGACGAACGTTCGCAAGCCGCGGGATTCCGGAAAGCCCGACGGTCGCTCGATCGAAATCCGGAGGCTGATCGGACGCTCACTCCGCGCGGCGATCGATCTGAACAAGCTCCCGCCGATGACGCTCTACGCCGACTGCGACGTCATACAGGCAGACGGAGGGACTCGCACCTGCGCGATTACTGGAAGCTACGTAGCGCTCAAGGTCGCGATAGACAAGCTCGCCAGCCGCATTCTTCTCCCGGACGACCTTCTTTTGGGTGCGGTCTCCGCGGTGAGCGTCGGAATGGTCGAGGGTCGGACGCTTCTCGATCTCTGCTACAGCGAGGATCATAACGCGGACGTCGATATGAACGTCGCGATGACGGACAAGGGCGAGTTCATCGAGGTCCAGAGCACCGCGGAGAACCGGACGTTTTCGAAAGCCGCGTTTCAGTCGCTGCTAGGCCTCGCGGAAGGCGGCTGCAAACAGCTATTCGCGCTTCAGAAAAATGCGCTCGAATCGAACAAGCGATGAAACGCGTAAGGAGGCGCAAAATAATAAGTTACCTAAAATCGCGCTCAGATTTGCGTCAGGTTCGATTTGCACGATTGAGTCAAACCGCAGTCGTAGCTATAGTTACTTCGAGCCATTACCTCGATGTTATGGGACGATTGAGTGCGAATTGAAGATGGCGTGAAGATGTGATGCGAGATAGGTAAGTTATTGTTTTGCGACTCCTAAGGCTCGAGATCGAAGGAATAGTGCAGGGCGTCGGCTTCCGTCCTTTCGTTTTTCGCCTCGCGAGCGACCTCGGACTCGCGGGCTTCGTCCGGAACGACTCCGGCGCGGTGACGATCGAAGTCGAAGGCGCGGACGACGCTCTCGCGGCTTTCAGGGATCGTCTATCCAAGGAGCTTCCGCGGGAAGCGACGATCGACAGGGTCCGCGAGGAGACCTTGCAGGCGGAAGGAGCGCGCGGGTTCGTAATCGCGGAAAGCGACTCGCGCGGCAAAGCGCGAATTCTCGTTCCCGCGGACCTCGCGACCTGCGCGAGCTGCCTGCGCGAGATTTTCGATCCGCGGGACCGTAGGTTTCGCTATCCGTTCACGAACTGCATAAGCTGCGGGCCGAGGCTCTCCATCATTACGATGGCGCCCTACGATCGCGCCCGAACGACCATGGACGATTTCGAAATGTGCGCGGACTGCAAGCGGGAATACTCGGACCCGCGCGACCGACGTTATCACGCCCAGCCAGTGGCGTGTCCCGCGTGCGGCCCGCGGCTATCGCTTTACGACTCGAAATTCGAAATCGTCGCCACCGACGACGACGCGCTCAGAGCCGCGGCGGAGGCGATCCGTGCGGGTAAAATTATCTCGCTCAAGGGACTCGGCGGGTTCCAGCTTTTGTGCGACGGGACGAACGAAGGCGCGGTGCGGACGCTGCGCGATCGCAAACGGCGTCCGGATAAACCTTTCGCGCTGATGATGCGCGATCTTGGCGAGGCGCGGAAGTACTGCGAGGTTTCGGAGGTCGAAGCGCGGGAGCTGACTTCCAGCCGCGGGCCGATTGTGCTTTTGAGCAGGATCGAGGATCGCGATAGAAGTCTCCTCGCTCCATCTCAGGTTGAAGGAAATTCTGACAACCGACTACTGACAACTGACTACTATTCCCCCTACCTCGGCGCGATGCTACCGTACACTCCGCTGCACCATCTGCTTCTTGCGGAGCTGGATTTCCCCGTGATCTGCACCAGCGGAAATCTTTCCGAAGAGCCGATGTGCGTATCGCTTGGCGACGCGCGGGAAAGACTTTCCGGTATAGCGGACTTCCACCTGGATCATAACCGAAGAATCGCGCGGCCCGTGGACGACAGCATCGTTCGCTTCGACGGTCCTGCGCGAAGGATAATTCGACGCGCGCGGGGTTTCGCGCCTACGCCGATTTCCAAATTTGCATTCAATCAAAAATCCTTTGTCCCCTGCTCCCTGCCCCTTGCTCCCTGTATTTTGGCTCTCGGCGGGCACCTGAAAAACACCGTCGCGCTCCTCGTAGGCGGCGAGGTTCACGTAAGCTCGCACATTGGCGACCTCGAATCCGCGATCGGAGTGAAAGTGCTGCGCGAGGCGATTCGGGACATTCTCGCGTTCTTCGAAGCGACTCCGGAGATTATCGCGTGCGACGCGCACCCGGACTACGCGTCAACGCGGATCGCGAGGAAGCTCGCGACGGAGTTTGGCGCAAAGCTAACCCTGGTCCAGCACCATCGCGCCCACGCGGCGAGCGTCATACTCGAGCATTCGCTCGACCCGCCGGCGCTTTGCTTCGCCTTCGACGGAAGCGGTTACGGCGACGACGGTTCGATCTGGGGCGGCGAAGCGTTTGTATATAGCGGCAAATCCGTCGAGCGCGTCGCTTCGATTCGCGAGTTCGGTCTACCAGGCGGCGATTCCGCGGCCCGCGAACCCCGAAGGTCGCTGCTCGGCGTGCTTCACGAATCTGGAATTGCAGGCGCGGACGACGTCCCGCGGACGATGTTTGCAGACGAAGAGTATCGAGCGATTACGTCATCGATGCGATCCGGATTGGGCGTCCACCGCACATCGAGCGCGGGAAGGCTCTTCGACGCCGCGGCGGCGCTGCTCGGGTTCCGCGGGGCGAACACGTACGAAGGACACGCCGCGTGCTGGCTGGAATACGCGGGCAGCAGGGAGCGGGGAACAGGGAGAGATGATTGTAAAAATCAAAAATCAGACCTCCCGCGGTTCGACTTCGTACCCGTGTTCGAAGAGCTGATCGCGCGGCGCTCGCGAGGCGCGGAGATTTCAGAGTGCGCGCTTTTCTTCCACGAATCCCTCGCGTCGTACGTGCTCGAAGTCGCGCGCCGGGTGAACGTCCCAGAGGTCGCGCTCACGGGCGGCTGCTTTCAGAACCGTCTGCTGCTCCGTCTCGCGACCAACGCGCTTTCAAATGACGGATTCCGGGTGTACACTAACGAAAAGCTCCCCGCAAACGACGGCGGCATCAGCGCGGGACAGATTTTCATCGCCGCGAACGGAATTCAGCAAACGTGACTCTCTCTCCACTGGAGAGGGCTTAGATGAGGGTTTGAAATGTGTCTCGGAGTGCCTGGAAAAGTGATTTCGATAGACGACTCCGGACCGCTGCTGATGGGTAAGTGCGACTTCGGCGGAGTTCGCAGGGAGGTTTGCCTCGCGTACACTCCAGACGCGAAGATCGGCGAGTACGTCATCGTCCACGTCGGTTTCGCGATAAGCAAGGTCGACGAAAGCGAGGCGCTGCGCGTATTCAGCTACCTCGATGAAATTAGGAGCCTAAAATAAATAAATCATACATCTCGCATCTCATCTTCACACCATCTTCGTTTCGTACTCGGTCGCCCCATGACATCAAGATAGTGGCTCGACGGAACTATAGCTACGACTCCGGTTTGGCTTCCTCGTGCAAAACGAACCTGGCGCAAATCTGAGCGCGATTTTGTATGATTTATTTATTTTAGACTCCTT
>JANLHZ010000063.1 GCA_024653775.1 Planctomycetota bacterium | reverse complement strand
ATCTCCCATCTCATATTTACGCCATCTTCGCATCGCACTCAGTCGTCAAATCCTCACCGGAACAATAGCTACGACTCCGGTTTGACTCATTCGTGCAATGCGAACCTGACGCAAATCTGAGCGCGATTTTGTACGACTTAATTTCTTGCGCGTCCTAATTCGACACTTCTGCATTCTTCAATCTGACTTCTGACTTTTCAGATTAATACCGGTAGTGATCCGGCTTGTACGGACCCTCGGGCTTTACACCGATGTAGTCCGCCTGCTTCTTCGTGAGCTTGGTAAGCTCGACTCCGAGTTTGGCGAGGTGGAGTCTAGCGACCTCCTCGTCGAGCGCCTTCGAAAGCACCGTTACGCCGATGTCGCGCTTGTTCTGCCAGAGATCGAGCTGAGCGAGAACCTGGTTCGTAAAGCTGTTCGACATCACGAAGCTCGGATGACCCGTGGCGCAGCCAAGGTTCACGAGCCGACCCTCCGCGAGAACGACGATGCTCTTCTTGTTCGGGAAGGTGAACACGTCTACCTGCGGCTTGACCTCGGTTCGCTTCGCGGCCTTCTCGAGCTTGTCCATCTGGATTTCGTTGTCGAAGTGACCGATGTTGCAGACGATGGCGTTGTGCTTCATCTTCTTCATGTGTTCGAGGCGGATGATGTCGCAGTTACCCGTGGTCGTGATGAAGATGTCCGCGTGATCGACGACGCTCTCGAGCTGCTTGACTTCGTAGCCTTCCATCGCGGCCTGGAGCGCGCAGATCGGGTCGATCTCGGTGATGATGACGCGAGCGCCGATTCCGCGCATGCTCTGCGCGCAGCCTTTGCCGACGTCGCCGTAGCCGCAGACAACGACGACCTTGCCCGCGACCATGATGTCCGTCGCGCGCTTGATTCCGTCCGCGAGGCTCTCCCGGCAGCCGTAGAGATTGTCGAACTTCGATTTCGTTACGCTGTCGTTGACGTTTATCGCGGGGAAGAGGAGCTTGCCCTTCTTCTGCCACTCGTAGAGACGGTGGACCCCCGTGGTGGTCTCCTCGGAGACGCCGCGGATCTTGGAGGCGATTCTGTGCCAGAGCTGCGGATCGCTCTTCAGGTGTTTGCGGGCCAGAGTCTCGACGATCTCCTCCTCGCGGCTTTTCGCCTTGATCTCGGGAACCTTGCCGGTCTCTTTTAACTCGCGCTCGAGTTCGACTCCGCGGTGGACGAGTAGCGTCGCGTCGCCTCCATCATCGACGATGAGGTCGGGACCGTTACCGTCGTTCCAGCGGAGCATGTCGAAGGTGCAGTCCCAGTATTCGGGGAGGCTCTCGCCCTTCCACGCGAAGACGCTGGTCCCGCACTTCGCGATCGCCGCCGCGGCATGGTCCTGGGTGCTGAAAATGTTGCAGCTCGCCCAGCGGACGGTGGCGCCGAGCGCTTCGAGAGTCTGGATCAGCACCGCGGTCTGGATCGTCATGTGGAGCGACCCGGAAATGCGCGCGCCCTTAAGCGGCTTCGATTTCCCGTACTTCTCCCGAAGCGCCATCAGTCCGGGCATCTCCACCTCCGCGAGCGCGATCTCTTTAAGACCCCACTCCGCGAGTGAAGTGTCCTTTACCTTGTAATCCGCGTTCTTCTTCGTCGCGGACTTTGCTTTGTTTCCTGCTTTTGCTTGTGGCATTTGTTCTCCTGATAAAATTCCTGTGACTGCCATTTCCTGCGAACGTCGAACCGATTGCGGAAGGCAGTCTGAAAAACGATTCCAAAAATTCACTCCGGAAGAAAAATTCTCTACGGAAAGCTTCCCGATGATTTCTGGTACAGATCAATATATTCAAGATTTACAGGCATTGGTTCGCTCTTGAAGATCGATGTTTATTCGATAACAGGTTCGTGACACCGATGCAAGTATCCGCGGCGATTTTTGGATTTAAGATTTCGCTTGAAAAATCGTAGAAATTCTTGTATCAAAAAATCGCTCGTCTTGGTTCGACTATTGACCGCTGGAGATTTCGATGGCTGACACACACACACACACACACACACTTCGTTAAGTAAGAAAAGTTCACGCCATCCAAGTCTCCTTTTAACGATTTTTATTTTACTTTTGCCTCCGCTCTCGCTCAAGGCGGACGAAGAGCAAACAGTAGACCTGACGGGCCTTTGGTCTATCTCGATGACTCTCGAAAACGTGACCGCGACTTATGACCTTGCAAACGCCTACGACATCGCGCAACAGGGGGAATTCGTCGTGACCGCGGAGCAGACTGGAAGCGCGCTCGTTTTCAGCGTGCCCGACCCCACCGTTAGCGTCATCGGAACCGTCGAAGGCGATACCGTAACGCTCCATCTTACGCAGGAACTTCCGGAGGAAGCGCAGGCGGATACCTTCGTCGCGGACATCGTTTTCCAGACTGACATCCCGTTTTGCAACGAAACCTTCGGCTACTACGAAATGGAAGGTACGTACAGCGGCACCGGCTACATTATGTTCCAGCCAGAGAATCTCGAATGGAAGATACCCGACTACTGTACGTGGTCGGGAAAATTCGAGGCTTTCGTCGTCGCGACGGATGATCCACCGGTGCCGGGGAGCGTGGCGCACATAATCGCGGACGGGTCGATTCAGACTTTGCTGAACGTGGACGCGTTCACCGATAATCTGAACGTAATCGAGGCGCAGGTAATCGAAAATATTCTCACGGCTCCCACTCGTGCGGACGCGAGACAGGCGGCGCAGGACGGCATCGACCAGATTAACGACCTCAAAAAAGCGACTCTCGACGAGTTGCAGGCGATTTTCGTGGCTTCGAGGGACGCGGCAAAAGCGGCTGATCCAAAGTTCCGTAAAAACGAAAAGGAGCTTTGGGACTGCTACCTCAGGAACACGGCGGAATCGAGGTCGACCATAAGGAGTCGAATAACCGAAGCGAAAAGCATTCTCAGGAGGGTCTTAAAAAATGGTGGACCGGCGACGCTTCCTAAAAAACTTGATGACTTAACGCATCGCACCAACGCGACAGCTACGAATAGATTGGCAATTGTCGCAGGCACGACTTCGTCTCCAATCGAAAACGAGCCAAGCATGATATTTGTAGTGGAAACTAATGCGGACTGCACCGCAGACGATATAGATTTTGTGCAGTTTGCTTCTGTGGACTGGAATTTCATAAACATAGATGAAGCAACCGGAAGAGTGAACACTATTTCAAGTCAAAACCCAGATGGGACAGAAGCTTTTAATGCGAACTTGTATCTTCAGAATTCTCTCAAGGATTTACCCACAGGTGGTGGCGAAGGTGCCGGCGGACCGGGAAGAGCAATTCCTCCCGACTTTGTCATCGGCGAACCATTTTTAGATGTCCCATTGTCAAATAGACAAAGTGGAAATCCGTCATACAGTTGGATAGCGATGGAAACCTATAACGGTGTCGAGTACAAGGGAATGCAAGACTACCCTCACATCAGTCTTGATCGAGTAGGGGCTTTTCTTGATGAGTTGAAAAGTGGACAATACAATTCACTCTTTCCTCAACCGAGTGAATTCGACGGGATATCTATTTCACAACATTTCGAGACTTTCATAAGATGTGATGGCGATATCATCGGCAGGTGGACTTGGACGGCATTCAACGTCCTGCTTGTTCCGAATCAACCACAGGGGAATTACGACGTTCGATTCAATTTTTATCTTGACTACGACGCGGAAGGCAATCCTCCCATACAGCCAGGTCCCCCACCTGGGTATCAACCTGAAGAATATGACCTCGCATGGACGAATGGACAATCGCCGGAACACCAACTTATATACAACGAATGGATTGATGCTAATGGGGATGTGAAGCAGGATCATAGAAACCCTTGAACATAATTGATTACGAAAAATGTCCCATCGAAAACTAGCTTTCATAGTTGCGATTTTGATTTTGTGGGCACTTTGTGTTTCACTTTCTTCAGATTCGAACAAAGAAATCGGTGACCTCCTCGAAACGACGGATAAAAGAGAGGGAACTCAAAGCGAAACAAACGAGCGGCAAAACTCGGGATCCATACAACTATCTGAAAATGAAACAACGGACGCTCGTACCGCTGAAACTGTAAATGCACATATTGATGCTTCTAAAGTAGAACCAATAGCTACTAATGCTCGTTGGGAGTACTTAGAAGAACGTGCCATAGATATGATTTTTATCGAGCAAGGTCAATATGAATTATGCCGAATGAAGTTCAATCAATACTATGACAATGACCTGAACCAGGTAATGGATCCAGATCGGCAGATTGACAATTTGGATTTGACTGAATGGGTGATTAAATGTGTTCTACGGGGCGGTTTTGATAGCTTCAAAGTGCAAAGTGGAGTTATCCAAGATGTGATTGTCCAAACTACGATTATGTCTTTCAAAAAGAATTTTGATTACAGCACCTATTCGGGCTTGCTTGAACTGGTGGGCAAAGCATACCAAGGCGAATATCTGACTGAAGATGACGACTTCCGAATCTCTCTCGAAACGCTTCTTACCGAAGACGAGGCGGACGAATACCAGATGCTTCTTTACGAAAACAAAATCGGAATGCCCGCGGAATACTGGCTTGGCAAGCTGATAGAGGGGGAGAAGAATAATGATTTGCGTTTGCTTAGAGAGGGATATTGGGGTCTCACTAGGGTAAGAAAGGAGGACTGCCTTGCAATTTTACATAGGGCGATCTCGCTTTTTCAGAGCGAAAACATGCGCGCCAGGTGGCATTCAGCAATGATACCGGCAATTATCGGACCGGGAGCGGAAGAGGCTATTCCCGGACTGCGGAATTTGCTTACAGACGAACACCATATCGTTCGTAGGGAAGCCGCCATTTCTCTCGGAAAAATCGGTTCATCAAGCTGGGTAGCAATAGATGATCTTGCCAATCTACTTGACCAACGTGACGTCACAGGAGGTATGGTACATCGCGAAGCAATACTCGCCCTCGCGAACATCGGCGAGCCATCGTTTGAGCGCTTTGATAAGATTGTCGCTATAATAGAAGGCAACGAATTCATAAATACATGGTCAAATTCAGCAGCTATCATGTTCGTAACAATGTACGCGCAACACGCGCCGCCAGAGACGGAAATGAAACTCATCGAAGTTATCGAAAACCCGAAGTACAGGGTCGCCGAAGAGCGCAAGTTATCAGCATTGGCCGCTGTCGCTCTGACGAAGTTCCATCACTTGGGCGAAAATGCTTTGGTGCCTCTAACCAGTCTTCTTGAATCAGAAGCTGCTGAATACAACGGATATCTGTATTACGATCACAAAGCGGCCGCCGCGTACGCGCTTTCGAAAATGGGGGAACTCGCGGAGCCCGCGATCGACGCGCTGATTTCCGAAATTTTCAACCTGAATGTCGCGGAGATATACATCGACTACATCGACGCATACACACCCGTTGGAAAATGGTTTACGGTATCCGAACTTTGCGCGGAAGCTCTCGGAAACATTGGCGACGCCGCGATGAGGGCGGTTCCGGAGCTTGAAAGACTCGCGAGTATCGACGGTAGTCGCTATGGACTTTCCGAAGCGCAGGAGGCGCGAGTTCAAGCCGCAGCGCGGGAAGCGATTCGAAAAATCGAATAGCGGCAAAGAAGCCTCGTCATACGGTTTTTGGATTACATCCTTCGCTTGTTGGAATTCGGCTCCGCTGATTTTATACTTCGTCGCAAGATCACGCACTGCTGGAGAACGACGGTGGAAAAATTTCAGATCAGATTCGGTTTCGCGGCGAGCGCGATTCTGCTGCTTGCGATGTGCTCGTGCGCGTCGGGTCCGGATTATACTTTCATACATGTGGAGCTTGAGCCGCTACCGCCGCCTTCGATTCCGCCCGGGGTAAACTGCCGCGCGATTTCAGGACCAGAAGTCTCCGGGGATCTCGTGCGGGTAATCGCGCTCGCAACGTCCGGAAGTCCGGAGGTCTCGAAGAAGGAGGCGCGGGAGTTCGCGTTCGCGGCCATTGCGGACTTCGCGGCGAAGGACATCGAAACCTGCTATAACGGTTTTTCCGGCTCGCTTCCCGGAACTCCCGCGGGAGTCGCGACGCTCGCGTACTTCGTCAGATCGTCTATCAACGTTCCCGTATCGAACGCGGTCGATCGCGCGGGAGTCCATTCTTCCGGACTTTTCGAGCACACGTTCCAGATAGACGCCCAGCGCGACGTTCTGCTTCCGTGGCAGTTCGTTACGGACTCAGCGGGGAAATTCGCAAGGCAGGAGATTAGCGAGGACCAGCTCTACCAGACTCTACGCGAACGCCGGGATCAGCTCAAGGCGCTGCGAACCGCTCCGGTGGAGCAGGCCTTCATAGGCGAAATGCTCGCAAAGACGCAGAAGTTCATTTATTCCGACGTGCAGGCCCTCGCGGACAGCTACGACCAGATGTACAGCCGGTATCGCGCGATCCAGATGCTCGAGAACCGGATGAACGCGCTCTCCCAGCGCGGCGGCGAGTCCACGCAGCTTCAGACGGAGATCAGCAGCCGGAGAACGATCACGAAAAAGTTCGATCCGATGTTCGCGGAAATGACCGCGATATTCGACTCGTTCGCTCCTTCCGCGGTGCTCGACGCGCATGTGCTCGCGAATCCGTGCCCGCCCGCGCAGCGGAACTTCCTTTACATCGAGCACGGACCGCCCGCGGAACTCGTCATACTCCAGCTCGACGGCTCCGGGCTGAGGCTCGTTCCCCTTGCGGACTACGAGCAGATTCTTGGCGCAGCCGGAGTCTACTGGGATCAAAGGAAACCGATAGAGCTGAGGCCCGCGCCGACGATGATTCCGGCGGGATGGACTTCGGACCGCGTGCAGCTATTCCTTCTCGCGGGGCGTGAGGGTTCGCTGCTCTACGACACTTTCAATTCTATTCTGCCCCTGACGTTCGTTTCGCCCGAGCGCGGGCTTAGTTTCCGCGATCAGAATCAGATGACGAGGCTGATCGATGTTCTGAGAAACAAAGCCGCGCAGGGCGCGATCGTCGATTCGCTCCGGCTCGAATATGCGGTGAGTAATTGGTAATTAACAATTAATAATTGAGAATTGAGAATTGGAAACGCACTAACAACTGACAACTATTCATTATTAATTATTAATTACTAATTGTTAATTGTTAGTTACTGACTACTGACCGATGAAACGAACCACGCGCGACATTACAAAAATCTGCGTTCGTCCCGACGACGAACTTCTCGCGGCGTTCAGCGCGATCGGACGCGACGTGCTCGGGATGGCGCTCGTGCTCGCGGACGACGGCACCCTCATAGGCGTCGTCACCGACGGCGACATCCGCAGGAAGGTCATCGAGCGAAAGACCCTCGATCTGAAGGTCCGCGACGTTATGAACGCGTCCCCGACCACGATGAAAGCGACGTCGAAGGACGACGAACTGATCCGGAAGCGCAGCCACAAGATCAAGCACATTCCGCTCCTCGACGAAGCCGGGAAGCCGGTGGACATTTTCACCGAGCGGTTCATTCCGGTCGCGGAGCCGAGCCTCGGGGACGAGGAGATGATGAACGTGTTCGAATGCGTCGCGAGCGGCTGGATCAGCTCGGGAGGGCAGTTCGTCCGGGATTTCGAAGAACTCTTCGCAAAGTACTGCGGCTCGAAATTCGCGATCAGCACCAGTAACGGAACGACTGCGCTTCACCTTGCGCTCGCGGCTCTGGGGCTTACGTCAGGCGACGAGGCGATAGTCCCCGCGCTTACGTTCATCGCGACTGCGAACGCTGTGACGTACACCGGGGCGCGCGCGGTTCTCGCGGACGTCAGCCGGGAGACGTGGAACATCGATCCCGCGGAAATCGAACGCAAGATAACCCGGCGGACGAAGGCGATAATCCCGGTGCATCTCTACGGCCTCCCAGCGGACATGGACCGGGTGATGGAAATCGCGCGCAGAAATTCGCTTTTCGTCGTCGAGGACGCGGCGGAAGCCCACGGCGCGAGCGTCTCCGGACGGAAGGTCGGCTCGATCGGCGACGCGGCGTGCTTCTCGTTCTACGGAAACAAGATCATAACCACCGGCGAAGGCGGGATGGTAACGACGGATAACGAGGAACTCGCGCGGAAGATGCGCATCCTTCGCGACCACGGGATGAACCCCGAGCGCAGATACTTCCACGACGTCGTCGGCTTCAACTACCGGATGACGAACATACAGGCGGCGCTCGGAGTCGCGCAGCTTCGGAAGATCGACAGCCTGATTGCGAAGAAGCAGCGAATACTGAAACGCTATGAATCGAACCTATCGGGAGTCGCGGGAATCAGCTTCATGCCCCGCGGGAAGTCGAAAGAGAGCGTCTGCTGGCTTGTAACGATTCTCGTGGACGCGCCTTACAGGCTTTCGCGCGATCAGCTCGCTGAAAAGCTGCGCGAGGGCGAGGTCGACTCGCGGCCGGTGTTTCTGCCCGTGAGCGAAATGCCGCCTTACGCTTCGGACGAGAAGTTCCCGAACGCGGATTTCGTCTCGGCGCGGGGGCTTACACTTCCGACGTCGCCCAATCTGTCCGACGCGGAAGTAGAGCGGATCTGCGCGATTATCAGGACTTCAACTTGAGTAAGATAGTTACATACTATTTCGCGAGTCCTAAACCCCGACCACTTCCGCGGCGGTGCTGACGGTTAGCGTGGCGGTGTAATCGACCTGCTGAGGCAGAACGACCTGCACGTAGCGCACGTCCTGAAGAAATCCGAGATTAAGGCTAATCGCGCCCGCGATCGTCACAGGA